>NZNP01000014.1 GCA_002694945.1 Gammaproteobacteria bacterium
CTATTTATTAAGATAGTGTTTAAGCTCGTTAGCGTCAAAGATAACAAAAAGAATCATGATTGGCTTAAAAAGTTTGTTTTAGACGGAAAAAGTCTGCACATCTCATTTTGGACCGAGTAGTAGTAACATCTATTGCAAGTTTGAGATAGATACAACATCACATCAATTTCGATTGTAGCTGTGGGTGCCGCGTTAGCAAAAAAGTAAAACTATTTTGTGAAAGGAACAAGAGGCGATCTATGTCTAATAAGATTTAGAACCGTTAGTCAGTTGAACATGGACATGTAAACGCCGATGGCGCAAAATCTCTAACGGTCGACATGTATCAATAAATAAGAATAAGTCCTCGGGGGCGAATTGAGTGTTTATTGTTTTTTACGCGCAAATTTATTACGAAATAATGGTAATCTTTATAAAAATCACAGCCCATCTGCTGGAAGGCTCAAAGTAACATGGGTGAGAGGGTTCTAATGGTTAGCCGCTTAATATCCCACGACCCAGAGCAGATTTTATAAATCCGGAAAGTCATAATCCCAGTATTCGATATGAAAATGAAATTACCGATTAAATTTGCACCATTATTTTTGGCTATTTTTTTGTTTGCTGGCCTTGTTACAGACACTTTTGCAGTTGATGCTCCTGTAGCAAAACTAGTGGGTATTCAGGGCGAAGTCGAATACAGTCGTAAAAACGGAAAAAAATGGAGCCCCGTTCGAAGAAGCAAATACCTTTTTCCAGGTTATTTGGTCAGGACTGGTGACAATGGTTCGGTCACGGTTATTGACCAAGTAGCGCAGTGTTCTCAATCAATGGGTAAGAACAGCATCGTGAAGGTTAGTCAAGACGGAATATTGGTGATTGACGGAAACCTGTCCGAACCTGAGGCTGAGGATACTTCTATTTACCAAAGTATCCAAAATAAGTTCGCTAGTGCCCAGCGTTATACAACCGTCCGACGTAGTGTTTTAGGAGGCGAGGAACGGCTTTGTGACAGTAAGGTACGAACCATTCGAAAATTAACTCTCTCTAAAACTCACTCTGATTTGGTTTGGAGGAATGCCTGTCCTGAATTTTCGTATAAGCTTGTCATAGACGGTGCCGAGGCAATACAAGTGCCCGCTCAGTCAACCGCCGAAATGATTCGATATAATGTAAAGAATATGAGTCCGGGTGAGCATACTTATAGAGTTGAAGTGTTAGATAGAGATGGAATAGTTTACATTCCGCGAAGAGACAGTAGTTTCACGATGTTAACTGATACCGAAGAAGCACAGGTTCTGCTTATGCTTGACGAAGTGGAGGACGACATTCTTCNGAAGGTGGATATATTAGAGGNTCAGGGATTGTTTGTGGCNGCNATGGATACTTACAGAAGCTTCTTCAAAGANAACCCTAAAGAAAATGAATTGCGCCCTTTACTAATCCAGTCCTATCAACTTTTGAAACTTAGTAATTTAGGAGAAAANGAAGCCCGTCTTTACAACTCTATTTTGCAAGAAGATTTGTAGCCCAGTAATCTAAATTGGTTAAAATTAACATTGCTGCAAGTATATCTTTTGTTAAATACTTAACTGATACAACTCTTTAGTTTTTTCATCGATCTCCTGAGGAAACGCGGTGGTTCATAAAAAACGATTTGATTCTGTGGCTGTCGTGTTCTTCTTCTTGATAGCTATGTTTCTTGAATACCAAGAAGCTTTTTCGTTGCTTGAAGACGAGACTCTTTCCTATCGCCACATTCTTCGAACGCACCTCGGCGACGAAGTTTTTACAAACCCCTCTGAAGACATAATTATTGTTTACACCGACAGGGAGTTTTACGAGGAATATGATGCTTATCCATTGCGAAGGGTGGATTTAGCGGCCATTGTCGACAGACTAGCAACGCTTGGAGCTAAAGTTATTGGCGTCGATATGTTGCTTGATTTCAAGAGTGCTTATGGCGAAGACGAATCTTTAGAAGACGCTTTTGCGAGAGCAGGGAATGTGCTGCTTGTTTCGCGAGGGCAAATTGAGGATGGCGAATATACAGGTCTCCAGACAGCGATTCCGCGTTTTGACGATGTGACTGTAAACGGTTACTCGAATATTTCTGCAAACAGCGCTATNTCTGAACGGATATTTCGATTGCGGATCCACGAAAGTATTTTCAATCTATATGACGCTTGGCCTTTCTCGATAAAGGCAGTCTCAATGTTTCTAGATGAGGATGTGTCAATAGAAAGCGACAGACTGCTGATTGGAGAGAATATAAGCGTTCAATTGGATCAGTTCCACGATCTTTACATCGATTATCCGCTGTTACCTGGAAGAGGTAACTTCACAGCCGATTTACATGATGTAATAGGTCTTCCTGCTAATGAATTTCTATTTGTNGAGGATGAAGAAGAGCTTGAGGANCTAGCTTATTTTGTAAANAANAAAATNGTGTTGGTTGGAGAGGTNTCAGAAGTTGCTCACGACGANTTTGAAACNCCAGTGGGTAATGTNTTTGGTGTGGAAATAATCGCAAATACTATTTCTACGGTGTTGCGAAATGGTCCTTTAATTCCTGCCCCTGCATGGATAGAGATGTTAGTAGCCGCTATCATGCTAGTCATATTCCTTGGAAGTGGGCTTATCCAAAACCCGCTTAAACGGAATTTACTGAGTATTGGTGCCACATTATTGTTCATAGTGGCTGCATCATGGGTCTACGTTGTTGCCGGTGTCATCGTTTCAATGAGCTATGTCGTTTTAGCTGCTTTTTTGTCGATTATCTTAATAAATCTTCGTTTTTATCTCGCGGAAATGAGCCAGAAAACGATGATCAGGGACATGTTTAGCCAATACCTTTCGCCTGATGTCGTGGAAGATCTTGTTGAAGATCCTTCAAAAGTTCAATTGGGTGGTGAAGAGAGAGAAATGACAGCATTTTTCTCAGATGTTGCTGGTTTCTCAAGTATTGCCGAAGACCTTTCTCCGACTGAACTCGTACATCTTCTTAACGATTACCTCACGGAGATGTGCAACATCATTTTAAGTTACAGAGGTACCATTGATAAATTTGAAGGCGACGCCATTATTGCTTTTTGGGGTGCACCCGCGGTCGTTCATGATCACGCCAGACGTGCGTGTCTTGCAAGTATTGATATGGATAAGCGATTGGTCGAACTCAGAGAGCAATGGAAAGCGNATAGTCTGCCCGCTCTTAAAGTAAGAATGGGACTGAACTCTGGTTTAATGGTTGTTGGTAACATGGGCAGTGAGCAGAGGTTAGACTATACCATGATGGGAGATAGCGTAAATCTGGCAGCAAGATTAGAAGGAGCCAACAAAGCTTACCGCTCCAATATGATGATTTCGGAGTACACCTATGCAGCTTGCTCCGATGAAGTAGATGTGAGGGAACTTGATCTTTTGCGTGTGGTTGGGAAAACTGAGCCAGTAACTGTCTATGAGTTGCTTGATCGAAAGAATCAAACATCTGCAATCAGAGCAGACCTTGTCGAACGGTTTCATAAAGGTTTGAGACTTTATAAATCGGCAGATTTCGTGACTGCCTGTGATGAATTTAAAGCCTGTTTGGAAATCGATGCCTTGGACGGTCCGGCGGAGGTTTATTTAAGACGATGTCAGAGTTATATAAATGATCCTCCAGACGTTGGATGGGATGGNGTATTTACGTTAACGGAGAAGGGCTNATGCGAGTTAGGAATAAGATCGAAGAAAAGCTCAGTGTAGCAATTACGCTCCAGCATCTGGAAGTCATTAACGAAAGTAATAATCACAATGTGCCGCCAGGATCTGAGTCACACTTTAAAGTGGTTCTGGTTTCTCCCGACTTTTTNGGCNTGAAATTGATTGCTAGACATCGTTTAGTGAATAAANCTTTGGAGGAAGAGCTAGCTTGTGANATCCATGCNCTGGCTNTNCATACTTATACAGAAGACGAGTGGCGCAGCAAAAATAGCGAAGCTCCNATGTCTCCTCCTTGTCTAGGTNGGTCCAAAGCAGGTTGATTTAAAAATGGACGNCCCTCAATCGATTACTGTCGATTGTGTAANACGATTAGCNTCTGGTAGAGANTCTGTTAATTGNCTTCAGCTATNCGATGGTGANCGTGTTATTGAGGTTGTTGTTANTCGAAGACGTAGAAAAACTCTGGACCTTCAGGTTCGTGGAGATGGAGCTGAGCTTAAGGTCCCGATCAATCTGTCTTGGTCTGAGATAAATAATTTCTTATCGAAACATTTCGACTGGATTTTTGAGGGTTTGGTTGAGCTTTCTAGTCGTCCAATAAACGATGCAGATAGTTATGTGAGGGGAGGCGAAATTAGTTTCCTTGGAGAACGTTACGCCTTGGAGCTGGTGAAAAGTCAGACTGCAGTTATCACTCTTGATGGCTCCGCGCTTTACGTGAGTTGTAGGAATCCGGATATTCCTAGTCAGGTAGAAAGGGGTGTAATGAGGTGGTACCGGCGGCAGGCTGAAGAAATTTTTGAGGAACAGCTGCAACGAATAAACAAGCTCTTTGCGGACGATCTGCGACCTTCGGGTCTGACCGTTAGAAAAATGCGCTCACGCTGGGGAAGTTGCTCAGTTTCGGGTCAAATCTGTCTAAACTTACTACTTGTGCGTCAAAAGCTGCCCCTAATTGACTTTGTGGTAGCGCATGAACTCTGTCATTTACGCCATTTCTCCCATGACAAGGATTTTTTTCGTTTGCTCAGCAAGGTCATGCCAGACTGGCGTGATCGTGAAAAACAGCTTCGCGATTAAAAAACTCTCCTCAACAGAGGTTCTAAACCTTGCCAGATATCGTCTAGCAGTTTGGGTTGTGCTTCTGCCGTCGGATGTATGCCATCGCGTTGAATTAGTGTCATATCCGTAGAGGTGCCCTCCAATAAAAAAGGAACAAAAGGCAACGAGTATTTATCTGCGAGGGTCTGGAAAAGGCGCTCGAAAGATTGGGTATATCGACGCCCATAGTTCGGAGGTAAAACCATGCCAATTAGTAGGACAGTGCTGCCCGCAGACTGGGCCTCCGAAATCATCTTGGATAAATTTCCAGTGATCTTCTCTATCGGGTAACCGCGCAGACCGTCATTGCCGCCAAGTTCTAATATCAAAATATCAGGTTGGTGGATTGCAAGAGTTTTAGGTAATCTTGTCAACCCTCCACCTGTGGTTTCTCCGGATACGCTGGCGTTAACTACCGTGTAGTGCGGATATTGATTTTTGAGACGATCGGAAAGCAGGCTTACCCAGCCTTGATCCGTTTGTATTCCATAGGCAGCACTAATGGAGTCGCCGAAGACCACAATTGTTAAGGCCTTTGTTCCGGCGTTGACGGCCGGACTTAATGTTAATAACAGACCTAGGAGCGCTGAAAAGATGCGGCGTTTGATAGATGGATAAGTAATGATCAAAGCAAAAGACCTTGGAAAAACAGTAAGCACCTCGGAAGGTGCACTTATCATCTTGAAAGGTATTAATCTTGAAATCAAGAAATCTGAAAGCGTCGCGATCGTTGGTGCTTCGGGTTCTGGTAAAACAACTTTGCTGAGCTTGCTTGCTGGATTGGATACGCCCACCGAGGGAGATATTTTTCTGCGCGAATACGAGCTGACTGCGTTAGATGAAGAAGAACGAGCGGCCGTCCGTGCAGAATTGGTCGGATTTGTCTTTCAATCTTTTCAGCTGCTGGCCAGTCTGTCGGCTATTGAGAACGTCATGTTGCCTGCGGAGCTTAAAGGGGATAGGTTAGCTGAGCAGAAAGCGAAAGAACTCCTCGAGCGGGTCGGACTTGCGCACAGAAAGAAGCATTATCCCAGGCAGTTGTCAGGCGGTGAGCAGCAGCGAGTGGCAATAGCTCGAGCATTTGCCTCTTCGGTAGATATCCTCTTCGCGGATGAGCCTACCGGGAACCTGGATACAGGAACAGGACAGAACATCATAGACTTGATTTTCGAACTTAACGAAGAATTTGGGACTACGCTCGTTTTGGTTACTCATGATCAACGTTTGGCAGACCGCTGTCAGCGTTCGATTCTAATTGAATCAGGTGAAATACTTGATGGGCTAAGTGCTCGCTTTAAAAATTAGCTCTTGGTGTTGTAGATGACGGTAATTAAACTTGCTATGAAATTGCTCTGGCGTGATTGGCGTGCCGGTGAATTAAGTCTTTTGCTGGCTTCCCTGGTTATAGCAGTTGGTTCGGTGACGACGGTAACGCTGTTCGTAGATCGTTTGCAACAGGCGTTGTTGGCGGAGTCGGCGACATTTCTGGCAGCTGACCAAGTTATAAGTTCATCTGTTCCGATAGACCCTGAAATCACTGCTGAAGCGCGTGCCATGGGCCTCTCGACATCAACCACAATGAACTTTCTTTCAATGGTGTTCTCCGAAGATAGGGCGCAGTTTACTTCTGTTAAAGCGGTTGATGATAAATACCCTTTGAGGGGAAGGTTGATCGCCGGAGATTCACCGTTTCTGCCAGGCCAACCTGTAGCGCGAGGTCCAGTCAAGGGTGAAATCTGGATGGAGAGTCGCCTGTTTCCGGCGCTCTCCGTTGTTAGGGGTAATTTACTTGATGTGGGGACAGCTAGCTTTCCTGTTACCAGAGTGCTAGTCAAGGAGCCTGACCGAGGCGGAGGTTTTAGTAATGCGGGTCCCAGGGTTCTTATGCATCTTGATGATGTGCCTGCAACGGACGTAGTCCAACCTGGTAGCCGTATTAGCTATCGTTATTTGTTTGCTGGTGAGCCCGCGGTCATCATGAAATTTGCCGAGTGGGCAAAACCAAGACTGGGTGTGGAAAGTCGTCTGATTAGCATTAAAGAAGGTTCTGAAGGAATTGGTGATGCCCTAGAACGAGGTGAGCGATTCTTGCTTCTGGGAAGTCTTTTAGGCGTCATTTTGGCGGGCGTCGCGATTGCACTTGCGGCTCAACGTTACAGTCTTCGTCACTATGACCATGTCGCGATCATGAAGACGCTGGGCGCTGGACCTAAGACAGTCGATGCAGTATTTGTTGTTATCTTCGTTGTCCTTGGGCTTCTAGCGACATTAGCGGGTGCCGGGATAGGTTACGGCATGCAGTTTGGAGTGACCGAAATACTGTCGCCCTATATTCCGATCGAATTACCAGACCCCTCACTACGGCCTATTTTTCTGGGTCTTATCACTGGATTCATTTGCCTTCTTAGTTTTGCTTTGCCTCCTCTATTAAAGCTCCGATCGATAGAACCTGTTCGAGTAATTCGGCGAGACCTTGGAGACCCCAGTGCCTCTGACTTGATGGCTTATAGCTTTGGTGTTCTGGGTACTTTAGGTCTGATGTGGTGGTACTCCGCGGACTTGCAACTTACCTTGATGATTTTTAGTGGTGCAGCCGTTTCTTTATTTCTTTTATTCATAGTCTCTAAAGTCTTATTGAGTAGTGGCAGTATAGTTGGTATGCAGGCAGGAAGCGCATGGCGCCTAGCTCTGGCAGGCATGCGTCGGCGTGGTCAGGAGAACACTTTGCAGATAGTTGTTTTTGGATTAGCTATTATGCTGCTGTTAATTCTATTCCTCGTCCGAACAGCTCTAATAATTGAGTGGAAAGCTCAGATACCAGAAAATGCGCCTAATCATTTCGCCATAAATATATCACCAGAAGATGTTGACCCCATAAGGAAAATGCTAACGATCAATGGCGTCGAATCTCAACCACTCTATCCAATGATTCGAGGAAGGATCGTCAAAGTTAATGAAGAAACGGCTAAAGATCGCGATTTTCGACTGAGGAGGGAAAGCGACGATGGTCCACGGTCAGGATCAGGAAGGAACCTGACCTGGTCGGATGTGCTACCAGATGACAATCGATTAATCGCTGGAGAATGGTGGAGGGACGATTACGATGGTGAGCCCTTAGTGTCGCTAGAACAAGAACTCGCGGAAAGAAATCAACTGAAGATTGATGATGAACTGATTTTTAACATTCAAGGTCGTGAACTGGTTGCTCGGGTTGGCAATATCAGGACAGTGGCTTGGGATAATATGCAGCCTAATTTCTATATTATCTTCTCGCCTGGGTCTCTCGATGAGTTCCCCTCGACCTTCATGACTAGTTTTTATCTTCAGAAAGAAAACAAGTTGTTCCTAAATAAATTGCTGCATACCTTTCCAACAATGACCGTTATCGAAGTTGATGCACTAATAGAGCAGATCCAAAGAATTATTAACCAAGTTACGTTAGCGATAGAGCTTGTATTGATTTTGATTATTGCATCAGGCGTCTTGGTGCTCTTGGCCAGTATTCAAGCTTCGATGGATGAGAGACTGAAACAGCACGCTATTCTAAGAACCCTTGGTGCGGGGCGTCGCCTCGTATTGGGCAGCCTTGCTATTGAGTTCTGTGTCCTTGGGTTCTTCGCTGGTATTCTGGCTACATTAGGCTCGGAAATAACAGTTTTTGTGCTGGAGAGGGAGATTTTCGAACTAGATTATAATTTGAACCCTCAACTATGGCTGCTGGGCCCGATGACCGGTATTGTGCTGATCGGCGTCATCGGTACNTTTGCCACGTTNAAAGTTGTTCGGACTCCNCCCGCTAGNNTCCTGAANGAGGTCAACTANCNACATNNGAACTAACTTTNTACCNTNAATTTATTTTGCCAAGCCTCTTACTTTAGTTTTATGGTTCGGGATACCAGTTTCCATCATCCTGTTTTCTAAGCCAGAGCTGCGAAAACCAGTAATAGCGATTGCCTCTCGGGAGGGTGCAATTATAACGGGAACGCCCAACCGGTATATCCCGGATGGGAGTTATGACGAGGCTTTGTTTGGTNTGAACGATCTCCATTAAACCGCCTGGACCATAGCAGGCGAGTCGACTTGTGTTGAGTGTTTCGTCTAAAAAGGTGAGATGCAGGGGAGGTCTGTAGTTTTTATCGACAAGGGGCTTCATGACAAAAGGTTTGACTGGGAGTGCCAAGCTTCGAAGTTTGTCTCGGAATGCTTGTTCGCCGACATAGATGCCAGCCAAGGGGTATCTGGGCAATAACCGCAGATCTGAATAAGGACCTATAGCTCCACTCTGTTGGCCAAAGCCAATCAGTTTCAAAGATGCGATGATCTCTAATAGTTCTAAATTGTACTCCCCATAGGGATAGGCAAAAAAGGATGATTCAAATCCNTGCTCTGCTAGATGAGCTTCAGCGGCCTTAACCTCATGNATCATTCGTGTTCNCCAGGCGAGTGCGTCCTCGCCGGGCAAACGCCTGACCATATGTGTATGGGTCGTGGAGTGGTTTTCTATAGAGGCGCCGCTAGCTGCCATCTCCTTGAGTTGACCCCATGTAAGGTAGAGGCTGCCGGTGTTGACGAAAGGAGGGGCCACAAAAATAGTGAATGGCCAATTACGTGCTCTGAGCCTGGGGAAAGCTTCTGTGTAAATGCTTATGAAGGCATCGTCAAAGGTAATCGCTACTTCCTTTCTTGTGAGCGAGCCCTCCTTTGCATTGGCTACCAATTCTTTTAGTGGAAGGACAGTAAAGTTTTCGCTTTCGATGATGTCCAGATGCTTTTCGAACTGTGTAGCTGAAATGCTGGTGATTGCTGGGGTAGTGGTATCTACGTGATGATAAAGTAATACGACGCCTGCAGTGGTCTGCATTGGAAGCCAAGTAAGCAGTGTAAGTATAATGAGCCAACAGGCCTGGTTCTTTGTGTATAAGAATCGGTGTAGAATCCAGAGCCATCCGTATANAAGTAATGGCGGGCTGATGGCAGACGACAAGCGTGAAAGAAATAAACTGCACAAGCGCCTGCGGCGGGAAACCAGTAAGGCAATTATTGACTTCAATATGATCTCCGAGGGAGATCGAGTCATGGTATGTATTTCTGGTGGAAAAGATTCTTTGACCATGTTGGATATTTTACTCAGCTTGTCCAAGCGCGCACCGGTCAATTTTGACATTATCGCGGTCAACTTGGATCAGAAACAACCAGGTTTCCCTGAAACCGTCCTGCCTGATTACTTTGAAACAATCGGTGTGCGCTATCATATTCTCGAGGAGGATACTTATTCTCTGGTCACGGATATCGTGGAAGAGGGGAAAACCTATTGCGGGTGGTGTTCTCGGTTTCGTCGGGGAATCCTCTATAAATATGCGAGAAATCACGGCTATAATAAAATCGCGCTTGGTCATCATCGAGACGACATGGTCGAAACTNTGTTTCTCAATATGTTTCATGGTGGAAAGCTTAAATCGATGCCCCCGAAATTGTTAAGCGACGATGGCGTGAATATGGTTATCAGACCTCTTGCGTATTGCCGAGAGAAGGATATAGCTAGATACGCTGATCTAGAAGAGTTTCCTGTCATACCTTGNAATCTTTGCGGGTCTCAGAACAATTTACAGAGACAAGTCATCAAGCAGATGCTGCAAGAATGGGACCGGAAACATCCCGGTCGCATAGAAACGATCTTTAAATCTATGTGTAATGTAGTGCCGTCGCACCTCATTGACACTGATTTTTTTGACTTTGCGGAACTAGAGGGTAAACAAATTGATCCTTCGGCGCTGCTGTCCATCAGTCCTAATTAAGGTACCTTTACTTTTGATTTATAATGGCGCGGTCAGCTACTAGCATCTTTAATCGTTCCGAAAAGATCTACGAGGGGATTGTTGTTTCACATGACTGTGCGCTAGCGAATCGGTATGTTTGTGAAAGTCGGTCGTTCTGAAACAGTCGAATTAATGGTGTCACTTTGCTGCGCCTGCGCNAAAGTAGCGCGCCACTTGAAATCAAAAAAGTTAAGCTACACTTCAGTCGACAAAGCGTGAAATTNGGAGATCAAAACAATGAGTGAAACAGTTCTAAACGACGCTGAAAAAGTTCTGAATGAGATTGAGAGCTCTTTGGCAAAAGATGCAAGAATTCCTGATTCTAGACCCGAATGGACTTACCAGTCTCCTGCAACGATTGACCTCAATGAGATCGACTTGATAAACCCTTATCTCTTCCACAACGATTATCATGTAGAACTTTTCGAGCGTCTACGTAGCGAGTCGCCTGTGCATTTGCAGGAAAATCATGAGGAAGTTGGTTCTTTTTGGAATGTAACCCGTTACGAAGACATCATGTCGGTTAACACTGATCATGAGAANTTTTCTTCGGATGGCTCTATAGTTGTTGATGACAACGACGAGGAATTTCCTCTGCCAATGTTTATCGCGATGGATCCGCCGAAACACGATAATCAGCGTAAAGAGGTAAGCGGGGTTGTTGCGCCTTCCAATCTCGCGNAGATGGAAGATCTAATACGCGGACGAGTCGTCCATATCCTGGATTCGCTGCCGCGTGGCGAGGAGTTCAACTGGGTAGACCTCGTCTCAATCGAGTTAACTACTCAGATGCTGGCAACGCTCTTCGATTTTCCCTTTGAAGACAGGCGTAAGCTTACACGCTGGTCGGACGTCGCAACTGCGGGTCCAGACTCTGGTATTGTAGACTCAGAAGAGCAGAGACGGCAGGAACTTATTGAATGTTTAGAATATTTCACNCAACTCTGGAACGAGCGAGTTAACGANGATCCTAAGCATGATCTTGTTTCCATGCTCGCTCACGGAGAATCGACNCGGAATATGGATCCNGTNGANTATTTNGGNAACCTGATTNTGTTAATCGTCGGTGGNAACGATACCACACGAAATTCGATTACTGGCGGGGTCCGTTTTCTGAACGAAAACCCCGAAGAGTTCAAAAAGCTACGTGACAACCCGGGTCTGATTCCTAATATGGTTGCTGAGATCATTAGGTATCAAACACCTCTCGCGTACATGCGGCGAACTGCAACCCGCCAAACCAAGATAGGCGGTCAAAATATCGATAGCGGTGACAAAGTGCTGATGTGGTACGTTTCCGGTAATCGAGATAGTGACGTGATCGTTGATGCCGATAGATTTTTGATTGATCGGAAAGATGCCCGCCGACATTTGTCTTTTGGGTTTGGTATCCATCGATGTATGGGTAATCGACTCGCTGAAATGCAACTGAGAGTGCTTTGGGAAGAGCTTCTACCACGCTTTACGAAAATAGAAATGGTTGGTGATCCGGTCAGTGTGCTTTCTAACTTTGTCAAAGGTTATTCGCAACTACCCGTTATCGTTCGATAGTTCACTTAATCAAGATACTGTGCAGGTCGACCTCAAGCGCTGAGTTTGTCGACGAGTTTCACTTTGCACTCGTGTCGGAATACTCTTTAGTGAGGGGTGTTCNATGTTCAAGCANTGGTGANCATAGAGCTGCCTTATGATTCAAATCCAGCCGACGANCATCAAGCTGCGCTCGATAAACCAGTATGTCGCGAGTCCCCCAACCATATAGACAGGCAGTACGGCGATTCGCATTGGGATAGTAATGANCATTTGAAGTAAATAGGNAAGACACAGAGCGATCGCGATAATGACCAGTTGACNGACCTCGATACCGATATTAAAAAGTAACAGAGCGATGACCGCTGTGTCCTCAGGCAGGCCTATCTCAGAAAGTGCGCCGGCGAAACCAAGCCCATGCAGTAAACCGAAAATAAATGTAATCAACCAAGGTTGGCTTTGGATAAGGCTTTTCGTGTCGCTTAACGCCTCTGCTGCCAGCATGACGATGCTCAGAGCGATTAATGACTCAACGGGGCCTTGAGCGACCGAGACAACGTCAAAAGCGGATAACCCTAATGTGATTGAGTGAGCGACTGTGAAGCTGGTGATCACTTTTACGAGATTCATCCAACCACTAATCAAGTAAAGTAGCAATAAGACGAACAGAACATGATCGATGCCGAAAAACAAATGTTCTATNCCGAGNACAAAGTACACNGGTGTAGAAGCCCCTTGGGTCNTATCAATCGAAGGCTCTCGGCCATTTACAAGATAATTTTCGCGGCTCCCGTCAATTCTCTCGATGGTGATCATCGTGTCTATAAGCGTTTTCTCTAATCCGGATATTCTTATTTGAGCCAGCGGCTCCGTGCAAACTAGAGTAAAGCTCTCAAGGAGGGCCGCTGCACTGGTTCTCGCATCGCGACGGCTTTGTTCGCAGTTGGTTTTGACGGCGAGGTTTAGAAATCGTCCTTGTACCTGTGGTTGTTTGAAGCTGACNTCATAGTTTGTCTCGCTAGTCTGCGTTAAANTTAAAAGAGCCGGTCTAATCTCGTGAGCACCCGCCTGCAATGCGAGTAAAAGCATTACACTGGTCGTAAGTAGTCTATTGATATTCGACTTCATATTGGGTTGCGAGCTCGTCGTAATAGTTGTCGAGATAAATCTCGCGGCGTTCATACATGAGGTCGGTCAAAACTTGTTTCTCTATAAATGGCAGGGGTGTGATTTCGCTCACGATTAAGGCGTCAAGGCGCACGAAGTGTAGGCCGAATGTNCTCCCAACAGGACCAACCCATTGGCCTTNTTGAAATTGATCGATTTGTTGAGCGAAGGTGGTTCCGAAATTGGAAGTAATTTCTTTTAAATTTTTCCTCACGAGGGTGCGAGGAAGTAAGGATCTTTGGCCTAGTTTGCGCCAATTTTCATTTGCTTTTAATGATTCTCTGATACTTTCGGTCAGTATGGGATCAGAATAATAGACCTGCGATAGTGAGTAGCGATCTGGCAAGGTGTAATCTTCGATATTGTTGTTGTAGTAAGCCTCTAGATCAGCGCGGGTGATATCGCTTTCGTCAACCTCCTGCGCTAAGAAGGTCAGTTTCTGGACAAGTCTTCTCTTTATGATTGTGTCTTCATCGTCGAGTCCGAGTCGCAGAGCCTCTCTGTAAAAGACTTCTTCACGGATCCAGTTATGAAGCAATGATTCTAGTTCTTGCGCTGTAGGAGGAAGTCCCATCTGAGTTTCCCAGAGACTCACGATCTGATTCTCGACCGTCTCGTCGATGATAATTGGTTGTGGTCCATTGAGCCGTTCGGCGGCGAACAATAAAAGACCGATGATGACAAACCAAATGATGGGCTCTTTCATTCGTGCGGACTTGTACAGATGTTCGACGATCGAGTACGTTCCTGAACGAGATGATGGACAAAGATAAAGTGGGAATTGATCATCGTAACTATTATCCGGTCGTCATCGAAAACAATGTCAGTCGTAACTGAAGAGGTAGGTTGGGGCATTGAATTCCGGTCTCATGCGACTTGTGGGATGACACCCGAAGGAAGAAGAAAACACATTGATTAGGATGTTGGTGTTCCAACGACGCACCTTAGCTGTTAGTTAGGGCTCAAGCAAGCGTCTCGCTCACCTTGGTATAAGGTCTCTTTATAGATTTATTAGTCTTACGAAATGTTCCTAAATGTCCAGCGCTGCTATGATACTGCCGACTTCCTATAGCTGGCACGATAGATTGAGCTACGAGTTCCTGGGTAAAGTGGTTTCAGGCCCTTTCACGATTCCTTCAGGCATTGTCGCCACTGCGACGCCAATTATTCAACGCTTGTTTGATACGACACCCGAAGTTGGTGTTATGACGACTAAGAGTATTGGTCCTGTACCAAGATTGGGAAATCGTGAACCGATTATGACTCAATATGCGCCGGGTTGTTACATGAACGCCGTCGGCTTGACTAATCCCGGTGCAGAAGCAGCTTTATTGCAATTATCGTCGTTAGTGGTACCTCCAGATCGCTTTCTCCTCACATCGATATTTGGCGGTAATATCGAAGAGATTGTCTCGGTGGCCGAGCTGCTTGCGCCGCTTTCCGATGGTCTTGAACTGAACCTCTCCTGTCCACACGCTAAGGGTTATGGCATGGATATGGGGCAGGACGCCGGCCTTGTTCGTGAAATAACTGCGGCTGTCAAAGCGGCAGTGGACATACCCGTTGTTCCTAAATTGACACCGAATGTAGCTGACATTGCGGTAATCGCGGAAGCCGCAGTGGCTGGAGGCGCCGATGCATTATGCGCTATTAATACAGTAGGCCCGGCCTATTTCACTGCCTACGGTTCGCCTGTTTTGCAGAATACGGTCGGTGGAATGTCGGGTCGCGGAGTCTTACCTCTTGCACTGAAGTGCGTTCGCGACATTCGAGAGGTCGTCGATGTGCCGATTATTGGTTGTGGAGGTGTGACAAGTATTGCTGATGTGCGTGCATTGAAGGACGCTGGCGCTCAAATTTTCGGCGTAGGTTCTGCTCTAACGGGTTTAGATTCGGAGGAGGTAAGTCAGACTTTTGCTGCTCTGCAGAAAGCGCTGGAAAATGAATATCCTGTATCTATTGCACCTCAGGCGAAGGTAGACATGGATTTCATGCCCTACACGTTGTTGGAGGTAGAGCGTGTCTGTGAGGATATCGCCATTCTCAGATTCGATAAGGATCTCGATGTTAACGCGGGTGAATTTATCTATACCTGGATACCCGAGCTCGGTGAGAAGCCATTTTCGGCGCTAACTGACAAGCCGTTTTCTCTCGTTGTGATTGATGTTGGTGAGTTCACTAGCAAGCTTTTGGCTCTGGAACCTGGGAGTATTGTCTATGTTCGAGGTCCGCACGGGGAGGGTGTTGCGCCTCCCAATAATGCCAGGATAGTCGCCGTTGCCGGTGGGACCGGTCTAGCCGCAGTCTATCAGATCGCGAGGGACTTCGGTAATGCTGATGTTTTTTTAGGTGCTCGCACAAGCGACCGGCTTTACTTTAAAGATGAGTGTGCTGCGATCGCTACGACGCATATAGCGACCGATGATGGTAGTGAAGGGTATCAAGGTTTGATAACAGAGTTACTAGAGTGCTGGCTGTTAGAGCAGCCAGAAGCAGAACGAGACAACATGGTCTTCTATAATTGTGGCCCCGCACCCATGGTGCATGCGGCTGAGGCAGTTGAGCGCAAGTTCGCGCGTGCTGAGCAGGTTTATTCAGCAATAGATTACCTGACCAAATGCGGAGTTGGTATTTGCGGTGCGTGTGCTGCTCCGGATGGTCGACGACTCTGTGTTGATGGTCCATTTCTGGTTCAAGAGACAATTATGAACGAAGTCAAAGTAGAGAAAGTGCAAGAGTAGAACGAGGTTCAAAATGGTCGAAATTGATACAGGTACGGAGGAACTTCTTTGTACGGTGAGGGATAGAGTAGCAGTTGTTACCTTGAATAAGCCTCATAAGAAGAATGCCCTGGGAGATATTCTTACGCCGGCTCTGCGGGAACTCTTACCGGTGATTGAGGCCGACGATCGGGTTGGTGTGGTTATGATTACGGGAGCAGGCGATGCTTTCTGCTCTGGTGGGGATGTTTCGGGCATGGGTGGAGCATCTAGTGCACCTAAGTCTGAGGCAGAGCGCATAGACGAGTTGACTTTCAAGCAGGAGACGCTGACGTTGAGGTTGCATCAATTGGGGAAAGTGACGATAGCGGCGCTTCCGGGTGCGGCGGCAGGAGCTGGCTTGTCGATCGCCTTGGCTTGCGATCTGCGAGTTGCTTCGAGTCGTGCTTTTGTTACTACTGCGTTTAAGAATGTCGGTCTTTCGGGCGACTACGGCTCCAGCTGGTTCTTACCACGATTAATTGGTCTGGCTAAAGCCAAGGAGTTGTTTTACACAGCTGACCGGGTGAATGCAGAGGATGGCTTGCGTCTAGGAATATTCAATGCAGTCTTCCCTGAAAATTCGTTTCGAGACGAATCCTTTGCCTATGCTTGTGAGTTAGCTAACGGTCCTACTGCAACGCTAGGGCTAATGAAAAAGAATCTGCATGCTGGCATGGATCAGCCTTTGTCTGATAGCTTACGTCTTGAGGCAGAGCACTTAATATCGGCTATCGGAGCCGATGAAGCAAAGGAAGCGATTAGCGCCTTCATGGAAAAACGTCAGCCGCGCTTTCATTAGACGTATCCTATCGACTAAAGCCTCAGAAACTCTGGGCGAGCAGGGTATCCGTGCTTGTAATCAGTAGCGCGGCAATAAACGTTGTGCCATGATCGTCGATCTCGAAGTTTCCGAGTATTTTGTCAGTCAGCCAGAGAAGGAATGTATCAATGACGATGAGAAAAACGCTCAAAGTCAGAATAACGAAAGGCAGGCTTAACAGTTTTAGTGTGGCTCCCAACGTTTCATTAATGAATCCGTAAATACTCGTTTCGAGTAAGGCTGTGCCGTAGGAGTCGACGCTTACGCCGGGCAGCACTCACGCAATCATAAAGCTGGAGGCGCCTAAACAAAGAATAATTAAAACCAGTTCAATCATCGCCTGTTTCCTCTATTTCTCTATTTCTCTATCTCTCTATTTCTCTATTTCAGCTTCTACCTTCCGATCTCCTACTCCCTCTTATCCCTACATTATGTTTTCTTGGGGGCTCGTCGATTCAGATTGATTGTCGACAGCCAGATAGCTGCAAAGGCCAGTTGACGCTCCGCGTTGTTCTCTAAGTTATTGATAGCTGGAGGTATGGGTTAGTCTAAGTAAGTCAACTTGATTAAAAACTGGTTTCTTAGGGGATCGTGAAAACAGGAAACCGCGTTTTAGAGTGCTCTCTTGTATTTCAACGTTTTCTCGATGGCATTAATCATAAGCCCGGCCACATCTTTTTGGGTGGCATTTTCTATACCCTCTAGCCCAGGTGATGAATTTACTTCAAGTAGTAATGGACCGACCCTTGATCTAATCACGTCAACACCAGCGACGGTCAACCCCATAGCCTTTGTTGCTCTGACAGCGATTCGTTTCTCTTCACTCGTCGCCTTGACCACTGTAGCGGAACCCCCTTGGTGTAAGTTTGCTCTGAATTCGCCAGGCGCTGCGGTTCGTTCTATTGCGGCGACAACTCTGTTGTTGATGACAAAGAGACGGACGTCTTTACCGTCAGCTTCCTTGATGAACTCTTGTACTAGCAGATTAGCATTTACAGATTTAAAGGCATTGATAACACTTTCAGCTGCTTTGACTGTTTCTGCTAAGACCACACCTCGACCCTGCGTGCCTTCTAGCAATTTTACGATTAGTGGTGCGCCTCCGACCATCTCAATTAGCTCTTTGGTATCAATAGGTGAATTAGCAAAACCAGTGACCGGGATATCAAGTCCGCTTTTGATCAACAGTTGCAGAGAAAATAGTTTGTCCCTCGATTGGCTTATGCTGGCTGAACTGTTGAGAGAATAAATTCCCATGCTCTCGAATTGGCGCGTGAGTGCGCAACCGTAAAACGTAGCGCTGGGCCGGATACGAGGAATGATGGCATCCAGGTCGTCGACGATATGACCGCCGCGATAGTGGACCTCAGGCGTCTCATCGTCGAGTTTCATATAGCAGTCTTTGATATTGAGGAAAATCATCTCGTGACCTCTTTCGGTGCCGGCATCCATTATTCTGGTGTTGCTATAGAGTTCTGGATTGCTGGCTAATAAGCCGATTTTCAGACCGGATCCTTCGGAATCAGTAATGTTATAGAGTTGGCGGATATCCTGTTCAGAAAGACGACCTAAAGCCAGAGTCTGCGACGGATCGACCAGTATTCTCCCGTTCATTGCTTCGCGGCCGAGAAGCATTCGATAGCCCATGGTATCTCGATTTGTCAGTGTCAGCTCTATCTCCCAGATTTTTTCTCCTAGCTTTACCGGGGTCTGAATGACATATCGTTTCTCTGCAGCTCCGTTAGTAGACTTAATTACACGTCGATCGATAATCGGTGATTCACAGCGCACGCTGATCTTCCTGTTTTGCTGAACAGGGTGTATGTCGAAAGAAACCCAAGGTTGACCACTGCGTTTGAATGCATGAATGTTGAAGGCGTGTAGAGAGCTGGTTTTTGCACCAGAATCGACTCTGGCCTTAACCCCTGGGATGCCTAGCTGAGGGAAAATACACCATTCGTCACTGCCGACGATCAGTTTTTCTTCGGTTTCTTTCATTACGAGAGTCGCTTAGGTTTTTCAAGGCGCGCTAGGTTAAGGATCTAGCGTTGCCCTGGCAAGCCCTCTATAGTAGTCGCTCGTTTATTGACTGGAGCCTGTTATGCTCGACCTCTATTACTGGCCGACTCCGAATGGAAAAAAAGTCACTATACAGCTTGAAGAGTGCGGCATCGACTATAACTTAATTGAATGCAACATAGCTAAAGGTGATCAGTTCGGTAATGATTTTTTGAAAATATGTCCCAATAACCGAATGCCGGCGCTAGTTGATCAGAACCCTGGTGATGGTCAGGGACATCTATCGGTCTTTGAGTCTGGTGCCATCATGTTATACATCGCCGAGAAAACGGGTCAGTTTATCCCTTCGGACAGGCGGGGTAGATTTAATGTCACTCAATGGTTGATGTGGCAAATGGCTAACCAAGGTCCTAAAACCGGCGAGTGCGGTCATTTTCGGCGGCTTGAAGATTCAGAAGGTGACCAGAGCTACGGCATCACACGTTTCACCGATGAGGTGAATCGCTTTTATGGCGTTCTGAATAATCAGCTTTATAACCAGCGTTACATATGTGGGGATGAGTATACGATCGCAGATATGATCTGTTACCCCTGGACTGTGAACTGGGAAGGTCAAGGGCAAAACATCGAAGATTTCAAGTATTTTAAACGTTGGTTCGAAGAGTTGAGCGAGCGTGAAGGCGTGCAACGCGGCATGGCAGTGGGCGCTGATTTGCGCAATGACTTTTCGACACTATCCGATAAAGAAAAAGGTGATCTGAGAGCACTGCTCTACAACCAAAGAGCCCGTCCTGCGCCAGAGCACGGTGGTTTGGAAATTTGAATCTGACTTATTTGCGCTTTTGTGTCAGCTTGGAGTATTAACCGGTAACCGCGCCTTCAGATGCAGAGCTAACTAATTTGGCGTATTTCGCTAGTAAGCCGCGAGTAGCGTATGGAGCTGGTTGTTGCCAGCTCGCGCGTCGCCGGTCGAGTTCAGCCGTGTCGACATTTACGTTGATTGCTTTTTCATCGGCATCAATTGTGATGTGATCGCCATCCTCTATCAAAGCAATAGTTCCACCCTCAAAAGCTTCAGGCGTTATATGCCCTATTACGAATCCATGTGAGCCACCGGAGAACCGGCCATCCGTAATCAGCGCAACTTTGTCAGAAAGACCGCGTCCATTTATGGCGCTAGTTGGCGAAAGCATTTCCCGCATTCCCGGTCCACCACGCGGCCCTTCGTACCGAACGACGACTACGTCACCTTCGACTACTGTACCATCCAGAATCGCGGCAAGTGCCGCCTCTTCCCCATGGAAACAGCGTGCGGTTCCGGTGAACTTTAGGCCTTCGTGACCAGTGATTTTGGCGACGGATCCTTCAGTTGCAATATTGCCTCGGAGAATAACGAGGTGTGAATCTTTCTTAACTGGATCAGTCATCGGGCGGATGACTTTCTGATCTTCAGGATAAGGTTTAACCTCCGAGAGATTTTCAGCCAGAGTTTTACCGGTAACCGTCAAGCAGTCACCGTGAAGAAGTCCTTCAGCTAGCAGATCTTTCATGAGTGGCTGGATTCCTCCGATTTCAATCAGTTCACTCATGGCGTATTGACCAGCAGGACGCATATCGGCGAGAACCGGGACTCTCATGCCGATACGAGAAAAATCGTCGATTGACAGAGGTATGCCTGCGGCATGTGCTATAGCCAATAAGTGGAGTACCGCATTTGTAGATCCCTCTAGTGCTATGACTGTTGTAATAGCATTTTCAAAGGCTTCGACTGAAAGGATGTCTGAAGGTTTGATGCCACGCTCAATCAGGCGGACAACAGCTTCTCCTGCTGCGTAGCTATCCAGCCTTTTGTTCTGAGAGACCGCTTCTTGGGCCGAAGAATTGGGTAGCGATAAGCCCAAAGCTTCAATCGCTGAAGCCATTGTGTTTGCTGTGTACATGCCGCCACATGAGCCAGGTCCGGGTATGGAAGTGGCTTCGATATCTCGGAGCTCAATATCTGAAATTGCACCTGCTGCATGTTTTCCGACGGCCTCAAAGACTGAAACAATGTCGCGTCTATCTTTACCCGGTTGAATAGTGCCGCCATAGACAAAGACGCTTGGCCGGTTTATTCGAGCCATAGCCATGGCGCAACCTGGCATGTTTTTGTCGCAGCCACCTATCGCGACGAAGCCGTCGAAGCCTTCTGCGCAAACGACTGTTTCGATTGAGTCAGCTATTACTTCTCTTGAAACTAATGAGTAACGCATTCCGGGTGACCCCATTGAAATGCCGTCGGAAACAGTAATCGTATTAAATGTCACCGATTTGCCGCCTGCTTCGTCGGCGCCTAGTGCTGCCGAGTCAGCCAGTTCATTGATATGAACATTGCATGGAGTAAGGTTACTCCAAGTGGATGCTATGCCAACCTGCGATTTGCCAAAGTCCTCTTCCGTAAAACCCACCGCATATAACATGGCTCGTGCGGCGGCTTTTTCGTTGCCGTCAACCACAAGAGAAGAGAAAGGTCGGTTTTTGCTTTTGCCGGTCATGTCGGTATACCTTTTTGCTTTGAGCGTTTGCTCGATTTGGGTGGAGGCAAAATAACGCATCGTCTTTATTAATACCATTGATAATCGCGCAAGACTGAAACGCGTTTTCTGGCATACTTCGGAGCGAAAAGTGGAGGAACTATGTCTAATTGGCAGGGCATTGCATTCAATCAGGTACCGGATTCAGAGAATCAGATTCATGGGGATGAAGTGGCGAAGCGGTTTGGATTCAAAGGAGGGCTAGTTCCTGGGGTGACCGTGTCCGCCTATCTTTTGCATCCTGTTACTGAACTATTCGGTAAGGCTTACCTTGAGCGTGGTTTGTCGAACTGCCGCGTCAATTCGCCACTTTACGATGAAGAAAAGTTCGAGGTCGAGATTACTGATCTCGGTGATTCGCACTGTCACACATGCTTGAAGCGTGAGAAGGATGAATTTCTTGCAGTAGCCGAAGTTAAGATCCCTGAAACAGTCCCTGCTCCACCGCTTTTTCGAGGTGATGCTATCAGCTCGAAGCCAGTAGGCTTAGCAGCCACACGAGAAAATATGGAAGGACTAATGCGTACAGGTTGTTACGCGTTTAAGTACCATTGGGATGAGGATCATGCGATGAGCAGTTACCTTAGAGATCGATCAGAGATGGCAAATCTCTATGCAGTTGACGGTTTCGCTAACCCTTCCTACATCCTCGGAGTTTCGAACTGGGTGCTTGCCAGTAATATCGCAATGAACCCTTGGGTGCATTTGGAAACTCATGCTCAGAATTTTGCGGCTCTACCCGCTGGCACAGCCATCATTGGTGAAATGTCAGTAACAGATGTCTTTGAGAAAAAAGGCCATCAATTTGTTGATTCAGAAATAAATGTTTTTGATACAGATTCTCATCAGTGTTTTTCTGCAATTAAATTACGCGCGATTTACCGACTTCGAGGAGCCTGATCTGGGTTGTAATGAATCTTTCGAAGCTATTTCCTTAGTTTCCGTTATCTGCTTTTTTAAAGCAGACAAGCGTCAAGCTTTGTCGGTTGTGTCGGCTTAACCCCGCTATTCTGAAAGCATAAATTGGTAATTAGTCGGTCTGAAACTCATAAAGCAAGTTACGACTTGCTCCGATCACGTTTGTGACGGAGAATCGCGGCCACCAAATGTGCCACACAGGTTGATCTCAGTGATAAATTTTAATCAGGCTGCGGAGAATAATAAAAAACCGATTTTGGCAGAGCTCAAGCGCATTTTGGTCGAGCCTGGTGCGTTATTGGAGATAGGTAGCGGCTCGGGCCAGCATGTGCTCTATATGGCCGAGCTATTGCAGGATGTAATCTGGCAACCGACAGAGATGGCGGTAAATCTAAGTGCATTAGCGCATAACCTAACGAGCAGCCGCATTCACAATATACTACAACCCCTTGAATTGGAGGTGGGTAAGGATTGGGCGAATGGCGAGTATCGATATGCCTATGCTGCCAATGTTTTACACATCATGAGTGAAAAGTTATTGCCTAGTATCTTCAAAGAACTTAAAGAGGTCGTCCAAGCAGGAGGTATTGCCGTTTTTTATGGACCTTTTAAATACAATGGCTATTTTACAACTGACTCCAACAAACGCTTTGACGAATGGTTGCGAAAAAAATATAGCGAGGCTGGCATTAGGGATATTGAGATGGTTTTAGCGGAAGCTCACAATTCAGGGTTTACGTTTATTGAGGACATTGCGATGCCGGCGAATAACCAACTCTTGGTATTCAGTCGACAATGACAACCGGTTTATATAAGTTTTTTGGTTTTTTGGCATTCGGTTTCGCGTTGGTTGGCTTTCTGCTTCCTGTATTGCCAGGTACTCCTTTCTTGTTGTTATCCGCTTGGTGTTTTGCCAGATCGTCGGAAAAATGGCATCAATGGCTGCTGAGCAGCCAGCTTTTTGGACCGATCATCAGAGAGTGGGAAGCTAATAAATGTATAAGCCTGCGAACCAAGGTCGTGTCGATATCTACTATGCTGCTAGTGGGAGGAACCTCTGCCTATTTCACGATTAATAGCCCTTGGCTTCTGGCATTAGTTTATTCCTTAATGTTGGCTGGCGCAGCAGCAGTCTTGTCTATCAAGACCTGTCCAAAAACGTCGCCGAATGGTCGCTAGTGTCTCGACGTTCAGTATCCGATTTAGATAAGATCCGCGTCCAGCTGCGAGGAAGCTAGATGAAAAATAGTGCAGAAGCGACGCAAAGAATTCGCAGAACACCTTATACGTCCAGAGTAGATGCTGCAGGAGTCAGTAGCTATTCAGTATACAACCACATGTTGCTGCCTACGGTCTTCAAGTCAGTCGAGGCCGACTACGAACATTTGGTTAACTTTGTCCAGGTCTGGGATGTAAGCTGCCAACGCCAGGTTGAACTTCAAGGAGTTGATGCGGCGAGACTTGCTCAGTTGATAACACCCAGAGATCTTAGTAAGACTGCGGCACTCCAGGGCAAGTACGCGCCGCTTTGCGACGAGAGGGGTGCTGTTATGAATGACCCTATCATTATCAAGTTGGCTGAACAGCGTTGGTGGCTGTCAATAGCGGATGCTGATATCAAACTATGGGTCAAAGGTTTGGCTTATGGGCTTGGCTTGAGTGTCAAAGTTTTTGAGCCAGACGTTTGGCCTTTAGCTGTACAGGGCCCTCTCGCGGAGCAGTTAATGGAGCGTGTTTTTGGATCTGTTATTCGAGAAATCAAATTCTTTCGCGGTGCATCGCTGCCATTCCGTGGCAAGGAAATGCTGGTGATGAGATCAGGTTGGAGCAAACAGGGTGGGTTCGAAATCTATCTGAATGACTTTGCGCTAGGCGAGCCGCTTTGGGATGAATTGTTCCATCGAGGCGAAGACCTCCAGGTCCGGGCAGGATGTCCCAACCAGATTGAACGTATCGAGTCCGGGCTTCTCTCGTACGGAGCCGACATGAATGAATCCAACAATCCTTTTGAATGCGGCTTGGGGCAATATGTAGATCTGGAAGCTGATGTGGAAAGCATGAGTTTGCCGGCACTCCGCCAATTGGCGGGAAGGCAGGAACGGGAACTTACGGCTATCGCTTTTCCGGAAGAAATTGATTTGTCGAAATCTGAACTTGTGGAAAATGGACAGATCGTTGGGCGAGTTACCGCTCAGGCGTGGTCACCAAAGTATAAAGAATTCATTGTCTATGCGATGATGGAAACCGTGCGTCTTGAGGCAAGTTCGGAGGTCGTTATTAACGGACTCGAAGGGCGTTTTGTACCCTTAGTGCGAAAAGCTTGATGATTCAGGTTGGGATGCTTTAGCTTTTGTTCATCGATTAAGAACCCTAAATCGAGAGTAAACCTCGTCTTGATCCATATAACACCCAACTAGGCGGCGCTCCCCGTCAGGCAATATCTCATCACGTCCATGTAGTATTCTGCGGTTGTCAAAGACAATGAGATCGCCAGGGCTTAGCCGATAACGAATGGTAAAGCGTTGATCCCGTGTGTACTCGTAAAAGATTTTTAGGGCTGCGTAGGCGTTCTTAATTCGACTTTTTGGCATATGAGGCATACTACGAACGGGATAGAAAGCGCGAAGAGTCAGTGGCCGGTTGGCGGAGGGTAGCTCGATGCATGGTCCGATCCATCGGTGATCTGCATCTTCCGCTCGATTCATAAAAACCCATTCGTCGGTTGTTAGCGACTCGAATGCCTCGGGTTGCTCTTCTCTGATTGCTTTGACTAGGGTGTAGCCGTCACTCAACAATGACTCACCACCGCTCGAGTCGTTGACCAAACAGTGCAGGAACTGAAAGCCTGGCGGCGTTTCACGTGATGGAAGGTCGGTGTGTTGGCCTAGGGATAGCATTGTATTGGCAGTCGAATCAGGCTCCGCTTTAGACTCAACACTGAAAATATAACCAAAATTTGAGCTGCGAATGCAGCCTACTTTTGTAGCTATTTCCTCGATGAAATGGTCTTCAATAGGTGTCTCTGTCAGTCTTGCCGCGCCGTATTTGATTAGTAAGGTCAGCCACTCTTTGAAGACATAGTCGTTAAAACCAGTGTAGTTGATTGTCGGTGGTTCAATGAGTGTGTCTGTGTTCCATGGTTGTAGATCAGGTAATGATTTATTGGGGGTCAATTTGCCTTCAGCTGCGTAGCGCAGCCAACCTGGATGAAGCACGTATGTTCGACCGTTCTCCCATTCGATTTCCAGTTCCCCTGCAGGTCCAACGATACAATTGCACAGTGCTCTAGGTTCAGGCAGCAAACGTGGTTCAAGCATGGATTCCCTGCTTATTGGCTCGAGGCCGTAACCCTCCGCATTTTCAGCTAGCCAGAGGGCGTAGGCATCGAATGTTAGGCCATCATCCCAGGTGATCCGAACGAAACCATCTAGAAGAGTGGCAGACGCAATTGGATGCCACTCGTGGTTAATGAAGTCAGGTGTAAGTGGAGGCTGTTTCATAGTGAAATCATACCCCTGGTCCAGACTTAAAACAGCCCGGTAATCTCACCGTATTTGTTCAAACCGATGTTAAGAGCGGCTGGATTTCGGGGTAGACCGGGCATCGTCATAATGTCACCGCAGACCACAACGATGAAACCTGCACCTGCACACAGTCTCACCTCTCGGACGGGTAGTCGGTGCTCATCGGGCAAAGAGCCCCTCTGCTTTGGGTCGACGGTCAAACTGTATTGTGTCTTTGCGATGCACACCGGTAAATTACCAAAGCCAGCTTCTTCATATCTTCTCAGGTCTCGTGCGGCGGTAGCGGTGAAATCGACGCCGCTGGCCCTATAAATCTTGCTGGCTACAGCTTCTACTTTAGACTGAAGGGGATCTGTATCGTCGTATAGCATCTGAATTTTGGAGTCTTCTGTCAGGGATGACAGCACCAACTGCGCTAGTTCTTTAGCGCCGTCACTACCTTCAGCCCAATGATTTGAGACAGCAGCGTGAATACCTTGCCGGTTGCAGAGCTCTTTTAGCAGCTTTAATTCCTCTTCTTTATCGGAGGGGAAGTGATTGATGCAGACGATCGGCTGCAGGCCAAACTTCTGGAGGTTTTCGATATGATATTGCAGATTCACAAAGCCAGCTCTTACTGCTTCGACATCGGGCTTTGTTAAACCATCTTTTTCTATGCCGCCTTGCATTTTCAGTGCTCTTACGGTGCAAACAAGAACAACCGCATCTGGTTTTAAATTTGATTGTCGGCATTTTATGTCTATGAATTTCTCAGCGCCCAGATCAGCACCGAATCCCGCCTCGGTAACAACTATGTCATTTAGCGCGAGCGCGGCCCTAGTTGCAGAGACCGAATTGCAACCGTGCGCAATGTTGGCGAATGGCCCTCCATGCACAAAGGCGGGGTTATGCTCTAGACTCTGAACTAAATTAGGCTGCAAAGCATCTTTTAAAAGAACGGTCATTGATCCTGCAGCTCCGATGTCTGCGACGGTGACCATACTCTTGTCATGGCGTTGTCCGATCACAATTTGTCCTAAGCGTTTTTCTAGGTCGGAGACATCCTCTGCAAGACATAGAATAGCCATGATTTCTGAGGCAACTGTGATATCAAAGCCAGATTCTCGCGGTATACCATGCGCTGTGCCGCCTAGTCCTTGGGTAATATATCTAAGCGATCGATCGTTCAAATCAACGACACGTTTCCAGGTTACCTGACGTGGATCGATTTCGAGTTCGTTGCCCCAATGAATGTGATTGTCGATCAATGCAGCGAGAAGGTTGTGCGCACTGGTAATTGCGTGGAAGTCTCCGTTGAAGTGAAGATTGATATCTTCCATGGGAATAATCTGAGAGTATCCTCCGCCTGCGGCACCTCCTTTCATGCCGAAACAGGGTCCTAGAGAAGGTTCACGAAGGCAAACCGTGGATTTATGGCCCAACCGGTTTAGACCATCGCTCAACCCTACGCTGGTCGTTGTTTTACCTTCACCCGCTGGCGTAGGGGTGACAGCTGTTACAAGAATAAGTTTTCCATAATTTTTTGGATCTGATGTCACTACTTGCTCTAGGTCTATCTTGGCCTTGTAATGCCCAAATGGAATTAGAGATTCAGGAGGTAGCCCGAGACGTTGCTGAGCTAATAATAGAATAGATTGTGGAGCAACTGATCTGGCGATTTCGATATCGGGTCGTATGTCTCTCTTGCCGATAAGCGGTTCATTTTGTTTGTCAGGTCTAGACATATCAGTCTCAGCCCAAGGTAAGTGTTTTCGGGCAGGCATTTGACCTGAGGAATATACGTTTCACTTGCTCTTGTGCGACCTAAAAACAGCTAGATTGCGTCAGTAAACGGGTTTAGCCTTGGGAAATAGAGTCATTTTTTTTATCCATTCTGAAGTTTTACTGATGCCACCAAAGGGAAATATATGTATAGCAGCGGGTCTTGAGACTGGATAGAAGCGCATCAGATCTTCAATTAGTGCAGAGGGGTTCCATTGGGTTAGTAATTTTCGCGCGCTTCGATTACTGAGCATCATCTTGCCAGAAAGTGAGACACCGCACTGCAGAGCGTATTTTGCTAGGGACGCCGGGCTGGCAGGACCGGCGATACCTAAATGAACTGGAATGGAGTTTGTAATCTGATTAACCTGATCCAACCAGTTGATAAATTGGGGAATATCGAACGTGAACTGAGTCACCACGTGAAGTTCTATTGACATTGCTTCGGACCAGGCGTGCTTTACTGTCAGCGCATCGTAGAGAACCTTAGGCGCGACTAATGGATGTCCCTCAGGATGGCCCGCGATGAAAACCCGTTCGATGTCATGTTGTTCAATCAGTCCCGTGTCGATCACGTCCAATGTATCTTTAAAAGGACCGAGCGGAAATTGAGTATCACCTGCGATCAGCAGGAGATGTTTTGTATCTGTCGATCTGATTGCGGCAAGCCAATCGGATAAATGGTCCCGACTTTGAAACGATCTCGCGGGTAGGTGGGGTACTACCTCGCGTCCCATAGATACAAGGTTTCTCGTAGCGATAATCGTACTGTCGAGGTCAGAACCAGGTAAGAAAGGCACGAATACTGGCGCAGAAGGTAAGGGCTGGACGATTTCAGGTGTCGTTATTACTTGCGCAGGTAGAGCTTCAATGGAGGCATTGGATAGTAATTTGCGAATGTAGTTTCGGCGTGCTTTCGGGTCCGATTCTATAATGGTCATAAAAAGTCGGCTTTTAAAGTTCTATTCTTTTGAAGGAGCGTCAGGGCTCAAAACCTAAGTACGGGTCAGAAGTTTATTGTTTTGCTTTAGCTTTAGATGATCCGCTGCGACACGCTATTGGCATTTTAGCGTCACGCGGCTGGCGTTTTCAGTGCTTGTCAGGTCGTCTGCAACTATGCACAGCTAAGGAAAAATAGCATTATCCGGCAATCCTTAACTCGGACGTAAAATATGTCGAAATTTCCATCGCAGGCAGATGTCGTAATTATTGGTATCGGAGGTATAGTCGGAGCGTCCGTTGCTCACCACCTAATTGAGCTGGGTTGGAAGAATATAGTTGGGTTGGACAAGTCCGCTGTGCCGACGGACATCGGATCAACCTCCCATGCCTCTGACTTTTGTTATAGCAATGCCGGGGATAAATTCATGACATGGACTACCCGCTACAGTCAAAACTTTTATGAAGCAAGGGGCAACTACGTTCGCATAGGTGGTCTCGAAGTGGCTCATGTGGACGATGATGAGCGTATGCTTGAGCTGAAACGTAAGATCGGTCAGGGCAAAGCATACGGCACGAGGGTTGAACTAATTTCTTCTCACGAAGCGAAAGAAAAGTTTCCGTTGCTGAACGAAGATTCGATTCAGGGAGCCATGTGGGATCCCGATGCAGGCTTGGTAGTACCTCGTTCTCAGGCCGTTGCGGGTGATCTTGTCGAGGAGGCTGTTGAGTCAGGTCAATTGAAAGTACACGCCTATACCCCAGCCGTCAGAGTGGATCATGAGAATGGTCAAATTAAAGGTGTGGAAACAGCCAAAGGGTATATCTCGACCACTCGGGTGGTTCTCAGTACGGGTATTTGGGGGCCACTGATCGCAGATCAACTGCAGGCTCCCTTGCCGTTGATGCCGCTGGAGCACCCTTTGCTGTTTTTTGGGCCCTGCGAACTGCTAGAGGGCACTGGTAAGGAAATTGTTTATCCGCTGTTTAGGGATCAGGGCAATTCCAGTTATGTTCGTGATACTGGTGATCCTACTACGCCTGAAGGTGGGCATATGGAATGGGGTTATTACCAGACGGATGAGCCAACGCTTGTTTTTCCTCGCGATATACTCGAACCAGAGAATGCTCGGATGTCTCCTTCGATGCGTGATCTAAAGCTTGAGCAAGTTATGCATGCGTACGAGCGTGCTGTTGAAGTAACTCCTATCCTGGGTGAGCTAGGGTGGGAGGATCGACATTCTTTTAATGGCTTGTTGTCGGTAACGGTTGATGGAGGCTCTCTATTAGGTGAAGCACCTGAGGTCAGGGGGCTTTGGTTCGCTGAGGCTGTCTGGGTTAAGGATGGTCCTGGTATCGGTAAGGTTGTCGCCGACTGGATGACAGAAGGTCGAACAGAACATGACTATTTTGGCGTTGATATATCCAGATTTTACCCGATCCAGAAGTCCGCCGAGGTTATCTCTAGCCGATGTTATGAAATCGCGAAGAAGGTTTATACGCCCGCGGTTCATCCAAGAGAACCGTTTGCTTCAGGCCGTCAGCTTCGAGTAGGACCTTTTTACCCTAGAGAGGTTGAACTTGGCGGCTACTTCATGGAAGTAGCGGGCTGGGAGAGGGCACACGGCTATCAGGCTAACGAAGCGACTTTGCTGACGAAGTACAGAGATCAGGTGCCCATAAGAGAACATGAATGGGATGCGCGCCATTTTTGGGAAGTATCAAACGCTGAACATCTGGAATTATCTGCATCTGTGGGCATGGTCAATTTGTCACATTTTGCAATATACGACATTTCTGGTCCGGATGCGGAATCTCTGATTGAATATCTGGCTGTCGCGAAAACAGGTGGCGATACGCCAGTTGGGCGAGGGATTTATACCCATTTTTTGGATGACCAGGGCGGCATTAGAGCTGATTTGACTATCGTTCGTTTGGCAGAAGACGGATTCCGCGTTATTTGTGGTGGCGATACTGGGCATCGTGATCTTGTCTGGATTAAAAATATGGCGTTTTTGCGCCAAGCAGATATTCGTATCGATGATCGGACAGAAAGCTTGGCAACGCTTGGGCTATGGGGCCCACGGGCCAGAGCCACGCTCGAAAGTTTGATGGCTCAACCTGATGATATCTCACAGGAAAACTTTCCGTTTGCCACAGCGAAACAAATCGATATCCAGGGAATTCCTGTCTGGGCATTTCGTATTTCGTATGTGGGTGAGCAGGGCTGGGAACTTTATGTGCCTTATCCCTATGGATTGAGGCTCTGGGATCTGCTGTTTGCCGCGGGTGTTACGCCCGTCGGAATTGAGACATATGCCAATAGCCGTAGGTTAGAAAAGAGCCTGCGCCTACAGAACGCTAATCTGCTTACTGACTACAATCTGTACGAGGCAGACTTGGCACGGAAACTTGTCAAGAAAGCCGAATTTCACGGTAAGTCTGCTTATATATCTCAACGTGAATTGGGTGAGCAGGTGGCTTATCTGTGTACACTTGTGATGTTGGAGAATATCGATGCCGAAGGGCTGCGGCGCTACCCAGTTGGCGAGTGGCCTATTCTTGATAAAGATTCTGGTAAGGTTCTGGTAGACGGCAAAGGTCGCCGCTCCTACGCAACCGATATAGCTTTCGGCCCGTCTTTGGGCGTTAACGTTTTGATGGCCTATTTGCCTGCTGAGCTGGCCGTGGTTGGTAACGAATTTCACCTGGAATACTTCTGCGAACATTACACCGTAAGAATAGAGGCAGTTGGCTATAGCGCCTTGCTCGATCCCGACAATGAAAGACCGAGAAGCTGATTAGAACATTGTTGATTTTTTGCTTTTCAATAAGAGGTTGTCGGGGTTAATCTGCGATCTCAACTTTAGTTAGTCGTTTCGATGTCTGAGTTTAAACTTGATAGAGAAGAGCCTATGAAAATAGGCTTTTTCTTGATTGAAAATTTCACAATGCTGGCACTGGCTTCGGCGTTGGAACCATTGCGTATGGCTAACCAACTAAGTGGTGAGGAACTATATAGTTGGACTTTGATTGGTTCGACCACCGATCTAGTAACGGCCAGTGATGGTATTCAAATTAGTCCGGATAAAACGATTGCAGATGTTGCTAACTATGACTTGGTCTTTGTGGTGTCGGGTATTAATGTTATGGAAAGCCACCAGCCTCAAGAAATTCGTTGGCTGAGAACATTAGTTGGTCGCGTTCGCGTGCTAGGTGGTCTTTGTACCGGTTCTTATTTGCTAGCCAAGGCTGGTCTCTTGGATGGTTATAGTTGTAGTGCGCACTGGGAATGTCTAGCTGCATTACAGGAAGAATATCCGCTTGTTTATTGCAACAACCACCTCTTTTCGTTTGATCGGGATCGCATAACCTGTACGGGGGGCGATGTCCCGATGCATATGGTGATGCATCTGATCAGCATGAATCATGGGGCTAATTTGGCGAATGCAATTTCGGATATGTTTGTCTGTGAGCGTATCCGAGACAGCAAGGAGCCGCAGCGTGTTCGGTTATCTGCGCCAAATTTTGTCAATCAACCGAAGCTCTCTGAGGCCCTGCAATTGATGGAAGCCAATGTTGAAGAACCTATTGAACTGAAGGAGATTGCAGATTTAGTGGGCATATCCAGGCGTCATCTGGAACGACTCTTCCTAGCGTATTTAAGTTGTTCTCCCAGTCGATTTTATCTGAAGTTGCGTCTTGAACGCGCGAGGCAATTGCTTACGCAGACGCCTTTATCCATTGTTGAAATCTCCGCAGTATGCGGATTCATTTCGGCGCCTCATTTTAGCCGTTCGTATCGCAAGCACATGGGGCGGTCACCGAAAGCAGAGCGTGATCTGCGGAGAAAACCGTCGTCTAATATGATGTTGTTGGAAGAAAGTTCAGGTCAGATTGGGACGAACTCGGGTCTATCACTTGGAAAGGCCAAGAGTGAGAGTTCCTTTGGTTCCGTGCTTGCAATAGATCATTAAGGTTGGGCGTCCTGTCGATTGGGCAATTGAATCATGAGTGTGACTATTGCTGCTAGCAGGAAAGCAAAGCTCCAGACCTTAAATGCGGTTCCGTATGTGCCTGTTAAGTCGGCCAGATAGCCGGTTATCAGAACCCAGAAAGTCGCAGGTGCTATGAACAGTGAGAACAGACCGTTGGCTCGAGAGAAGCGTCGGGTTCCGAAAATACGTGAAATTAGTACAGATCGAACAGGGATCATGCCTCCGAAGGCGAGGCCGATTAGGACTGCAGCGAGCATAATTAATGCGTAGCTTCCCTCGAAAACGAAGATAAGGGCCCCTGTTAGATAGGAAAAGATCCCACAAAGTACTGTCAGTCTTGCGTCCCACTGATCCATCATCCAGCCGAAGACGACTTTGCCCGCTATAGCCGCAATGCCGGACAAACCTAAAAGATAAGATGCCTCATATAGTGTAAATTCAAATTCCGTAGTCAGGTAATTTGGCAAATGGGTCACCATTGCACTGTAGACACCGTTCATTAACGTAAAGGTGACCACCACGCTCCAGAAGGCTTTAGTTTTAAGAAACTCCTTATAGACCTCGATTCCGGGAGTTTCTAATTCATTGGTGGGGATATGATGTTCAGTTCCCGTCGGATCGCCATCGGGGTGCTGGTTGATATCTTCGGGTTGTTGTTTGACGACGAAAAAGGTGAGCGGGAGGATAATCGCGGCAATAGCGCAAGCGTAAAGTGTGTAGGTCCCCTGCCAGCCGATCGACGAGAGAAAATATGCAGCTACGGTCGGCATAAAAATTCCTGCGACGGATATGCCCATTATGGCTCCGCCAAGGGCGATACCACGGTTGCGAGTGAACCAGTTCACCATGAGTTTGGTTTGTACCAATGGTCCCACCGTTGTCCAGCCAACTCCCTGAAAAATCAGCAGGGCAATTAGAAAGCTGGTATAAGTATCTAACCAGCGGTAAGTTAGATAGCCGGTTGCCAACCAAAGTGAGCCTAATATTGTGATCCAGCGAACCGGAAATCTGTCTATCAGGTAGCCCATGAAGGGTGCTGTGCAGCTTCCGGTGAATAGCGTTAGGGTTATCGCTAGTGAGATCTCTGTTCGACCAACATTGAAAGATTCCATCCACTCTGGGAAAAACACGCCTCGAGTATGTAGGAAAAAGCTGGAAGCAAGGAACAGGACGGTAAAGCTGTAACCAACAACAATATATCCATAGAAGAACTTTGGTTGTGACACGGATCGTACTTCTGAACTTTTCGTGACTTGCGACAGAATGAACTGGCTAGGTCCTAAAGTCTAATTTGGATGGGAATTGCGAACAGCGCAATACGAGTCTTGTCTGTCTCATTCAAATTGGTTTTCTGAACAAGCATTCTTTCTTTTAAAATTAGGCACTGCGACGACGACGGCCAGGTCTGCTTCTTCTGCCAACGCTATCGCCTCTATCCGCTAAGGGTTCCCGATATCGTCTTATCCAGTTTGTGCAATCAGGATCGTGTCCCATCATAACGTCTGCAGCCATCACCGACTGTAATACCTCTGCGTGTAAGGGATTCGTGATAGCCGATGTCAGGCCGGCTGCCATGGACATGGAAAGGAAAGCACCATTGATACCGTTGCGGTTTGGTAGGCCAAAACTGACGTTCGAAGCGCCACAGGTTGTGTTGACCCTGAGCTCTTCTTTGAGACGTCTGAGTAGATGCATGACCTGCTTTCCGGCGGTGTTAATAGCGCCAATCGGCATAACAAGCGGATCGACAACAATATCTGCATGGCCAATCCCGTGGTCTGCCGCTCTTTCGACGATTTTTTTGGCCACTTCGAAACGTACGTCAGGGTCCTCCGAAATACCAGTTTCATCATTGGATATAGCAACGACAGCAGCTCCATGTTTAGCGACCAGTGGTAGTACGGCTTCAAGTCTATCTTCTTCACCTGTGACCGAATTAACAAGGGCTTTTCCTTGGTAGACCTTTAGGCCTGCCTCAAGTGCCTCAACGATAGAAGAGTCGATGCAAAGTGGTACTTCGGTTACGGACTGCACGAGTTTGATGGCCTCTGCAAGGATTGCAGGTTCATCAGCTAGAGGTATACCTGCGTTGACGTCCAACATGTGTGCGCCCGCCGCGACCTGGGCCAGTGCGTCTGACTCGACTCGACTGAAGTCCCCTTCAGCCATTTCAGCAGCAAGTATCTTGCGTCCTGTGGGATTAATTCTCTCGCCGATTATGACAAAGGGTCGCTCGAAGCCAATGACAACTTCTTTGGTGGCTGAACTGATTATTGTGTCGGTCATGGTTTAATTCCGTTCGGGTATTACGCCCTTGTTCTTGATAAGTTTATTTAAGAGTTCATCATCATAGTCGTCAGCTAATTGCTGTGCTTTTTCCTCAGCAAAAACTTGCAGATTATCCGCTGCCTTCACCTGGCACGTTTCGCGTCGCCACTCTTCGAGGTACAGGTCGCTACTGCCTTTGCCTGCTCGCATCGCTGCTCGATCAATAGCCTCCTGGAACCGCTGTGGTAACTGTACCTTGGCTTTTGTGCGGCCTACTTGGACAAGTACCTGTGACGGAATATCCCGCCAGTAGATGGTCACCATTTTCATTTCTAAGCAATCTCTTTAATTGTTAGGGCCTGCTCGAATGTGCCGAAGCCGGTGTGAATGTGCCGAAAACTGAGCCCAAGTTGTTCTGCACACACTACTGCCGCGTTGATCAGTGATTCATCATGCCGCTGGGAGAGGTAAATGAGATCGGTGTAGTTACCAAAATACACATCGCGTAATTCCGGATGGGTGTCGAGCCCAAGGTTCTTTATTACCATTGAATCGAAGTGTCTTACCAGGAAGTCCGTCAGCCAAAATGTGCCCGGTGTTTCGTCGGATAGCGTCTCGAATTCGACCTCGCCAAGAAAAAAACTAAAGCAATGGGGGCCTTTAAGTCTCTCGAGGCGCGCATCAGAATTGACCAGCGCGTCTATATCGCCGCTGCTGCCGCAGTCTGCATAACCGATAAGTATATGTTTATAGTCTTTGCCTCTAGCGTTGATTACCTCCTCTAATTTTGGGGCGATTAACGAAGGTCGGTTATGTAGTTTTGCATCGAGACATTGAACATCAAAATGGTCCCAGTCATTCATGGCTTTAATGGCGAAGATTTCATTGGCGAGGGCTCCGCAAGCGATAACCAGTGATTTGTCAGCCAATGTTTTTCCCCTTGACCTGCACGAATTGGGAGCCTGTTTCGGCTGCTTGTGCAGCATCCCTACAATAGGCATCTGCGCCGATTGCCGCACCGAACTCCTCATTCAACGGAGCACCTCCTACCATGACGATATAATCGTCTCGTATTCCTTGGCTCGACATTTCATCGATAACGACCTTCATGTAGGGCATGGTCGTTGTTAAGAGCGCTGACATGCCAAGTATGTCAGGCTTGTGTTCTTCTAGGGCTGCGAAATATTCCTCGACAGAATTATTGATGCCTATATCGACCACCTCGAAACCTGTGCCTTCCATCATCATACCGACGAGGTTCTTCCCTATATCGTGTATGTCGCCTTTAACGGTACCGATGACCATTTTACCAATGGGTTTAGCCCCAGTTTCGGCTAGCAGGGGACGCAGAATTTCCATGCCTCCTTTCATTGCATTGGCCGCGAGCAATACCTCTGGTACAAACAGGATGCCGTCACGGAAGTCGACACCAACAATCTGCATACCGCCGACCAATGCCTCGTTCAGAACCTTCTCGGCAGACCAGTCTCTTGCTAGCAAGATTTCTGTGCCCTCGACGATTTCATCGCGTAAGCCATCGTAGAGATCATCATGCATCTGTTCGACCAATTCGGTGTCGTTTAGCTCATTCAGATCAAGATCATCATCCATCTGATCATCGCTCATGACCGGTCCTTCTTTATCTCTACTAATTTCATTCTCAATAATCCTTGTCTGGAAACTCAGCCTTTCGTCTCGAGATAAATTCACGCAGAGCTTCGTCAACCCCTGGATCTATAGCAGGGGGTTCGTAGTCTCTTAGCATCCTCGGCCAGATTTCTGCTGCCCTTTGCATAGCATCCCTGCTTCCTTCCTCTTCCCATTGCTCGAAACTATTGTTGTCTGCAATTTCTGAGCGGTAAAAAGCTGTCTCAAAATTTGTCTGTGTGTGAGCCGCTCCTAGGAAGTGTGCGCCTGGCCCTATCTCCCTAAGTGCGCCTAGAGCCTGGCCGTTTTCGCTTGTATCGATACCGTTTAGTAGAACTGCGATCATATTGGCCTGATCTGCATCGATGATGAACTTTTCATAACCCATTGAGAGTCCACCTTCGAGCCATCCCGCCGTGTGCAGCATGAAATTGACACCTGCAAGCGCTGAAGTTTGCAAGGTGTTTGCTGACTCGTAAGCAGCTTGTGCATCAGGAATTTTCGAGGCGCATAGCCCGCCTCCGCTGCGAAAGGGTAAGTTTAAGCGGCGTGCTAGTTGCGCCGCGCCGTAAATGACGAGGCTTGGTTCAGGACCTCCAAATGTGGGTGCGCCTGATTGCATAGATAGTGCGCTGGCGAACGTGCCGAACACTACAGGGGCGCCGGGTCTAACGCATTGAATATAGGACATGCCTGCCATCGCTTCAGCCAATATTTGAGTCAAAGTGCCGGCCACCGATACGGGTGACATAGCCCCAGCAAGAATGAAGGGAGAAATCATAGTTGCCTGATTGTTTTCAGCATAGACAGTGGCTGCGCCCAGCATCGTTGCATCGAAGGTCATAGGCGAGTTGGCGTTAATTAAGCTGGTAAGAACAGTTTTTTCTTGGATTTCGTTTGAGCCGAAAAGGATCTTGATCATCTCGACAGTGTCCTCGGCTCGTTCTGGCGCAGTCACCGAGCCCATAAATGGTTTGTCTGAATATCTAATATGGCTATAGACCATATCGAGATGGCGCTTGTTTACAGGTATGTCAACAGGCTCACAGACCGTGCCACCAGAGTGATGAAGACCGGGACTTAGATAAGTCAGTTTAACAAAATTCTTAAAGTCTTCGATCGTCGCGTAGCGACGTCCTTCTTCGGCATTACGGATAAAAGGGGAACCGTAGGCTGGTACCAGAACTGTGCGATCGCCTCCTATGATCGTGCTTCTTTTAGAATTCCTGGCATGCTGCGTATACTCTGAGGGGGCAGTTGCGAGTAGTTGCCTACACAATCCGCGTGGGAATCGAACTCGTTCGTTATCAACGTCTGCGCCAGCGTTTTTGAGGAGCGAAAGTGCGGAAGGATAATCTCGGAATTCAATGCCGATTTCCTCTAGCACTGTTTCCGCATTATATTCGATCAAAGCTAAAGCTTCGTCGTTTAGGACTTCAAAGTAGGGGATTTTTCGTTCAATGAAGCTGATAGTCTGAGCTACATTGGATTGCCTTGCGGCTATTCTCGCACTTCGCCCGCCGCCGCGCTTTCTGCCTTCTCTTGCCATATATTACCGATAAAATGTTGGACTTGAACGGCGTTGCCGAAGCAGGCCCGGAATGGTGGAATTTTGGAACAGTTGCGCCCTCGCAGTATGCAGATTAGCGACAGCCGGATGCGTTAAAGCGACAGTAACTTTGGTGTAAGCTATTGAAAAATATATAGATGTGTATTATCACAGCGGCGGGTCAGCGGTCTGATTGAGCCTAATTTTGTCGAGAGTTATAGAGTGAGCGATACCGTTCAGATTGTGTTTACGCCGTCGGGTAGGCGTGGCAAGTTGCAGCATGGCATTTCTGTGTTGGATGCAGCTCGCGAGCTGGGTGTTGATTTGGATTCGGTCTGTGGTGGCAGGGGACTTTGTGGTCGCTGCCAGATAAGCCCTAGCGCCGGTGAATTTCCTAAATTTGGTTTTAAATCAAGTCTCTCGCATCTTACTGAATTTACCGCAGTCGAGGCTCGCTACCATGAGAAAGTGAGATGCCTCGAAGATGGGAGGCGCCTTGGATGTCAGGCTAGGTTGCAGGGTGATTTGGTCATTGATGTTCCCAGCGAAAGTCAGGTTCACCAACAAGTTGTTCGGAAGGCTGTAGACAGGCGTGACATTGAAGTTGACCCTGTTTACCACCTCTATTCGGTTAAGGTACCCGAGCCTGATATGGAAAACCCTAAAGGCGATCTCGACAGACTGATTTCGATTTTAGAACAAGATTGGCAGCTGGATATTAAAACCTATGACTCAGGTCTTCTTTCGAGTTTGCAGCATGTGCTTCGCGAAAGTGATTGGTTCGTTACCGTTGCAGTGCGCAATAGTGATGAATTGACTGCTGTCTGGCCAGGGTTTCAGGATAAGCTCCTTGGTGTGGCTGTTGATCTAGGTTCGACGACTGTTGCCGCCAATCTGTGCGACTTGTCGACCGGAGAAGTGCTTGCTAGTGCGAGCACGATGAATCCGCAGATCCGATTTGGCGAGGATCTTATGAGTCGGGTCTCCTATCTCATGATGCACCCGAATGAGGCAGATGAACTGACACGAGTAATCCGATTCGCGGTTTGTGAGTTGCTAGAGGAATTGGTTGGCGCATCTCATATTTCCGCAACGGATATAGTCGATATAGTGTTTGTAGCTAACCCCGTAATGCATCACATTTTGCTAGGTATAAACCCTGTTGAGTTGGGGGGGGCGCCATTTGCTTTGGCTATTTCTGATGCCGTTAATTTGAAAGCCAGTGACCTTGATCTGTCAGTGGTAAATGCGGCAGTAAGTGTCTATGTTTTGCCATGCATTGCCGGGCACGTGGGCGCTGATGCGGCGGGCATGGTGCTTTCTGAAGCTCCTCAGAGATCTAATGAAATAACGTTATTGGTGGATGTGGGCACCAATGCTGAGATCGTCCTGGGCAATAATCGGCATTTGCTAGCTTGCTCTAGCCCGACCGGGCCTGCCTTTGAGGGCGCTCAGATAACCTGTGGGCAAAGAGCAGCAGCAGGTGCTATTGAGCGAGTTCGAATCGATCCCGATAGCCTCACAGCCAGATTTAAAGTTATAGGTAGCGATATTTGGTCCGATCACTCGGATTTCCATCATCAAGTAACAGGCATTTGCGGTTCAGGCATTATTGAGGTGATTGCAGAGATGTACTTGGCGGGGATCATTAGCTCAGACGGCATAATCAATGGTGCCTTGGCCGATCAGTGTGAAAGTATCGTGCCTGAGGAGAGGACCTTTGCATTCGTCCTCCACGATGGCGATGTTGAAGTTCGAATTACTCAGAACGATGTCAGGCAGATACAGTTGGCAAAGGCGGCGCTCTATGCAGGTACGAAGTTGCTGATGAAGCGCTTAGGTGTTGCGCAAGTGGATCGCATCCGTTTGGCTGGTGCATTTGGTAGTCAGATCGACGTTACCAGGGCTATGGCGATAGGTTTGATTCCTGATTGTCAGCTTAGCGAAGTTTCCTCAGCGGGTAATGCGGCAGGTACCGGTGCCAGGATCGCTTTGCTGAATCGTGAGGCACGTAATGAGATTGAAGGCCTAGTGCGTCAGATAGAAAAAGTTGAAACTGCTACAGAGGCCGATTTCCAGGAGTTTTTTGTTGATGCCATGTCTTTCCCTCATGGCATTGATCCCTTTCATAGCCTGTTTGCTCACTTTGATAAACCAAAGTTGGGTGCAGGAGAATCGGCTTCAAATATTGGTCGAAAGAGAAATCGACGGCGAGGCAAGCGTATGAAGGACGGGCAAGCTAAGTGAAAAAAGTTTCATTTCGGTCTATGGATAAAGGAACCAAAGCAGACTACGAGCTGGTTGCGGAAAGTGAAACGGAGAATCTGTCGTTTCAGGCGGACCGAGTACTAAATTGGTTGGTGATGATGGATGTCGAGACAGTCTACGGTATAACGAGGCTGGAGCATGGCCTACAGAGTGCGACAAGGGCTGAATCGGACGGGGCGGACGAGGAAACTATCGTTTGTACTTTGCTTCACGATATTGGTGATATCCTAGCGCCGGCCAATCATTCCCAGGTGGCAGCCGCCCTGCTTCGCCCTTATGTCAGTGAAAGAAACGCTTGGATTATAGAGCATCATGGTCTTTTTCAAGGTTACTACTACTTCCACCATATCGAGAAAGATCGACATGCTCGAGATCGATATTGTGATCATCCTCATTACCAGGCTTGTGTCGATTTCTGCGAGTATTGGGATCAACGATCATTCGATCCAAAATATTGCAGTAAGCCTCTGGCGTATTTTGAGCCTATGGTTCGCCGATTGTTTGCGCGCAGTCCAGCTGAGTTTGTCTGATGGATAGATATCTGAACAAGTATTCAGCGTTTGGTCTGTTTTGGCATGGGCTGACTCACCATGAGAAGTGGCAAAGAGTTTGGCGTAACCCTGAGCCGAAGGATTATTACGATGTGATTATTGTTGGTGGCGGTGGTCATGGACTTGCGACAGCTTACTTTTTGGCCAGTGAGTTCGGGGTACATAATGTCGCGGTTCTGGAAAAGGGCTATTTGGGCGGCGGCAATACTGGGCGTAACACCACTATTGTTCGGTCAAATTATCTTTGGGATGAAGCAGCGCATCTCTATGAGCACTCTATGAAACTTTGGGAAGGGCTATCACAACGCTTGAATTACAATGTTATGTTCTCGCAGCGTGGTGTGCTGAACCTTGGCCATACTCTTCAGGACATGCGGGATATCGAACGTCGGGTGTCGGCGAATCGCCTCAATGGGATTGATGGCGAACTGCTTGGCCCGGAGGAAATTCACAAGATTGTACCCATTCTTAACGTATCAGAATCTGCGAGATATCCCGTGCTAGGCGCATCCTGGCAACCTAGAGGTGGTGTGGCCCGTCACGATGCGGTTGCCTGGGGTTTTGCTAGGGCGGCCGATGCGTTAGGTGTCGACCTGATTCAGGAATGTGAAGTCACCGGCTTCGATATAAAAGATAATCGGGTGGTCGGCGTAGAAACCGACCGTCATGGAACGATACGTGCCAATAAGGTAGGTTGCGTTGCAGCAGGTTCCAGTGGTGTCTTGGCGGGTTTGGCGGGGTTCGAGTTGCCTATTGAATCGCATCCGCTTCAGGCACTGGTGTCCGAGCCTATTAAACCGGTATTGCATACTGTTGTTATGTCGAATCAGGTGCACGGTTATATTAGTCAGTCAGATAAAGGAGATCTGGTGATAGGTGCCGGTATCGATAGTTACACTGGCTATGGTCAACGTGGATCTTTCAGCACCATCGAACATACCTTGTCGGCGATAGTGGAACTGTTTCCTATGTTTTCCAGAGTCCCTATGAATCGGCAGTGGGGTGGTATCGTTGATACTGCTCCAGACGCCTGTCCAATTATTAGTGAAAGCCCCGTAAATAATCTCTTTTTCAATTGCGGTTGGGGAACGGGGGGGTTCAAGGCTACTCCTGGCTCGGGACATGTTTTCGCTGCATCGCTCGCAGGTTCTGAAATGCATCCGCTTGCAAAACCTTTCGGTTTAGAGCGCTTTTATAGTGGTGCCCTGATCGATGAGCATGGCGCCGCGGGGGTTGCGCACTGATGTTGTCTATATTCTGCCCTTATTGTGGAGAATACCGCGATGAGACGGAGTTTCATTACGCGGGTCAAGCGCATATCGCCAGGCCCGAGGATCCGGACAATACGTCAGACGAAATCTGGGGCGAGTATCTATTTTTCAGGAAAAACCCAAAAGGTGAGCATCGCGAAATGTGGGTACATGCGGCGGGCTGTCGGCAATATTTTAATGTTGTTCGTAACACCCTGACCTACGAAATCATTGAGTGCTACAAAATGGGAGCGGTTGCAGAGGGCTGTGATTGATGAATCAAGGTAATCGTATTCAAGGCGGAGTTTGCGTTGATTATGACCAACCCGTTTCATTCAGTTTCAATGGTCGGAAGATTACCGGTTACCGGGGCGATAGCATAGCGTCTGCCCTCCTGGCCGCGGATATTAGACTGGTGGGTCGCAGCTATAAGTATGGAAGGCCTCGAGGTATCGTGGCAGCGGGGCCGGAGGAGCCCAACGCGATACTGCAGCTTGGCAAGCGAGAGGCCACGCAGATACCGAATGTCCGTGCGACGCAACAGGAAATCTACGAAGGATTGGTGTGTGGAAGCACGAATGGCTGGCCCAATTTAAAGTATGACGCAAAAGGGTTACTAGGGCGTCTTATCGGAAGGTTCCTCCCAGCTGGTTTTTACTATAAAACCTTTATGTTTCCAGCATTTCTCTGGGACTTTTATGAATCTGTCATTCGACAAGCTGCTGGGCTCGGCCGAGCGCCAGCGAAATCTGATCCCGATACTTATGATCATCTGCATCATCNTGCAGATGTGCTGATCGTTGGTGCAGGCCCAGCAGGCCTCCAGGCGGCTAAAGTGGTTGCGCAGAGTGGAGCCAGGGTCATCTTGGTGGATGAAAACCCGCAGCTGGGTGGTAGCCTGCTGGTTGACCAGTACGAGATCGACGGCTCTACGGCGATAAAATGGGTTTCTGAAACAGAAGATCAATTACAGATAAATGACGTAGTCATCTTGTCCAGGACCACCGTGGTTGGTTACCACGACCATAATTATCTCGTTGCTCATGAGCGACGGACTGATCACGTTAGTGAAAGTACGCTTCAATCGAGCCGTCAGCGAATGCATCTGATCAGAGCCAGTCACGTGATTATTGCGACAGGCGCACAGGAGCGTCCTCTGGTTTATGCGAACAATGATCTGCCTGGCTGCATGCAGGCTTATGCTGTCAAAAGCTACATACGGAAGTTCGGGGTTGTGCCAGGAAGAAAGCTAATTCTGATGGCGACGAACGATGCAGCATGGGAAACAGCTTTCGCGTGGTTTGACGCAGGCCGAGAGGTGGTGGCTATCGTCGATTCTCGCGCGGCTCCATGTGCGGACGTGCTTGAAGGCGCGGTTGGTCGAGGAATACCCGTTTTCGCTAGCTGCGGTGTAATTGAAGCGTTGGGCACTGCTTCGGTCCGCGGTGCTAGGGTCGCTCGCTTGTCTGAAGGGTTGGTAGAGGGAACAGTTCAAAATCTGGACTGTGACACTATTGCATCCTCTGGAGGATGGAGTCCTGTTGTTCATCTGACTTGCCACACTGGCGTGAGGCCTGTTTGGCGAGATGACATTGCTGGCTTCGTGCCGGGTTCGACTACCAGTAATCAGCACCATGTAGGCGGAATTATAGGGGAATATTCTTTAGCAGAACTTTTCAATTCGGCGATCAAGACGAGTCAGGAGGTATTAGCTGATCTAGAATTACCAAAAATAGAACCAGACGTGCCCAGAGTCGAAGTTCCNAGGCGTTCGGTCTCGGACCAACTCTATCTTGTTCCGCATACGAAAACTGTTAGTCGAGCGCCTAAGCAATTCGTGGACTTCCAACTGGACGTTTCCGCTGCGGACTTGCACGTTGCTGCCCTAGAGGGATTCGAAAGCATTGAGCATGTTAAACGATACACAGCGCTTGGGTTTGGTACGGATCAAGGTAAGCTGAGCAACGTAAACGGGGTTGCGATCGCCGCAGAAGCTCAGGGCAAAACAGTTGCAGAACTTGGCACGACGATGTTCCGGCCCAATTATACTCCAGTCGCATTCGGTGCCATTGCTGGAAGGAATTCAGGTACGTTGTTCGACCCGATTCGGTACACCCCGATTCAGTCATGGCACGAAGCGCAGAGAGCGGAGTTCGAAGATGTTGGACAATGGAAGCGGCCGCGGTATTTCCCAAAGGGACGTGAGTCTATGCAAGAAGCTGTCAGTCGAGAATGCCTAGCTGTTCGCAATGGTCTAGGGATATTAGATGCATCGACTCTGGGTAAGATTGATATTCAGGGGCCGGATGCACGCGAGTTNCTAAATAGAATCTATACGAACGCTTGGCGCAAACTTCCAGTCGGTCAGTGTCGGTATGGAATAATGTGTGGTGAGGACGGTATGGTCATCGATGACGGGGTGACCGCAGCGCTTGGCGAGAACCACTTTCTAATGCACACCACCACAGGGGGTGCTTCGCGCATTTTGGAATGGCTTGAACTTTGGCACCAAACTGAGTGGCCAGAACTGCGGGTGTTTTTTAACAGCGTGACAGATCATTGGGTGACGGCTAGTGTTTCTGGGCCCTTTGCAAGGAGCCTTCTGAGGGAATTGACTGATTTGCCGCTATCGAATNTGGACTTTCCTTTTATGCACTTTAGATCCGCAGAGGTTGCGGGCATACCTGCTCGAATCTTCCGCGTATCCTTCACAGGTGAACTCACCTATGAGATTAATGTCCAGGCTGGGTTTGGTCTTCAGCTTTGGCAAGAATTAATAGCANCTGGTGAAAGGTTCGACATTACGCCTTACGGTACCGAAACTATGCATGTTTTGAGAGCCGAGAAGGGTTTTATCATTGTAGGTCAGGATTCGGATGGATCGGTGACTCCTTTGGATCTCGGAATGGAATGGGCGCTTGCGATGAAAAAGCCGTTTAGCTTTGTTGGCAAGCGCGGTATGACCAGATCGGATTGTATTAGAGAAGATCGAAAACAGCTCGTTGGATTGTTACCGGATGACCCACAAGTTCTGCTTAAGGAAGGCTCGCAACTTGTGAACGATTCGCAACTTGCGACTCCGATACCCATGCAAGGTCACGTAACCTCGAGTTATTTCAGTCCGACGATGCAACGGAGTTTTGCGCTGGCGCTGGTCAAAGGTGGACGTAAACGTATGGGTGAAACCCTGTATGCTGCGGAGCTTACAGGCAATTATCCAGTAAAAATCTGTCGGCCTGTGTTTTATGATCAAGCTGGAGATCGTCAGAATGTCGAATGAATTTCTTGTCGCGTCTCAGCGTCCATCAGAAGGGAAAACTCGCTCGCCACTTGCCGACGCAGAAAAGCCTCCAGTCACCATAGACCCTGGCGTGATAGTCACTGAAATGACGACCCTAGGCTTTCTTGTCGTGAGAGCAAAGTCCGAACAATGGGCTGGGATCGAAACTGCTCTTGATTGTAATCTGCCTTTAGTGCCTCTTAGTTCGCTAGTGCATGGGGAGTTGTGCATCCGGTGGATGTCTCCTACGGAATGGTTGGTGACGCTGCCGGCGGAGTCTTTGATTGATTTAGAGATAAAGCTCCGAGAAAAGGGGGGTGGCCAGATTGCAGTCGTTGATAATTCCGGAGGCTTTGTGTGCATCCACCTATACGGCCCTGCTGCAGAATTGGTGATAAGGAAGTCTACTAGTTACGATATCCATTCNTCTAACTTTCCCCNANATAAAGTTGTGAGCACCACTTTCGCGCAGTCGCAGGCATTCCTTCGTCGGATTGGTGATTTGCGATTCGAGTTGATTTTTCGTCGCAGTTTCGCTGACTACATCTGGCGTTGGCTGCTTGATGCCTCTATGGAATATGGCCTACGATTAGATTGAGACTCAACGTTGATTAGCCTTGAAGTTATAGGACTTTTGACTCGAAGTGCGTGAGAACCCAGTAGGTAACCTGCATAACAAGGACAAAAAATGAGAGTAGGCCTAATGGTTGGTGAGGGCAGCGGCGCTGCTCCAGAGTTGCAAGGACTGATTGAACGCGGACGGCTAGCTGAGCGATCGGGTCTCGATACAGCCTGGATCGCCAATATTGCTCTTGATGCGATGACCGCATCAGCGGCCCTGGGTGCTATGACCAGCCGTATTGAGATTGGCACTGCGGTTGTGCCTACCTTCACACGCCACCCGGTTGCGATGGCACAACAGGCAACATCGACACAAATGGCGTGCTCCGGGAGGTTTTCCCTGGGCATCGGTTTAGCACACAAGTTCATGGTTGAAGCCATGTGGGGCCTGTCCTACGAGAAACCGGCGCAGCAGATGCGTGCCTACTTGGAGATATTACAACCGCTGATGCAAGGAAAAGCGGTCACTCATAAGAATGAGCAGTTTGACGTCAAGCTGGCAGCTATGCCGGAGGGCACCGAAACATCGTTACTTATTGCTGCTTTGGGCCCAATGATGTTGAAATTGGCTGGTCAACTGACGGCAGGAACGATCACCTGGGCAACTGGTTTTGAGACATTAGAAAACCACACTATTCCATCTATTACATCAGCCGCTGAGCAAGTAGGCCGACCCTTACCAAGAATTGTTGCCGGCTTTCCCGTATTGCTGACAAAAAACAAAAGGGAAGCCTTCGATTTGGTAACCAAAGTCTTCGCGGTTTATGCTGGGGTTCCGTCCTACCGTGCGATGCTCGACAGAGAGGGTGCTGGGGGCATTGAAGACATCGCTCTGATTGGCGATGAGGCGGAGCTCGCGCCTCAGGTGGATCGATTAGAGTCTATTGGTGTCACGGACCTTCTCGTTATGCCTTTCGAAACCGTTCCAGGTGAGGTAGAGCGAACTGTCGAATACCTTGCGGGTCGATAGTTAGTCCCTAAGCTTCTCACGACAGGTTATTAAATATCATCGTTGAGGTGTGGATTACCTTGAATTGCCTTAAATGTCAGACCAATGCTAGACGGGTAGATTGGGTCTGAAAAGTCTTTAACGATATCCCAGGCATTTGCAACATCATCTATGCTGAATCCCTTAGGGTCGAAATACGCCCCCTGACTTCTCTGCCAACGTACCTGGCTCATCCAGCCAGCGCCCACCTCAAAAAGTTCACCCGTAGCATTGCAGGTTTCGTGAGACAACCAGGCGACTAGTGGGCTCACACACTCGGGTTTCAGTAATTCCATGGCGTCATCGGTCATGACGGTCCCCATCATTCGAGAGGCGGCAACTGGGCCAATAGTATTTGAATTGATGTTTTTGCTGCGACCTTCGATCGCAATGGTCTGAGATAGACCATGTAAAGCAAGCTTTGCAGCGCTGTAATTCGCCTGCCCAAAGTTGCCGTAAATTCCGGCCGCTGAGGTCGTCATGACAAAGCGTCCGTACGCCTGATCACGCATATGAGGAAACGCGGCTCGACTTACCTTGAAAGCACCCTGGAGGTGAACCTGATAAACAAGATCCCAGTCATCATCGCTCATTTTATGAAACGACTTGTCCCTCAAAATACCAGCATTGTTGATGACGATATCTACCTGGCCGAAATGATCCATGGCACATTGAATGATTTTGTCTCCGTTAGTGACAGAGTCAGGGTTGGCAACGGCGTCACCGCCCGAGGCTTTGATCTCGGCTACGACACTATCCGCGACGTTTGCGTCGCTGCCTTCACCCGTTCCTGAACCTCCGAGATCGTTGACTACTACACGTGCCCCGAGGGCTGCAAATAACAGTGCATGGGATCGGCCCAAGCCATTGCCAGCTCCTGTTACAACCACTACTTTATCATTGAAGTTCAGGCTCATTGTCTTGCTCCTCTAGTTTAACGGTTATGTTGTGTTTCTGTTTCGAAGAGTGGCAGATCTGCAGGTCCTCTCAAATATCAAGGCTGCTAATGCTCCCAGGATAGTGAATGCCACCAAAAGCATAAACATGTGCTGGAAACCGAGTAGACCGGGATTACTATCGATCAGAAAGCCTGCCACGGCCGCGAAATAAATGTCTGGTGTATAGCCGAGAACTGAAACGATACCCACGGCTGTGCCAGTTAATGCGAGTGGCACTTGGCCTTCTTGGAACATGGCAAAGTAAAGGCCGCGCAAACCATAGATAGCGATGCAGGTAACGAGTGTATTCATCAAAATAATAGTCAGCGTTCCGAATGCTGCACCGGTCAGTGCGAACCAACCGTGGGACGCAATCAAAAGGAGGAAACATATGAATGTCATTCTTGTGATACCGAATCGGTCGCCGAGCAGACCAATCAAAAGAGCAGCGATAGGACGGGTCCAGGCGCCGATCGCAACAATCTGGGCAGCATCGATTTCATCGATGCCATGGCCGCGAACGGCGAATAAACCGAATTGGTCAAAGGCCTTGAAGGACGTATAGGCACAGACAATTACTACTGTTTGTAGCCACACGGCTCGTATTCGTAAAACCTGCCAGAAATTTTCGAACAAATTCGCTTGAGCCCTATCTGGTTTGTCCTGCAGGTTTCTCAGCGCGTACCAAGCGAGAAAGCCGGTAAAGGCGGTAACTATCGTGTAGCCGTAGATAACTAACTTAAGCACCTCACGTTTTTCAAATGTAGAGGCTGCGCTGTAGCCATTAGGGAACGTGGTCGCAAAGATCCAGACACCAACAGACGCCAGGACCGCTGCCAATAATCCGCGTCCGCCGTCAAGCAGTCCGTACGCTTGGCCCTGCTGATTGATGCCGCCCCACGCTCGAGTCGCTTTGATTAGTGCGGCCCAAAAGAGAAAAATGGTCGTAAAGCCAAAAAAGCCCCAGATGAACATGACGCCGTAGTAACCCGGAAAGGTCGAAAGGTATATGCCGCCAATGGCTGTCGCCCAGAGTGACCAGGCAATGAGTTTGTGGGCGGGAAATCTGTCAGCTAGGGGACCGCCGAAAAAATACGCGATCATGGCAATGACGCCATAAGCACCCTGAGCGACACCTAGTTGAGTTGCTGTTAGATCGAAAACATCTAGGACAGTAGGCCTGAAAAATCGGGTCAGATGATAGGGCAAAGCGAAAATTGCTTCACCGGCGATAATCAGCGAAATAATGGTTATCCAGCGTTGGAGCAAAGAACGAGACTGGATTTCGGACATAGTTATAGAGTTATGCCGGCCGGGGCTTTTGATTGTCGATGGATCATACTAACACGACTGATCATGGACTATCGCTGGCGACGCATGTAGGCAGATATCCGGTCGTTGAAAGGCAAATTCATGTTTTACAGAAGCTTTCCGTTTGACCAAAATTTAGATTTCTCTTTTTCGAGATATGACAGATGGCGAGACGTCCTAGTGCCCGACAAGCTAAATTAAAAGAGCGGAAAGCGGTGCTCGCGGAAGAACTCAAGCCTGTGCGCGCGGGTCTTAGTGGTGGTCAGTTCAAACCTCTTACAGATGAGGATGCTGATTCGATTATTGAAACAGCTTACAAGATTCTGGAAGAGGTCGGTTTTGCTGACGCCACGGATCACTGTATAGAGATGTGTCTAGCAGTAGGTGCTGAATACGGCGATGACGGTCGCTTACGTTTTCCTCGCCAGGTTATTTTTGAGACCCTCGGCAAGTGCCAACGTAAACTTACCTTGCATGGTCAGGATCCTCGTCATGATCTTAACCTTAGCGGTTCTAGAGTGCATTTTTCGACCGCTGGCGCCGCAGTTATGGTGGTCGATCCACTGTCCGGTGAATACCGCGAATCTACCAACCAGGATCTCTATGACATGGCGCGGATCGCAAATCGCTGTGAACATTTGCATATGTTTCAGCGAACTTGTGTGGCGCGGGATATCCCAGATAACCGTGAGATGGACATCAATACGACTTACAGCTGCATCATGGGCACTAGTAAGCATATTGGATGTGCCTGGACTGACTCATCCCATCTGGCAGAGTGTTTTGAGATGTTGCATCTGGTGGCTGGTGGCGAAGAGGCTTGGCGTGCCCGACCATTCATGAGCATTTCTTGTTGTCATGTCGTGCCACCTATGAAATTTACCGAGGATGCGCTTAATTGCCTGAAGCTCGCTGTCGAGGGCGGTATGCCTGTTTTGTTGCTCTCTGCAGGCCAGTCCGGAGCGACTGCGCCAGCGTGTCTTGCGGGAGCAGTTGCTGAAGCTTGGGCCGAATGCTTGGGGGGGCTTGCTTATATCAATGCTATCAAGCCTGGTGCACCGGCGATTCTTGGTACTTGGCCCTTTGTCTCAGACTTGAGGACTGGGGCGATGAGTGGAGGTTCTCCAGAGCAAGCTCTGCTTTCGGCAGCCTGCGCCCAAATCGGTAATCTCTTTGACCTGCCGACTGGCACGGCTTGCGGTATGACAGATTCGAAGCTTCCGGATTACCAAGCAGGCGCAGAGCGCGCCTATACCCTAAACTGCGCCGCTACTTCTGGCGCTAATATCGTATATGAAAGTGCTGGCATGTACGCCAGCCTGCTTGGAACCTGCCCGGAATCGCTTTTGCTTGACAATGACACTCTAGGTGCAGTGATGCGGATAACTCGAGGTATCGAGGTAAATGAAAAGACTCTGAGTTTGTCTGATATCAAGGATATTTGCTTTGGTAACAAGGGACATTATCTCGCTTCGGCTCAAACGCTGGAGGTCATGCAGACTGAATATCTGTATCCCGAGTTCGGTGACCGACTAAGTCCTGATGACTGGAATGATGCCCAGCAGCCAGATCCAGTCCGAGCGGCTATTCAAAAAGCACGAAAAGTACTTATTAATGACTATCCGGATCATGTCAGTGATGAAATCGACTGCAAGATTCGTGAATGTTTCCCCATAAAGCTGTCACGTGAGGCGATTGGCCGCGGTCCCTAATTAGGAGTTCTAAGACTTTGCAATCTCAAGCTCGTGTGGTCATCGTCGGTGGCGGTTCTCTAGGTGTCAACCTTCTCTATCACTTGACCAAAGAAGGCTGGACGGACTGCCTGCTTGTCGAGAAGGGTGAGCTAACTAGTGGTTCAACCTGGCATGCCGCGGGTCTCTGTTCGAACTTTATAGGCAATATGACCGTTGCCCAGATCCACGACTACACTATTCGTCTGTACAACGAGATTCTCCCTGAAGAAACTGGTGACGCTTCCGTGTTCCATCAAACTGGCAGTTTGCGGATTGGTTACTCGAGGGCCGAAGAAGAGTGGTTCCGTAATCTTGAAAGTCGTGCTTTAAGCGTTGGCTGTGAGTTCAATCTTATTAGTAAAACGGAAGCCGAGAGGTTTCACCCTTTGATTGATTTCAGTGGTGCCCGAATAATTGCCAGCACGCCTAACGACGGTCATGTTGATCCGACTTCTGTGGTGATGCCGCTGGCTTCTTTGGCCACAAAAGCTGGTGCGAAGATTGAACGATTTAATCGGGTACTAGAAATCAATGAGTTGGCATCTGGGGAATGGCAAGTAGTAACGGAGAAAGGCACGGTCATCGCTGAACATGTGGTTAATGCTGCGGGCTGTTTTTCGGTTGAAGTTGGGAAGATGGTGGGTGCTCATGTGCCCCTTGTTAATCTTGAACATCAATATCTTGTAACCGAACCGCACCCTCTTGTGGCACAGCTTGAGTTTGAGTTACCCGTCGTGAGAGATTCCCATTGCTCGTCTTATCTCCGGCAGGAAGGTCAAGGGTTTCTCGTCGGGCCTTATGAGACTTGGGGTGCCAAGACTTGGGCGCTTGAAGGCATGGATTGGGCATTTGACCGGGAACTGTTTGACTCAGATCTCGAGCGTTTGATGCCTTTTTTGGATCGATGCATGGATCTTATGCCACCCTTTCGGGAAGCAGGGGTCAAGACTGTAGTAAATGGTCCAATTACTCATACACCGGATGACAATATTTTGGCGGGCCCTCAGGCGGGACTGCGTAATTTTTGGAATCTTTGCGGAGCCAGTATCGGCATTGCTCAAGGGGGGGTTGGCAAATACTTGGCACAGTGGATTGTGCATGGGCAGACCGAAATCAATATGGCTCCTTTGGACTGCCGGCGATTCGGAATCTGGGCGGATAAGGACTACTGCATTACCAAGGCGATCGAGTCCTACGAGGCGATGTATGCGGTTACAGCACCTAACGACAATAGACCTCACGGACGTCCAAAAAAAGTGAGCCCGCTCTATGGCCGTTTGTCCCAGAAAGGTGCCGTGCATGGAGCTTTTCAGGGGTACGAGAAGCCCCTCTGGTTTCAGACACGTAATATTCGTCATGAATCCCTGTCCTGGTCCCACAACGAGACTCATGAGGCAGTGCGTGAAGAGTGTCGGGCGGTCCATGAGTCAGCAGGAGTGATTGATATTTCGGGTGTCGCGAAGTTCGATGTGAGAGGGCCTGATGCCTCCAAGTTCCTTGATCGGTTATCCTGTAATAAATTACCGGCCCGCGATGGGCGAATGGCGATCAGTCTTTTTCATTTGCCGAACGGTGGCATTATGAGTGACATATCGATCACGCGATTAGCTTCGGACCACTATTACCTTATTTCCGCTATTGGCAGCGAGCATAAAGACCTGCACTGGATGCAGCTTAATCAATCTGGTTATGACGTTTCTATAGATAATGTCACTGAAAAACTGGCGGGTTTCCTTCTGACAGGTCCGACATCCAGAGAGATTTTGGCGCATATGACAGATGAAGATGTTTCTGATGCAACGTTCCCTTGGTTGAGAGCTCGAAAGATGAAGGTCGATAGCACAGAGGCCCTCGTCATACGGGTTTCTTATGCGGGTGAACTGGGTTACGAACTACATATGCCGCGCTATCAATTACTGTCGATCTACGATTCGATCCAACGCGTTGGAGTAGAATATGGTTTGAGAGATTTTGGAGGGTATGCCTTTAACTCTCTCCGTCTGGAAAAGGCTTATCGAGCCTATGGAAATGAGTTCACAGAAGAAATCAGCGCTTTAGAAGCAGGAATGAGGCGGTTCGTTGATCTTTCGCGTGACTTTATTGGTTGTCAGAACTTGCGTGAAAGGCTTGAGAAAGGCTTTGCCATTGAACTTGCCTATCTGGTCTTCGATGATGAAATAGCTTGTGAGTGCCATGGCAACGAAGCTGTTTTTGCCGAAGGTGAACATATTGGATTGACCACTAGCGGGGCTTACGGATTCCGGGTGGACCGAAGTCTCGCTTTTGCGTACCTCCGTCCTGACATTATTGAAGAAGGATTGAAGGTGAACGTTAAGACATCAGTTGGAGTTCGCGAAGCTCACATTCAGACAGTTATGGCTTTTGATCCTGAAAATAAGAGACTGCGATCATGAAGGAGCTTGCAGAACGCGCGGATGTGGTCATCATAGGAGGCGGCATAGAGGGTTGTGCGATTGCCTATCACCTAGCTAAACGGGGCGTAACCAATGTTTTGTTGCTGGAAAGAAAGCAGCTTACCTGCGGCACTACCTGGCATGCTGCAGGACTCGTTAGTCAACTATGGCCCACTCCCACTTTAACGGCATTGGCCAAGTACAGCCACGAGCTCTACAGTAACTTGGAGACTGAGACCGGTCAGGCGACGGGCTATCGTCGTATCGGTAGTCTGTCGCTGGCACGCAACGAAGAACGTTTGGAGGAATTAAAGCGAACCGCGACCATGGCGAGTGTGTTCGATGTCGAATCGGAATTTATAGATAACGCGACTCTGATGGACCTCTATCCGGGAATAGATACCACCGGAGTGCTTGGCGCGATGTATATTGAAAAGGATGGTCAAACCAACCCGATAGATACGACTCAGGCTTTGGCAAAGGGAGCTCGAAATCGTGGTGTCGTCATCAGAGAGAATTGCAAGGTCGAACGTATTGTCAGTGACGGTGTTAGGGTTACAGGTGTCGTTACAGATCAAGGTCAGGTGATGGCCGACAAGGTGATCCTGGCAGCAGGACTTTGGTCCAGAGAGCTGGCTAGGCCTTTGGGTGTCGAGTTGCCTCTATATGCCTGCGAACACTTCTATATTGTCACTGAAGAAATGGTTGGCCTAACCCGCAGGCCTGTCTTGCGTGATTTCGACAAGGGAATCTATTTCAAGGAAGACGCTGGCAAAATGCTCGTAGGGTGGTTTGAGCACAATGCAAAGGGTTGCCCTATGTCACGCATCCATGAAGACTTCTGTTTCGATGAATTCGAAGTCGATATGGAGCACATTGAACCATACGTGTTGGGGAGCACTGAGACGTTTCCTGCCTTACGTGATACAGGTATCAGGACCTTTTTCAACGGACCTGAGAGTTTTACGAGTGACAATCTACATTTACTTGGTCCTACGCCCGAACTGCAGGACTTTTATGTCGCCTGTGGCATGAATTCAAAGGGGATCGGCGCAGGTGGTGGGCTGGGGAAAATAATGGCTGACTGGGTCATAGATGGTTACCCATCCGGTGATATTTGGGAGTGTGATGTTCGTCGGACACACCCAATACAGAAAAGTGATTCCTATGTGGCCGAAAGAATCCCGGAAGCGCTGGGGCACACTTACGGCATGCATTGGCCTTTCTACCAGTATACGACGGCACGTAATCTCCTTTTATCGCCGCTCCATGAGACGCTGGCATCCCAGGGAGCCTGCTTTGGTGAAGTCGGTGGCTACGAGCGACCGAACTGGTTTGCTCGGGACGGGGCTGAAGCTAAATACAAATACACCTACAAGCGCCAGAACTGGTTCGATTTTCATGCTGCTGAGCATCTGGCGGTCAGGTCATCATTGGGCGTTTTCGACATGTCCTCATTTGCTAAGTTCGAGGTGATCGGTGCTAATGCGGAATCAGCTTTGCAATACCTGGCTGCTGCTGACCTGTGCGTTTCGGTGGGAAAGGTTGTTTATACACAGCTTCTTGATGTGCGAGGTGGCATTAATGCCGATTTGTCCATAGCTAGGGTTGCACCTGATCGCTTCTGGGTTATTACCTCGATTGGTTCCCATAACCGAGACTGGTGGCATATCAAAAGACATCTTCCGGAGGGAGTGCAGATGGTGGACATCAGTCAGGACTATGCCTGTCTTTCCTTGCAGGGACCTAATGCCCGCTCTGCTTTAGCTAAGATAACGGAGCATGAGATAAGCGCTGATAGTTTTGTTTTTGGTTCTGGTTTTTTTATGCCGTTGGACGGTTGTGAATGCTGGGTACAGCGATTGTCTTACGTAGGAGAACTTGGTTATGAGATATTTATACCGGCTAAATACGCCACTAAGGTTTATAGGGCTATTATGGCGGCAGGAGCTGAGTTCGACATCTGCAATGCTGGACTACATACCCTAAATAGTATGCGTCTTGAAAAAGGCTTCCGCCATTGGGGACACGACATTGGTGCTGAAGATAACCTCGTGCAGGCTGGGTTGTCCTTCGTTGCGAAGCCGGAAGCCGGCGATTTTTTAGGTCGAGACGCTTTTGCAGAGCAAAAAGCTGCAGGTTTGCCTAATCGAAGGCTAGTCCAGTTTCTTTTGGATGATCCTGAACCTTTGCTTTATCACAATGAGGCGATCTTAATGGATGGCGAGGCAGTTGGTTACTTGACTTCCGCAATGTATGGCCATTCGCTGGGAGCTGCCATGGGCATGGGATATGTAAACAAACCAGACCTGAATGCAGAAGCGCTTTCACGAGCGAATTTTGAAATTGATGTGGCCGGCGAAAGTTACTCCGCTAAGGCTTCGCTGAAAGCTTTTTACGATCCAAGCGGTGAGAGGATGCGGTGTTGAACGTTTTACTCTAACCTCGAATTGACCTATGGTAAGTGCTACACAAGACTGAGAGTAAATGATGGGACTAGGTCTGGCACAACTGGAACGTATCACGGCAGACATTCAGGCTAATGATCTTGAGTGGGTTGAGGTCGCTGAAGGGTCTTATTTCAAGGCGCTCACAATTCACGTGCCTACTAACACCGTGGCTTATGCCTTCAAGATGGATCCTGGCGCACCGGATTTCCCGCCTCACTTTCACATTTGTCGAGCTATGTCTTTTACCACTAAGGGGTGGTTTGGCTACCGTGAAGGCACTAACCGGGTAGAGAACGGCATGTTTTCGTATGAGGCTGCAGGCTCGTTTCATACGCCCTTCAGCGACTGCCCTGAAGGTTTTGAGTCGCGAGGTGTTTTTGAAAGTGACACAGAGGTGCTGCTGCAAAATCACGAAGATTCTAATCCCCATAGCGAAATTATCGGGCTCCTTACGGTCCAGGATTTCCTTGATATCGCCTCGCCTGCAACGCATATCGTCGATGCTGATGGTTCGGTCAGTGGGGACCCGCATTTCAAATACGATTTCTCCGAAGGTGTTTCTGTCTTCTAAAAGCGTAATGAAATTTGGCTTAGATTAAATCCCTAGGCGCTAACCGCAATTGTCATAATGACTTGATCCCTTTGCTCTGGTCATGATTTGAACTTAAGGTGCGGCACGGGAAAACCAGCAACATAAGGGCTTACTGAACATGCGAAATATTTTTGTTTTGCTCTGCATCTTTCATTTCTCTCTGGCTGAAGCAGCCGAGGTCCCCGATTTAGATCTCGGATACGAAAAATTTACCCTCGGTAATGGTCTGAGGGTGATTGTCCACGAAGACAAGAAAGCACCAATTGTCGCTGTAGGTATCTGGTATCACGTTGGTTCCAAAAATGAACCAGTGGGTAAAACTGGTTTTGCACATCTGTTTGAACACTTAATGTTCAATGGCAGTGAAAATCACGACGGGGAATGGTTTGAGCCGATGCAGCGGGTGGGGGCCACCGGATTGAACGGCACAACTTGGCTAGACCGAACTAACTATTTCCAGACTGTACCGACGCCTGCGCTAGACCTAGTTTTGTGGCTGGAATCAGATCGAATGGGCCATCTGCTGGGAGCTGTCACACAGGAAAAACTCGATAACCAGATCGGTGTTGTTCAGAATGAAAAGCGCCAGGGTGATAACCAACCTTATGGTCGGGTTAACTACAATCTTTATGAAGGTCTTTTCCCACCTGGACACCCCTATCGTCACTCCACCATCGGTTCGATGGCAGACATTGAAAATGCATCTTTGGCGGATGTGCATCAGTGGTTCAAAGATTTCTATGGTCCTAATAATGCAGTGCTAGCCGTGGTTGGTGATGTAGACGTTGAAACTGTTCGTGCCAAGGTACAAAAGTACTTTGGTGATATCCCGGCCGGACCGGAAGTCGACACCATGGACGTATTACGACCTACAAAAACCAATAACACCTTAGAAACGCAACATGACAAGGTCGCAGCTGCTATGGCTAATCGAGCCTGGGTAGTGCCTGACAGAACAACGCGAGATTGGGCCCTATTGGATATAACTGCCGCTATACTGGGTACTGGTCGCAATTCTCGTTTTTATGTTGATCTGGTTTACGACAAGCAGATCGCAAGTTCGGTGGATATTGGTGTGATGCCATTCGAATTGGCAGGGGTTTTTGATCTTTCAATCAAACTGAACCCAGGCGAGCCATCTGCTTTAGCGTCGGCAGCCATGGACAGGATTCTCGAGGAATTTAAGGCTGAAGGACCGAGCAGAAAAGAACTCGAGAGAGTCGTAACCGCGATCAATGCCGATACAATCCGAGGTCTTGAGAGAATTGGCGGTTTTTCGGGTAAAGCAACCATTTTGGCCGAAGGTGAGCTTTATGCGGACGATCCAATGTTTATAAAGCAGTATCTGCATTGGGTGAATGAGGCAACCCCGAAGGATATTCGTGATGCTGCAAGAAAGTGGCTAGGCGATGGTTGGCATCAGGTCAACGTGGAACCTGAAGCATTATTCAGTCATGCCGCTAGAGGTGTTGATCGATCTTCTGGCATACCAGACGTGCCTGAAAGTTTGCCGACTCTAACGTTCCCTGCAGTCCAGCGCACTCGTCTGAGCAATGGCGTGGAGTTGGTTTTCGCGCGACGAACTGCCATGCCATTGGTAGAGCTGTCGATGCAGTTTGATGGTGGTTATGCGGCGGACAGCGGAGGCAAACTTGGTGTTGCGTCGTTTACGACAAGTATGCTTGATTTGGGTACCAGGAAACGATCGGCACTCGAAATTTCGGCTGAAGCTGAAAGGTTGGGAGCAGAGCTGGTAGCTTCATCAAATCTTGACAGAACAATGGTTTCCTTGTCCGCCCTCACCAGTCGTTTGGAAGACTCTATCGCTCTGTGGGCTGACGTCATAAGACATCCTATTTTTGATGAAGATGAAATCGAACGTCTCCGTGGACGCCGCTTAGCGAAGATTGCCCAAGAGAAAACTCAGCCAATGTCAATTGCTCTGCGGCTTTTGCCGCCTGTCCTGTATGGCGAGACCCACGCCTATGGAATTCCTTACACGGGTTCTGGGACTGAGTCCTCCGTTCGATCAATTAATCGAGAAGATTTGATGGCTTTTCATTCACAGTGGCTAAATCCGATGAATGCCGCTATCTATGCCGTAGGAGACACCACGCTAGATGAGTTGGTGGATCACCTTGAACGCTCATTTCGAGGATGGTCGTCAGATGCAACGAAACCGAAGAAAAATCTGCAAACGGTGCGCCTCCCTGTGACCCCTCGACTAGTTGTGATCGATAAACCTGGTGCTCCTCAGTCTCTTATTTTGGCGGGGCATGTTGTTCCTGGCTTAGGCCTGGATCGTGATATCGCGATCGAGGCTATGAATGGAGTTTTGGGGGCTAGTTTCAATGCCAGAATCAATATGAATCTCCGTGAGGACAAAGGTTGGGCCTATGGGGCACGTACGATCCTGGTTAGCGCCAAGGGACCCAGGCCATTTCTCGTATATGCACCTGTTCAAACAGACCGGACCGCAGATGCAATCGCTGAGCTGATGAGCGAGCTTGAGGCGGTTCGTGAAGATAGACCTATTTCAGCGACGGAGATGCAGCGAGTTATTGCAGGGCTTACTCGTGAGCTGCCTGGTCGCTACGAGACGGCTGGTGCCGTTCTAAAGAGTCTGCTCACCTCCGCTACCTACTCTCGTCCATTTGATTACCCAACAAGTCTTCACGAACGCTACAATGCTCTGATGCTGAGCGATTTGCAGGCGGAAACGGCTATAGTTCAACCTGAGAGTTTAATTTGGCTGGTCGTTGGTGATCTCAGTAAGATTTATAGCCAACTCGAGGCGCTTGATATTGCACCTGTAGAAATTTGGGATACCAATGGGAATCCTGTTAGTCCGGGTCTGTAAACAACGGAATATTTTCACTTGAGATCTTGGCGTTATTTGGGCGCAAAACTTGTCAGTTTTGGACAAAAGTTGGTGATCAAGCGGTCAGTTGATTTTTATCCAATTACATCGACTTATGAAGCTTAGTTAGGGAGTCAGGTTCTGCCACCAGTTCAATACAAAACAGATCATTCGGTTGGACAAGACAACATACAACCGTATGGTCTGCTCGATGTTCATAATCCAGTGTTTCTAATCTCAGGATCAGCGATTGTTCTTTTTGTGATCTTTACCCTGAGTTTTCCTGATCTTGCAGCGGAGACTTTTGGCGAACTCCGGCCTTGGCTCACGACGACTTTTGATTGGGTTTTCATGGGTTCCGTTAATTTNTTCGTCGTATTCCTTGTNTTAATCGCTTTTACTAAGGCTGGGAGAATCCGGCTTGGGGGAGTCAATTGCGTGCCTGAGTATTCATTTGTTAGCTGGATATCGATGCTCTTCGCTGCAGGTATTGGTATTGGCATCATGTTTTATGGCGTTCTCGAGCCGATGAACCACTTGCTGACCCCGCCCATCCACGGTGAGGCGCTCGACATGCAGGCACAGCGTGAGTTAGCGATGGCGGCGACTCTTTATCATTGGGCCGTACATCCCTGGGCTGTATACACGGTTCTAGGGCTATCGCTGGCGTTCTTCTCCTACAACAAGGGTTTACCTCTAATCATTCGTTCCGCACTGTATCCTCTTTTTGGCGAAAGGATATGGGGCTGGACGGGTCACATCGTAGATATCCTGGCAGTCATTGCTACTTTGTTTGGATTAGCGACTTCTCTTGGATATGGCGCTGAGCAGATCACCGGAGGCCTCAGCTACTTGTTCGGGATAGCAGGTGATAATCAGATCAAGATCGGTGTGGTTGCTGTTATCACCGTGATGGCTATGATTTCTCTGATGAAAGGATTGGACGGGGGTATTAAACGATTAAGCGAAATCAATATGATCCTAGCGGGATTGCTGGGTGGCTATATTTTGTTTATGGGGTCTACGATCGAAATAATAGAAGCTTTTTTCGGCAATGTCGTCGCTTACGTCCAGTACTTGCCGGCGCTTAGTAATTTTGTCGGGCGGGAAGATAATTACTATATGCACGATTGGACAACTTTTTATTGGTCCTGGTGGATCGCTTTTTCGCCTTTCGTGGGCATGTTTATTGCGAGGATTTCCAAAGGTAGAACGGTTCGCGAATTTATCATCGCTACTCTCCTAGCTCCCTCTTTAATCTTTATAGCTTGGATGACTATTTTTGGTGAAACAGCGATGAGCCATTACCTCGAGGAAGACATCACCAATGTTGCGGACACAGTAAGGGCCTTTCAGCCNGAATTGACATTATTCGTCTTCNTACAAGAATTTCCTCTCGCGATCNTCTCTAGCTTGCTGGGTATTGTTTTGGTCGTAGTATTTTTCACTACATCTATGGATTCCGGATCTTTTATTGTCGATACAATGACGGCCGGAGGTAAAATACAAACGCCAGTGTTACAGCGGTTGTTTTGGTGTCTGTTTCTTGGATTGATCGGTATAGCTCTTCTGCTNGGAGGAGGCCTTGCNTCCCTGCAAGCNTTGTCGCTTGCTACCGGTTTTCCTTTCTGCATTATTTTGCTCCTGATATGTCTCAGTCTTTATAAGGCACTTTCGAAAGAAGCTTTGGTGGATTCAAAGCTATGACAGAGATTGAGAAAGACGTTCTAACTTTTCCGTCCACCGCGGCGGTTGTGAGTGACGACCTGCAGTCTGCTNGGTTTTCGTGAAATGTTCAGGAATAGGGTGGAACAATATATAAAGGGTAAACTCTCACGTATTGCCACAGTATATTAAAATGTAATTTCGTCATCTTGACGAGGACTTCGACTTCCTTCAATCTCAGATAGAATAAGNCNGCCTGAGNGGNAATTGTGTCTCTCCCTAGCATTCAAGCTATTCCTAATAAGACCTTCGGTGCTGTTGTTACTGACGTTTGCCTGTCGGATCTCGCTGAAGAACAGTTCATGCAAATTTACTCAGCTTTTCTTGAGTACGGTTTCTTAGTCTTCCCCGATCAACATTTGTCTGTTCAAGAAAACATTGAATTTGGTGAGCGCTTTGGGAAGCTCGAATTCGGTGGATTACCAATGTCGAATCAAGAAAAACTTGAAGATGGAAGCTACGGTGAAATAATTCCGGTGAGCACTCAACGTATGCGCACCAACGTTGGTAATGAGGCGTGGCACACTGACTCAACTTATTGGCCTGTAAGCTCTAAGTGCGCGATGCTGTCAGCGGTGAAGNTGCCGAAAGAGGGTGGCAATACCGAACTTGCCGACATGCGATCTGGTTACGCGGCTCTTGATGAGACGACCCGTTCTCAGATCGAACATCTGGCAGCCTATCATTCAACTCAATTCTCTCAAGCCAACGATCTTGGGGATTTCCCAGTAGAAAAACCCGATTCAATTTATCACGGCGAAGCTTATCTGCGTCCTCTTGTGAAGGTGCATCCTGAGACCGGGGTAAAGAGTTTATTTGTNGGACGACATGCCTTCGGTATACCCGGTCTTACCCGAGAAGCCAGTCGTGAATTGCTGAGTTATTTGGTGAAATTCGTTGTCTCTGAACCCGACAGGGTTTACTCGCACCGATGGCGAGTTGGCGACACGCTTATCTGGGATAACCGCGCGTTACTGCACAGAGCTATGCCCTATGATTATAAGCAGCCAAGAGTCCTTATCGGTACTAGGATAGCCGGAGACGATGATTCTGAACTCAGTTACTATCCTGATGACCCTAGGGCAGAAGAGGGGCGGCGTGTCTTGCGTCTAGAGCTCTCATTATTGCGAGACGAGACTCNTGATCGTGTGTTCGGGGGCAAAACCTCGGAATAAGAAGAAAGAGTTCTCCCTTACTTTCCGAATCATCTCTTATGACTATCATGGCAGCACATGCTTTTTCGAATTCGGCCGCCTTCAAAGCTTGTCCAGTTGCGAAGCTCGGCTCGCTAATCTNGACTTTTTATTGTCTTCTAAAAGTATCTCTTTTCTTAGAAAGAGACGTTGCACGCTGGATGCGTATTATCGCCAACTAATTGTCATTCGCGCTTTACGCCAGCTGGCTGGATCTTCTTTTGTGTTAGTAGAAATTCGCCTGATATACAGTGGGGTGTTCTGATGCGATATACTGCTTGGAACTATTCCCCATGCCTCGAGACAGATAGTCAATTGGTCTTTAAAAATTTTTTCTCTATAAGACGTCGCACGGATAACCAAAGAAGAGTAATCACATTTGGAACCTACGATCTTCTTCATCAAGGGCATATACAGCTCTTAAAGCGGGCACGTGCCAAGGGAGACTATTTAGTCGTGGGTATATCCACAGACNCTCTCAATGCGTTAAAAGGAAAGAGTTCCATGTTCTCTCAGGAGCAGCGTAAAGCATACGTACAGGCATTGGAGTATGTTGACGATACTTTTTACGAAGAGTCTTTAGACAAAAAAGACGAGTATATNCAACAGCACAGAGCAGATCTTTTGGTCATGGGCGATGACTGGGCTGGANACTTTGACTGGGTCAGTTGCGATGTTGAGTATGTCCCTCGGACGGCAGATGTCTCGTCTTCTGAGCTAAAAGGCGAACTGCTTGAGAGTAAAACAATACGCAGAGTTTTGTTCGCGGATACGCATATTAAAAAGCATTATGATTGCGCGATGGCGATGGTCGATGAGATGTGGGATGCAAACATTGCTCCTGTCTTTACTCAGAGTAGCAGTTTACCTCGGAACCTAAAGATTGANTGCCTAGTCTACTTCAATAAACCCTCGGAGGAGCCGCCTGCTGAATACAACTTGGTCCCGAGAGTATGCATTGATCATGGTGCAAGTAACCTAAAATGGTTTCTGGCCAGTCGAGAGCGCTTCGAATTTTTTGATCGAATNATTACTGCTGGACCNGACCATTCTAGGTCGATTCTGACNTTCTATCCTGAGGCAAGTAATTTTACCCGTGTTCACTCCGCCGGTTTTATTAAGTCGCCTGATATCCTGTCACCACCAAAGTATACGAGGAAAGAAGCGGCTGAGCGCGCTGGAGTTGATCACGAAAAGCCCATCGTTTTGTTCGTTCCGACTTGGTACATTGCCAGAAACGCTGACATGCAAAGAGCGGTCGAGGAGGTATCGCGTCTGGATAATCATGTTGCGATTTTGCATCCCGAGACAAAATTCATAGACGTATCGTCGATTAATGTAATGGAAAATAGTGCCGGCGTCGTGACTGAGATGATGAAACACGCAGACTGTATCGTTTCTGATCTTTCATCTACTATTTTTGAAGCAGCGCCTTTAGGTAAGCCTGTTGTTCAGATTCTAATGCGTGAATATTCTGACAATGGTGCAACATTTTTTGATTTTCCTTTTGTTGCAGCAACAGCTGACTTGTATTGTGGCGGTCTATTCTGTCGTGCTGAGGATATTATAGAAACTGTACAGCAGGTCATGGAAGGTTCAGACGAACTTAAACAATTTTTTGAAGCCTGCCGGAGCAGAGTTCTTCGTGGCACGATCATGGACGAGCAGGTTGCTGCGAATATTACTGCCGAGTTGCTGATCGCTAGCAAGGAAGAGCGCAATATCGGACAGCAGACCGACCTGGTTGATATTCAAAAGAAAGGTCTGGATACAGTGCATGATAATTTGACCTGGTCGCGTTCCAGAATCATTGCGCATGGTGGAGGAGACTATAACAGTCACCATGCGTCCAATTCGAGGGAAGCTGTTCGAGCTGCACTTACCTCGGTAGGAATGGTTGAAGTGGATCTTGTCAAAGGAAAAGACGCAATCTTACTCGCGCATGATGGTTTTGAAGAGCGATATGGCTTTGATAGAAATTTTCAGGAAATCAGCACTAAAGAATTTGCGATGGCGAAGTACAACGGGCATTTGACGACGCTTTCTCTTTCTCAATTTTTTGAACTTTTTCAAACCATACAAGGTAGGGTGGTTTTCGATATTAAGAATACGGACGACGATTATGATGAAATAGCGACCCGTGTTAGTGAGCAAGTCGTCGAACTAGGACTTGAGAAGCGGGTCACAATTCAGGCCTATTGCAAAACTGACTTTGAAACCGTCACTCGGTTGAAATTCAAGCGTGTAATCCTCGCTGCATGGAAATACTTTTATCAAGACCCTTTAGGGGACGAAACTTTCAAATTCATTGATGATTGTCTAGCTATAAATGAATCGCTTATCTCAGGTATTTCTATTCCTTATTACAACCACCATATGAAGGGTCCGAGTATCGATTCGCCCGAAATCCTTCGTTTTTATGCCTTTTGGAAACGTATCTTCATACACGGTGCACCTCAGGAACGATATCCTGATGTGCTTCGAAAGAATATGGGGATATTTGCGGACGCTGTTGGTCGAGGGCTTCAATTTAGAGAGATGTCAGGCGCTTTCAACTGGCGTAACTATTTATTCTTGAATCCTGAATTGGTTTCGAGAGGTATCGATAATCAGATATCCGCTATCAGTCATTATTACAAATGGGGACAAGCAGAAGGTCGGCTAGTAAAATACGATACACCTGAAGGATTCAAATGGGCTTCTTACCTTGACAAGAATCCTGATCTTAGAAAAGCGGGTATCTGTGCTCAGGACAGTGCAAAAGCCCATTGGACTCGATACGGATCGATAGAGGCACGTAAATACTGAATACAGTCCTTCAACTACGAACTATTTCTTCATTATAGTAATCAAGCGAGTCGCTAAGACTTCCTTGATAAATTATCTTCCCAGAATTCAGAACAACTCCGTGAGTGCATAGACTTTTAAGGAGGGAGACATTGTGGCTCGCAATTATAAGTCCGCCTGACTGGTCTACGAAGCTTTCCATTCGGTTGCGTAATTTGTCCCTGAAAGTAGAGTCCCCTGTGCCTATCCATTCATCGAGCAGGAGGATATCCGGGGCCTCCATTGTACTAACGGCGACAGCCAATCGAAGGCGCATGCCTGTCGAGAAGGTGTTTAGGGGCCGTTCGATAGCTCTACCGAGTTCGGAAAATGTGAGTATACCTGGGATCATTTCTCGGATTTCGTTCAGGCGATAGCCCATCTGCAGGCCTCTTAGATAGATGTTTTCGATACCAGTCGCCTCAGGGCTCATTCCCATTGAGACATCGAAAAGACCCCGAACAGTCCCATAAATGGTCCTCTTTCCTTCAGTTGGCGCATAGATACCGGCCAACAGTCTTAGTAATGTGCTCTTGCCAGCGCCATTCGGTCCGATCAAGCCAAGTCTTTCACCTGATTTTAAATTTATAGATATATCGCTTAGAAGGTAAACAAAACCACGTTCAGTGCGACTCAGATATAGGTCCGAAATAAACTTAAGAGGATTTGTCAGTATTTGTCGATCTGTAGGTTGAAAAACAGGCACTTTAAGTGAGCAGTTCTGTAGTTCCAGTAGATTTGAGTTACTCATGACTTAGATCCAAAGCGGGACGCGAAAATGCAGTCTCCTATAAAAGAAAAAGGTGAATACACCACCAAGGCAAGTGATGATGGCAACGACAGCTATTGAAGTGGGCGATATGTCGTTACCCATTAGAGGTGCCCTGATCAAATCCAGGTAGTGATAAAACGGATTGTACGTGAGGAACGCTCCCATGATCCCGCCGCTGCCACGCTCGAGAGGCAGCCATATGATCGGTGTGGCAAGAAAAGCGATGCGCATGATGGCAGTAATTACCTCCGTTAGATCTCTGTATCGGGCGCCTACGATCCCGAAAAACACGGTTAGCCAGAATCCGTTAATAATGAGGATTCCTAGTCCCAACACTGAGATCAAGGAGAACTGGGAGAATGGAAGATCAAAAATAATGAATACACCAAGGATGATCAGGACTTGATGAAGAAAGTGGATTATGGTCCGAATGACGTCGACCTTGCAGATGTCAAGTAATGACATGCCTCCCTGCATAATTTGTGATTTGTTTCGTTGAAAAACTGTCGCACTACCGTTAACGAAGCCAGATATTAAGGTCCAGGTTATCAGGCCGATGGTCAGATGTGGGATGAACACGTCGGATGAAGCTTGGCTGACCTCGCCAAATAATAAACCTAGAGTGCAAATAAAGAGCGTTGGACCGACTAGGACCCAGATTGGGCCTATCAACGTCTTCCGATACTGCACTGCAAAATCGAAATAAGCTAGATAGATTAGTGAAACTAGTCGGTTCAAGTTTGCTGGCCTTGGTTCTTCCTGCGGGCAAAGTCCAGATAATCATCGAGCACAGCCTGACGTCTGGCCTTTTCCATGATATCCCAGGGTGTTCGATACATTGTGGTAGTTTTCTCAATCAACTTGAAGTTGCCTGAAGCCGCGTATCTTACCCAGAGGTTCCAGTCCTCCAGATTTTCGAGTTCGATGTCAAAGCCACCATGCTTTTCGAATAAGGCCCTTTGGAAAACAATTGACTGAATAGGGATATAGTTATGATGTAGGAGTATGTCCCTGTCGAAATTCTGATGCATTATAGGTGGAGTAGAGTGAGAACGTTCCTCATAGCTATGTTCAGTGAATTCGGTTTCGACTTCCCAAGCGAGACAGTAGACAGCATTTAATGAACTGTCCGAGAGCAACTCACCTATACAGACCTCAAGATGATCTGAGAAAAATAAGTCGTCATCGTCCAAGAAGACCATGTATTGGCCACTCGCCTGAGCCAGTCCCTGATTTCCTGCCGCACAGCGACCAAGCTTAGCCTGTGGCAGATGCCTTATTTTTGAGGAGGGATAGGCTCGCTGGAAGGATTCTATAGTGGTTTTCATCGAATCTCCGCCATCCTCAACAATGATGTGCTCCAGATTGGTATAAGTCTGGTTGGCTACTGATTGCATGCACTGCTTAAGTAATGTCTCTCGCCCTGCATAAGTGCGTGTAATGACGGATACCAGAGGAATTTCGTTCGATAAAGGTTGTGATACGTAGAACGCACCGTCGCGAACTATTTCATAATCCCAATTGCGAAAAGAAAAGCTATTCATAGCTGGTCGTTTTCGTAGGAAGTGTCTTGCGTTAAGTATTATTTTTGCCACATTTTGCCAAATCAACTTTCGATGCGCGGTGACACCACCGGATCCTGTCAGCAATCTGATATATAAGGGTATGATGCTCAAGACGTCGAACATTGTGCCGTACCTAAGTCTAAGGTAAGCGTTGGCGAGTGTACTTCCTTGATACTGAAGTGGTTTGACTTCTCCCGCAGTTTTGTAGCTGTAGTGATCGACGACCGCCGACGGCATATAACGTAACTTGTAACCTAGCGAGCGATATCTATAAGACAGTTCGACATCCTCGCCATACATGAATATTCGTTCTTCGTAGCCTCCAGACTGCTGGTAAATCTTTCTTCGCATTAAGATGCAAGCGTGTGCGGACCAGGCTGTTTGCAATGTGACCGGATCGTAGAATTTGGGGTGTTCGTAAGGACTCTGACGAAGTTCCCAGCAAGCGACGTCGGCGGAGTCATTCACTGCAAAGCTGACAACCCTTCTGAGGCTGTCTTTGCGAAATTCTAGATCGATATTTGTGACAAGGATGTACTCTGCTGTGCCTTTTTGAATCCCAAGATGATGGCCTCCTCCAAAACCAACATTGTCGTTATTTATGCAGGTCATGCTGTTGAATTTCGACCAGTCAAGTCGATCTAGAGCTTCAATAGTGTCATCCTTAGAATCGTTGTCAACGAAGGTAATGTTCAATTTATCCTTGGGGTAATCCTGAGTCACTAAGCTCATGTAAAAAGGCTCTACCCATTCCGAGCTATTGTAGGAAACGATGCTGATATCGATTAAAGGCAGTTGCTTGTCTTCAAGCAGTTTTTTTTCACCTAGTAAAATATCTCTTTCTTTTATTAGCTGTCGGTGTGAGGCTCTAATTGAGTGACTGTCGAGATCGCCTCTAATCAGTGCGTTGAACCGTTCGACTCGACGTAGGATTGTCTGACGAATTATATTTTCAGGTGGTAAGCGAAAGATTAAACCCCTAAAAAATGCGCGTATGTAACTCTTCGTCTGAAATATTGTTTTGCGGAAAAAGTTAATCGAGCTTCTTAAGGGAGCCGTCATACGCCATGATACAGAAGTTTCAATAGCGACGAGGTTTAAGCGGTATTTTTCGATTATCTCCCAAAGCCTTTGGGATTCATGGTTTGATGCTAGCCGTTCTTCGGAAAGATCACTTTGAAGTTTTTCGATATCGTTATCGCGTTCTTCGACCTGCACTAAGGCGGTTGCGTGAGCGCTTTCGAGAATTTCTACCTTGGAATCTAAGGTGTTTTTAGCCTCTTCAGAACTAATTAGATTCCTCTCCATCGCTGAGATGTCTTCGCGAAGTTTATCTGACCAGACTTTCTGTTCTTCGAGCTCGGCCTCGACTTTTTGCTGGTAGTTCTTAAAGTCGCTCAGATCAGATTCAATTTTATCTTGGTNGTTTTTGGNGACATTTAGGTCCTTGCTTTGGCGCGCAATAACCGCTGTCAACTTGTCCGTTTCATCCCGCAAATGCTTAGAGTTTTTGTTCTGCTGTGTGGATATAAGTGTGAAAAGGTCAAGTAAGTCCTGACGCCCAAATAGTTCTGTGACCCAAGGGTCGATTGACTTTTTGTCAACGTTTCCCGAGCTGATTTGTTGATATAATTTTTCGGCCAATTCCAGAGTTTTGATTTCCTTTGGTTCTTGATGGTGGTTTAACTCTTTGGTGAGAAATTCGTCAATAAATGATGCTTTCTCTTTNTCCTTTACACGCGGCAGGAAACTTACTAGGCCATCAATGACCTGTTTTGGGTCATCCAGTAGGTCGTTATAGTCTAAACAGATTCTTGGGATGTCTTGAGTCGCTGTGAGTAGTGACAGATTGTGTAGGACCCACAGATAGTTTGTTTTTAATCGATCAAAGTCGTTTCTGCTAGCGAGTGAGTTCGCCACTTCGATAGGTCTTCTGACGGCCATCACCAGCTTGTGAGAAATATTGAGCTCTTGAATCAACGGTAACCAGAAATTCATGAGGCGACACAGACGCGGATCTTTAAAAGCCCAATCTTCTTGGTNGATCAACCTTTTACTGAGTAAATCNCGCGCACGCNTCTTCAATGGGTTGAAAGCATGGCCAGAAAAATGCATTTCGCTGAGAAAGAAGCCGTCTAGGCTGTCCCAGTTGAGCTCTAATGTCTTCAGGATCTCATTATTCAGATCAACAATTGTCTTGTCTTCAAAAAAACCTCTTTCGTTGTCAGCTGCTGGTCCTTTCAGATCGCCTGGTAATCCAATACCGAAGACCTGGAGCATGCGTGCCACTGCACTTGTTCCGCTCCGGTGCATGCCAGTAACAATGTAGAGGGTCTGCTTCATTAAATGCTTGTAGGGATCTTGCTGAAAGGTAATCCTTTGTCAGCTCGCATGTCCTCAGGTAAACCCAACACCCTTTCAGCGATAANATTGCGCAGGATTTGGTCTGTGCCACCTTCAATTCTTACTGCGGGAGATCTCATCAGCATTGCCTGCAGTCTCGCTGATCCTGCAGCGATCTTGGGNTCCATGATGACTCCTGACAGTCCCTGCAGGTCGATAGCNAACTTNGCAATNTCCTGCATCATGCCACCGGCAACCAATTTTCCNATGCTGTTTTCCGGTCCAGGTATTTCGCCTTTTGATATTGCTGAAATAGCTCTCGAAGCAGTATTTTTTAATCCTGCGCTTTTAGCGTACCAGTCAGCCAGTTTTGACCTAACTGCGGGATCATCAATCGCGTTGCCTGAAGCCAGCCGCAGTTCATCGACCAGCTCCTTGACTTCGGGAAACCCCGTTGCGATGCCACCACCTATAGCAAGACGCTCATTCATNAGTGTTGTCAGAGATACNCGCCAGCCGTCGCCGANCTCACCCAGGCGCTGATCATCTGGAATCCTAACATTATCGAAGTAGACCTCGTTGAAACCACTGTCGCCGTTGAACTGCTTGATGGGACGAATATCGATTCCCGGTGACCGCATGTCGAGGAAAAACATCGTCAACCCTTTATGTTTGGGAACATCTGGATCTGTTCGTGTAATTAGGATGCCATAGTCACTATGTTGGGCCCCGGATGTCCAGATCTTCTGGCCATTGATGACCCAGTCATCACCATCTTTTTCGGCGCGTGTTCGGAGGCCAGCAAGGTCTGAGCCCCCATGAGGTTCGGAAAAAAGCTGACACCAAATTTCTTCGCCGCTTGCTAATTTGGGAAGATAGCGCTCTTTTTGAGACTCACTTGCATAAGCCATCATTGTCGGTGCGCACATACCCTGTCCGATGATAAATGTGCTGGTTAGACGGCTGTAAACTCCTTCTTCCTGATTCCAAATGACGCTTTGGATAGGAGTGGCGTCACGCCCACCGTAAGCCGTCGGCCATTGTATGCAAGCCCAGCCTGCTTCCGACTTTTTTTTCTGCCATTTGCGAGCTTCCTCCAAAGAGTCATATTCGCCTGTACGAGTTGAGCCAAAACCGCTGGCGGAAAGAGTCTCAAACAGGTAGCTAGGGGCGTTTTTTGCTATCCACTCGCGGGCGTTAGATCGGAATCTGGCTTCCTCTTCTGTGTCACTAAAATCCATAATCCCTCGCCTTATGCTGCATCCGGTAGTGCTGAAATTAATCTATTTTCCCAGGTTGATTGTCCGCCTAGTACAACCGCTAGATAGTTTGAACGACGATAATAGAGATGACAGTCAAATTCCCATGTGAATCCCATGCCGCCATGGGTTTGTATGTTGTCACGAGCACACAGCTGAAAAGCCTGGGTCGCAGATACTCGCGCCGTGGCAGCGGCAAGAGGTAGATCGGTAGCATCATTTTTCAACGCCCATGCTGCGTAGTAACAATTTGATTCAGCTAGCTTAAGCGCGACGTACATGTCTGCCATCATGTGTTTAAGCGCTTGGAAAGAACCAATGGGCCGGCCGAATGCAAATCGCTCCTTTGCATAGGAGACCGCCATATTTAGTGCTTGCTCAGCACCGCCAATCTGTTCAAAGGCATAAAGCACTGCAGCTCGGTTAGCGACGTCGAAATAACACGTCCAGCCATCTTTATTCGTCATTAACTGAGCTGGTTGATTATTGAAAGTAATTTTGGCTGACGCCATCGTTGGGTCAACAGTCTCAATCGGTTCCCTTTCAACCCCCTCAAGTTCTACCAAGACCAGAATCAGCTGGTCTTTCTGACGAGCCAGCACGATTGCGATATCCGCTATAAGACCGTGTGGCACGACGAGTTTTTGTCCAGTAAGTCTGCCAAAGTCAAAGGTTGTCCGAATAGTATCTGGTCTAACTTCTTCAACAGATTCGGTTATAGCGAGAGTACCTATGATTTCACCGCTAGCTAATCTCGGTAGCCAAAGTTCCTTTTGTTCGTCCGTGCCGAATCGCAGAATTGCTTCCGCACAAAGATAAATAGAAGAGGAAAATGGCACTGAAGCGAGATGGCTTCCCAGTTCTTTAGCAGCCAGACATAGGGTCAGATAGCCGGCTTCAACGCCACCAAAAGCTTCGGGAATGGCAGTACCCTGAACGCCCATGTCTGATAACCCTCGCCACACGGTCTCTGCCTGTTTAGCGTTTCCATCCAGCACCGAGCGGTGCACTGCGAGGTCGCAGTTATCGGAAAGATACCGATGAATCTGTTCCTGCACCATTTTTTCGTCATTGGAAAAATCAAAATTCAATGATCTGCTCCTGTTCCTTAAAAACAACAAAAGGAAGCTACCGTGATGCCCTTAGTCAGTCAAATGAGCTAGGGAATAAAGGAATAAATAGCCGTCGCGGTCTCCCGACGGAACTTTTCTAATTATTGATTTAAGGAGAATAATTTTACCTTGTGTAAAGTTTATGTTTTAGTCGATAAAAATATTTCGTGGAGGGAGCAGTGGCAATTGCAGGGCAGAATTTACCAGACTATCAGAGGGGTGAAGGCGATTATCGTCATGTTTTTTCATATCACCCCATGGACGTTGAGATAGCCCGAGCTGAGGGCGTTTATTTGTTCGACCAAGAAGGTAATCGTTATTTTGACGCATCAGGCGGACCCTTTTCGATCAATCTGCCTCACAACCATCCACGGATGAAGAAAGCGATTAGCGAACAGCTGGATAAGTACGCCTATACACACCCTGTCCTCTCTGACCCACTGCGCGCAAAATTTTGTCGTATGNTATCTGAAGTTACGCCGGGTGACCTTNANCACATCTATCTTGTTTCAGGTGGTTCTGAAGCCGTAGAGACTGCTTTTAAANTNGCTCGTCAGGTTCAAATTACCCGTGGNCACACGGACAAATATAAAATTATCAGTCACCACGATAGCTATCATGGGATGACTCTGGCAGCGCTNGGAGCCTCCGGTTCGCCGGGTTCTCAAAAACCATTCGTGCCCATGATTCCAAAATGGCCTCACATCAGGCAGTACTCTGATTTCGACCGTCCTATCTCAGTAAGTCGGGAGGAATGGGGAATTCATTGCGCTCAGGCGTTGGAAACAGCTATACATTATGAAGGTGCACAATCCGTAGCAGCGTTCCTTGCAACTCCGCACGGATGTGGTGCGGACTATGCGGTCGTTCCGCCAGCGAGTTACTGGCGGACCATTCGGGAAATTTGTAACCGCTATGATGTGCTTCTGATTGCTGATGAAGTAGTGACTGGATTTGGGCGAACTGGGGAATGGTTTGCCATGGATCACTATGATGTAGTGCCGGACATTATGGCTATGGCAAAAGGCATATCCAGTAGTTACATTCCCTTCGGAGCGGTTGCCGTTTCCACTGCATTGAATGCGCCGTTTGAAGCTGGAGAAACACATTTTTTGCATGGTTTCACTAATGGAGGCCATCCTCTCGGCTGCGCAGCTGGCTGTGAGCTAATCAGTATTATCCGGGATGAGGAATTACTCGATAATTGCCGTAAGCAAAGCGAAGTGTTGTTTTCGTACAAGGAGCAGATGTTGGCTCATCCGACGGTCCGAGATGTGCGCGGTTGGGGTATGATGATGGTGCTCGAATTGATCAAGGACAAAGAGAGCCTTGAATTTTTTGATGCCTCTATCCAAGCTGAAAAGTTGTATTCAGCAATTACTCTTAAACATGGTCTCGTCATGTATGGTGCACTATACGGTCCGCGGAGGCAGCCGGCTTTCCGGCGGGGTATTCCTTCCTGGCTATCACCACCTTTGACCATCACGACNGATNAAGTNCATGACATGGTCGGTAGATTGGATTCAGCGCTAACCGAGTGGGAATCGATTGTTCTCTGAAGAATGCTCTTCGTACATGGTGACTTAGTACGAAAGTCGTTACCGGATGTGTCTATTAACTGGAGGTCTTNAAACCTCTTATTATCATGGAGGTTACGATTTGTTAAAACTTAGACTTGCGAAGGACTCAGATAGAACCCGCTGCCTTGAGTTGCTTAAGACCCTCGGTGGTTATGCGTTGCCGGGTGCAGCGAAGATTTTTGATCAGCTTCTGACAGAACAACGCGGTGCACTCCTTGTGGCTGAGCACCAAGAAACTGTCATTGGCATGGTCAGCGTTTCTTTCAATTTGGCCATGCGATACGAGGGCGAATATTGTCAGGTAGAAGAGTTGATCGTTGATCCTTCTGCTAGAGGCCTGAAAGCAGGCGGCGCTCTCGTTCAGGAAGCAGTCGACCTGGCAAGAAAGCGAGGTTGTAAAGAAGCAGGCTTGTATCTGCTCCCAAGCACAGAACATAACCAGCCTTTCTATGAAAAATACGGCTTTGAGAAAGTAGGATCAGAGATGCGGCAGATACTATCCAACGGCTCTTAAAAGAATTTGCTACAAAACTGGATCACGCGACATCGAGTTGCTTTTGATCGCGATTAGTAGATTTAGCCGCTAACTGTTCGAGCATTTGCATTCGGGTCGGCCCTATTTGTAGGCGTGTGCCCGCATTACGTTTGCGGCCTTTTAATAGGTACCGTAGAACTGTCCATTGGATATGTCTGTCTTTAAGAAATTCGCCGGGTTTTTCCATAAGATTGAAGGTTTTCATTGCTCCTCGTATTACGTGTATGTGATCCCTCGAAGCAGCAGAAAGTGCGTCTAAAAACGCGGCCCTGAACCAACCCTTAAGAGAACTAGATTCATCTAATTCTTGTCCGTTATGGACGGCTTTAGCTCTTTTTTTTCCGCGCCTGTCATCATTTAGACTCGTCTTGAATATTGGGCGGAGGGCTTCTTCTGTTCGTTGATCAAACTCGATGGCTCGGGCTTTGGGATCACCGATTTCATGAAGCAGGTCAGCGAGTATATGAGCGTGAAGGATACCTGTACTGCAGCCTCTGCCATAGAGAGGGTTCGTCCGCACCGCAGCATCCCCGACTGCGAAGTAATTGAGAATTTGGGGGACGCCATCCTGAACAAAGTGACGCCAGACCGCATGTATATCGCCGAAACCAAAGGAATTGGTCGTCGGTTCTGCTTTTGTTGGATTTATCCAGGGCTCTACCCCAGGTATGGACATGCAGATCGATTGAAACAAGTCGTTGTCCTTAATTGCTTCCTTGAGCTCAATTTCGTGGTTTGGTAGGCAGACAATGATTGAAAAGTGACCATTGTCACCCGGGAAAATACCGTACTTTAGGTAGCCCAAGTCGCCCGCTGATCTTAACTGGCTGTGTCGCGGCGGCTCGGATTCCCCTGCACGNAAGCGATAGTGGCGGGTGTAGTAGACGATGTCTGCATCATCGTCCTCAGTCTCTATCTTTACACCGAGATTAGCGAACCAATCTGGAAACTTGGAGGTACGACCGCTCGCATCAACCACGAGATCAGGCCTGACAGTTGTGATCGAGCCCTGGCTGTTTCGAAGCCGCAGTGCAGAAACAGCAGGTATANCGTCTGTCTTTTGAGTCTCAATTGCCATGACACTTGTGTTGTTTTCTATAACAACATTATGATTTTGTTCGACGTAACGGCGAAGCAGTGTTTCCATAGTTGCCCGTCGACACAGCAGGAGCCAAAGCTTCTCATCGTCTGGCTGGGGAATGTAGTTTGCTGCTACTTCCGGTGGCAGCATGTCCTTAAAGGTAAGTTTGCGCGCTCCAGATTTCCAGAACTGCTCGACAAGATCCGGATAGAGAGTTTGCAGCAAATTGCACATGACGCCCAGAAATGCGTGAGGGTGCCGGAATTGCGCAGCACCGCGACGTTTCCAATCGAAAAATGCTTCTTCTGCACCGCCTTCCGGAGGGGGTATATCACGCTCGTAAATCGTGATCTTGTGCCCCTTGCTGCCGAGAGCAAGAGCGGTGCAGAGTCCACAGATACCTGCGCCAACTATAGCGATATTTTCAGTCTTCACGATGGTAGTATCGACTAGTGTTGCTTTTTTGTCATCTGTACAAGAGGAGGCTATATGTGGTTGCGATTAAGGCAAATTGCNGGGCTGGCNGCCCAGTTGGAACCGGTAGAAGAGGATCTGATCGACGTGCTGGGAATAGCGGTATGTTACCGCGATCCTCACATCGATTATTTTGGTTTGGAAAATGCGCTCTTTCCNATCGGNAATCAGTTACTCGAAGTAGTCGCGCCGATTCAGGAAAATACAGCGGGTGGTAGGTATATTGAGAGGCGTGGAGGTGATGGAGGTTATATGATCATCACACAATGTGATGATCATGGGCCTAGGCGAAAGAGAGTTGAGGATTTGAGTATCCGGATCGTTCATGACACGAACTCTGACCAATTCATCAACATGCAACTTCACCCTCGGGATACCGGNGGTACATTTTTTGAGATTGANCAGCAANTGGGTGAATCGGCTCTGAACCGGGACGGTCCTTGGCACCCGGCAGGTCCGGACTGGCGAGCGGGCCAGAGATTGGAACGAGTAAGGGGGATTAAAGCTGCAGAGGTCCAGTGTGACCACCCTGAAGATGTGGCGAGACGCTGGAGCGAAGTTGCCGAAACTGATCTGGAGACCAGCGACGGCAATTTTTTTCTGCCTTTAGAAAATGCGACAGTTCGATTCGTTGGTTGCACAGACGGACGACCCGAGGGCCTTGGCGGCATTGACTTGGATGTCGTCGATCGAGACGCGATACTTGAGGCTGCGGAACGTCGAGGCAGAGTGTCAGGAGAAAATCAGGTCTACCTATGCGGTATGAGAATGAATTTATGAACTTCACTGATATCGAGTACGAGGTGATTGAGAGTTCAGCGATCATCAGGCTGAACCGGCCAGATAAATTAAATGCACTCACTTACCATACCCTTAAAGAAATTCGTCAGGCGATTGATAAGGCTGTGTCCGATAGAACTATCGTGGGCCTCGTTATCACCGGGAATGGCCGAGGCTTCTGTTCTGGTCTTGACGCGGAGGTGCTTGCCGGCGTTACCAGTGGTGAGGCCGCGCCGGCTTCTCCGGCTAGAGATACTGATGAATTGCCTGGGCTTTTTTCATACTTACTCGAAGTGCCTAAGCCCGTTTTAGCGGCGTTAAACGGGGTGGCTGCCGGGGGCGGTCTCATCTTGGCATTGATGTGCGATCTGCGTTTTGCTGCTAGCGAAGCAGAGATCACGACGGTGTTCCTGAAACGTGGCTTGGTCGCTGAACATGGCTCGAGTTGGATACTGCCTCGCTTAGTTGGGACCGGTCGCGCGCTGGATTTGTTTTGGGCCAGTGACAAAATCAGCGCAGAGGAAGCCAGGCAGATTGGTTTGGTTGAGCGTGTCATAGAGACAGCTGATCTTGTCGATGAAGCGGTAGCCTATATTGAAAAGCTCGCTGCCACCTCTGCGCCTGCAGCGATGGCAGCGACCAAGCGCATGGTTTATGGCCATCTCGGTAAAGGCTATCGCGAGGCGTTGGTCGAGGCGGAAGTGATTCAAAACGAATTTGTGGTCCGCGACGATGCAAGAGAAGGGGCGCTTGCGCTACTAGAGAGACGAGCACCGAACTTCAGGAAGTTGGGAGACTGAGCGTGCATTTGAATTGCGGCTAAGCTTAGTTCAAGTCTAGCGCAAATCTTAATTGCACTCAGAGCTAGTTAGTTGATTTGATGGTCCACGTTAATTGCATATGAAGATAATTGAAGTAGCTGAAGGGAGACGAAGTTGAGTGGTATGGTAGTCGCACCGCAGCCCGAAGCCGTCGAAGCAGGTGCGCTGGCGCTAAGAAAAGGTGGAAACGCAGTAGATGCCGCGATCACCTGTGCGCTTGTCCAGGGTGTTGTTGATCCCCAGATGTGTGGTATCGCTGGATTTGGTAGTTTGCAAATCTATATTAAGGGTGGTGAGCATTATTTTATCGATTTCCATGGTCGCGCACCTGCGGCTGTAACTGANGATATGTGGTCAGATTTGATTGAGGCAGAAACGCCTGACGGATTTGGCTTTATTCTNAAAGGCCGTGTTAACGATATCGGCTATCAGTCCATCACAGTACCCGGGAGCCTTAAGGCATACAGCGAAGCCCATGCCAGACACGGGATTCTGTCCTGGCGCGAGATTGTTGAACCTGCTATCGCTTGGGCGGAGGAAGGATCAGTCATCCGTCCTCAGGTAGAAAGGTTCTGGCTGGTGGAAGATGGTTCCGGTCGGGTTCATACTCGGGATCGGCTGAGTTTTTCGAGGGCAGGTCGAAAGATCTATTGCAACGCNGATGGTGAATTAAAAAAGCTTGGTCAGAGGCTGCATAACCCTGATCTCGCCAAGTGTTTGGAGCGGATTGCAGATGAGGGGGCAGCTGTTTTCTACGAAGGTGAAATCGCTCTGCAAATTGCGTCCGACATGCANGCGAACGGGGGATTGCTTACTCTCGATGATCTCAAGAAATATGAGACGATCAAATGCGAACCGCTCTGGGGTAGTTATCGTGGACTGAAATTCTCAACCAATCAGCCACCGGGTGGTGGCGCTATGCTTATTCAGATGNTGAATATGCTTGAAAATTTTGATCTGGGTGAGATCGGTCATAATTCTACGGATTATCTTCGAATTGTGACGGAGGTCATGAAGCGAGCGACTTCAGATAAAGATCTTTTTATTGGTGACCCGAATTTTGTCGATGTGCCTCTAAGTCACTTGACAGATAAAGCCTATGCCGCAGAGCTTGCGAACTCTATCCGGCGTGGTGAACGAGCTTCGGTTGAGAGACTGCAACGGGGCGGTGAAAGTAGCAACACAACACATGTGTCTGTGATAGATGACGATGGCAATGCTGTCTCGATGACTCATTCTTTNGGCATGCCCTCCGGCGTTATTACTGAGGGTTTGGGTTTCATGTATAACGGTTGTATGGGGGTTTTTGATCCNCGCCCGGGCCGGGTCGATTCNCTGGCGCCAGGCAAGAGCCGATTTTCTTCGCTGTGTCCGACNATCGTNTTTCAGAATGANGAACCCTCNCTTGTGCTTGGTGCCCCNGGTGGAACCCAGATCGCTATGGGCGTGTTGCAAGCAATGCTGAATGTCATTGATTTTAATATGGATATGCAGCANGCCGTTCAGGCACCTAGGTTTTCAGCGACGTCTGATGCTATCGATATCTCGAATCGTATACCTGATTACACCGTGCAACCTCTGCGAGATATAGGTTACAAAGTGCAACGATTGCCAACAAGTTTTGCTTTCGCCCTGGTTCACGGTATCCAGTCGGTAGCAAGGCAACTGAATGGAGGTGCTGACCCTGGTGGTGACGGTATGGCACTGGAAGTTAAAGCTGAGGATATTGTGGTTGATAAATCGATGGTAAAGAACACATAGCGTCGTGATTNTGAGGCGTTTATGCTTGAAATATTGTCCCGAAGGCCGATCGATAAGAGTGGATATATGAAAATCAAGATACGAAACAAGGTGCTGATCGTTCTTTTTATGTTTTTGCTTGGCTGTGAAGATCAGCTGCAGAAACAAACACAGGGTAACTATCAGAAAACACTGATGGAAGCATTGATTACCGCTGAACGGGGCACAGTTATAGAGATACCTGAGGGTGTGCATGAGATTTCCCGTGGCCTTTCATTGAAAATGGACGGTGTGACCATCAGGGGTGCAGGCATGGATAAGAGTGTTCTTAGCTTTAAAAACCAGATTCAGGGTTCAGAGGGCCTGACGATTACTGCGGATGACATCAGGTTAGAGAATTTTGCTGTGGAAGATACGGTAGGTGATGCGATAAAAATCAATGAATGTCGCAATCTGGTGATCGATGGCGTTCGCGTTGAGTGGACCAATGGACCTGAGACGGATAACGGTGCATATGGGCTCTATCCCGTGCAGTGTCAGAACGTGCTGATAGAAAACAGTGTTGCTATCGCGGCTTCAGATGCTGGAATCTATGTCGGCCAGTCAGAGCGGGTTGTTGTCCGTCACTCCCGAGCAGAATATAACGTGGCTGGTATAGAAATTGAGAACACCTCTTACGCAGACGTGTACGCAAATGTTGCCACCAATAATACGGGTGGCATACTGGTCTTTAANATGCCGAATCTNCCCAAGCCGGGCTTGGCTACCCGTGTATTTAACAACGAGATCTATAGTAACAACACGGCTAACTTTGCGCCCGAAGGCGGTGCGGTGGCTGGTGTCCCGGCAGGTTCCGGTGTCTTGATTAACTCGAACGATCAGGTTGAAATTTTCGNNAACGACATNAGAGACAATGACACAGCNAANATTATTATTTCTAGCTTTTTTGCGACAACTTACACAGAGCGGTCGGCGCAGCCTGATTTTGATCCGTTTCCAGAGGCAATTTNTATCTACGATAATCGGTTTTCGGGTGGAGGCTCATCTCCCGANGGCGAATACCTGAAGACATTGAAGCTGGCTCAGTATGGCCTATCTGGTCGTTTCCCCGATGTTGTCTGGGACGGCATTGTTAATAAGGATTTGCTGGTAGATGGTGATTTGCCGTCAGATCTATCTATTTGTATCCCAGATGAAGATGTCGTCATGCTGAATATCGATATGGGTAACAACTTCGCTAATGTAACTGAAGATATGATGAGTCATCGCTGCTCACATGAGAAGCTAGCTCCTGTTTCGTTGGATCTCGCTGGCTAGAATGAAACGTCTTTCTTTTATTCTGGTGAGTCTAGCGCTTGCGGGTTGTGAACCGAAGCAGCTAAATGACAAGAACGAGTATCCTGCTCTGTTGTCCGATTGGGGTCAGATCTGGGTAAAAGAAAATCGATTGAGTGTCAATCCCGAAGCGAGTGTCTACAATCTAAATACTCCGCTCTTTTCTGATTACGCCCATAAACTGAGAACTGTCTGGACGCCCGCAGGCGCCACGGGNTCAGTAAATTCAGATGGAGCTCTGAACCTACCTGTTGGCTCGGTCGTCACAAAAACTTTTTATTACCGGCGACAGGAAGATCGACTCGTANATGCTGCATCAGAATTCGGTAAGGCGCAGGGGCCAGATCTTAGCCAAGTTAGGCTGCTGGAAACGAGAGTATTAGTCCGAACGGCTTCAGGCTGGCAGGGACTTCCATACTTATGGAATGAAGAACAGACTAATGCTTCGTTGGATATTACAGGTGGCGTTATTCCTCTTGAAGTAGCTGGTCTTGGTCGTTTCAACTATATCGTACCTGATTTCAACCAGTGTCAAGGCTGTCATGTAGTAAATGTAGCAGCTGGTGCAATGCAACCTATTGGTCTAACCGCTAAGCACTTGCATAAAATGATGCAGTATTCNGGATCTGAAAGAAATCAGTTTGAGTACTTGGCTGANAAGCATAGGCTGACCAATTATGAGACCGCCGAATACCAGATCAGTGCGGTTTGGGGTGANGANAGTGNTTCGTTGGAGTCGGCTGCGAGAAGTTATTTGGACATAAATTGTGGGCATTGTCACAGTCGTACGGGTCCAGCAGACACATCTGCAATGTTCCTCACACTGGAAGAGAACAATGCTATTCATCTTGGTGTTTGTAAGCCTCCTGTTGCGGCTGGTCAAGGGACGGGTGGTTATTTGTTTGGTATCGATCCCGGTCGTGGGAAGCANTCGATTCTGACTTTTCGTATGCAGAGCGATGACCCNGGTGCCATGATGCCGGAGCTAGGGCGTGCTCTCGTNCATAATGAAGGGGTAGCCTTGATCACTGCTTGGATCGATGACATGGCGGGAAACTGTGGGTGAGGATAAACGCTGGCAGTTCTGGATAGATCGCGGTGGAACTTTTACGGATGTCGTTGCCCTGCGTCCTGATGGTCGACTAATTACACATAAACTTCTTTCGGATAATCCTGAGCAATATTCTGATGCTGCAGTAGAGGGCGTTAGACGTTTACTGNATGATATAGAGTTGACTAATGANNCCGTNGCTACCATCAAGATGGGTACCACCGTGGCTACNAACGCGCTACTTGAACGAAAGGGCGATCGAACCTTATTGGTGACGACCCGCGGGTTTGCAGACGCGCTACGCATAGCTTATCAGAATCGACCTCGTCTCTTTGACCTTGAAATCAAGCGTCCTGAGTTGCTGCATGAGCGGGTGCTTGAAATCGATGAAAGGATTGATGCAAAGGGTCAGGTGCTGTTGCCAATGAATGAATCCTTGGCGAAGGCTGGAATGCAGGTGGCTTTCGACGAGGGAATACGCTCGGTGGCGATCTTGCTGATGCATGGTTACCGTTACACCGAACATGAACGACAATTGAAACTGATGGCGCATGATATTGGATTCGAGCAGGTGTCTGTCAGCCATGAAGTCAGTCCTCTCATGAAGCTGGTTGGACGGGGTGACACTACGGTTCTCGATGCCTATTTGTCCCCGGTCCTAAGGCGATATATTGATCAGATCGCCGCTGAGTTGACGGGTGCTCGTGTCATGTTTATGCAAAGCAACGGNGGACTGACAGATGCGAACAACTTCCGAGGCAAAGATGCTGTTTTATCGGGCCCTGCGGGCGGTGTTGTGGGCATGGTCCGGACGGCAGAGGCAGCTGGCCTAGAACAACTGATCGGTTTCGATATGGGCGGTACATCGACCGATGTTTCGCANTATAGCGGTGAGTTTGAACGAACTCTTGAGAAGGAAGTGTCCGGTATACGCATTCGCGCGCCTATGATGCACATTCATACTGTTGCAGCAGGTGGCGGTTCAATTCTCGGATACGATGGTTCGAGGTTCCGAGTAGGCCCAGAAAGTGCGGGTGCGAATCCTGGACCGGCAAGTTATCGACGTGGTGGTCCGCTCACGGTCACTGACTGTAATGTTATGTTGGGCAAGATCCAGCCACAACACTTTCCTATGGTTTTTGGTCCTTCTGCAGACCAACCACTCGANAAGGCAGTTGTTAGAGAGCGTTTTTCAGAATTGATTAAATCGATGCANGACGGNCGCTCTGAGGAGCAGATTGCAGAGGGTTTTCTTACCGTTGCAGTGGAAAACATGGCAAATGCCATTAAGGAGATTTCTGTTCAGCGTGGTTATGACGTGACAAATTATGCTCTCTGCTCTTTTGGTGGTGCAGGAGGTCAGCACGCTTGCCTAGTTGCTGATGCACTAGGTATTACTACCGTCTTTCTGCATCCGATGGCTGGGGTGCTCTCAGCTTATGGAATGGGATTGGCTGATATTGCGGCAATGCGGGAGGCGACATTAGAGCTGGCGCTCGATAACGCTGTTGAGAGCGAACTGGAGCAGCGTTTCACCGATCTCGAGCGAGAATCTATCNCAGAGCTGAAGAGACAGGGGGTTTCGNCATCATCAATAGTTACAACCAGAAAGGTGCATGTGCGGTACGAAGGAACTGATACGGCNTTACCTGTCTTGGCTGGTTCAGTCGAGGAAATGATAAACCGTTTTGTTTCGAGCCATCGCCAGATTTTTGGTTTTATCGACGAAACGCGTCATTTNATANTTGAGACGATCGGTGTTGAAGCGGTGAGCGCNTCGGACAGGGTTCTCGATTTAACTCGAAACGAGGATTCGAGGCCTGATATCGAGGTGCTTGGATACCATCCTGTNTTCATGAATGATCAATGGCACCATACCCCGTTCTATGATCGTGGGNTGTTGGCCATGGAGGCTCCAGTTATGGGGCCTGCTGTTATTACCGATCCAGTTGCNACAACTGTGGTCGAGCCTGGTTGGTGTGCTGAAGTTTCGGTTAATGATCATCTCATGCTGCGTCGCGTTGTGCCTCTTCCTGAAAAGGTGGCCATTGGCACCGACGCTGACCCTGTCATGCTAGAGATCTTTAACAACTTGTTTATGTCGATCGCTGAGCAAATGGGGACAACGCTGGCCAACACCGCCTACTCGGTAAATGTTAAGGAACGATTGGATTTTTCCTGTGCTATTTTTGACAGCGAGGGTAACCTCGTTGCCAACGCTCCGCATATGCCTGTNCACCTAGGTTCCATGAGCGATAGTGTGCGGAAAGTAATTAATGAGAACAGACAAACTATGAGNCCCGGGGATGTCTTTGCTTTGAATTCCCCCTACAACGGTGGCACACACTTGCCGGATATTACTGTAATCACGCCAGTTTTTGATGATAGAGGGGACGANGTTTTATTTTATGTTGGCTCCCGGGGACATCATGCCGATATCGGAGGTATAACTCCTGGNTCGATGCCATCTGATTCGGTTCATGTAGCAGAAGAAGGTGTCCTCATAGACAACTTTCGAATAGTCGGGCCTAGGGGTTTTGCAGAAGATGAATTCCGTGAGTTGCTTGCGAGCGCTGATTATCCTGCACGTAATCCTGACAANAATGTTTCCGANATAAAGGCCCAGATAGCTGCGAATGAGAAGGGGGTTNGTGAACTTGTTCGAATGATCGAACACTTTGGGTTGCCCGTNGTTTGTGCTTACATGCAGCATGTTCAAGATAATGCGGAGGAATCAGTTCGTAGGGTCATTGATCGACTGAGCGGGGGCAGCTTTACTTACACGATGGATGGTGGCCACAGGATCAGGGTCTCCGTCAGTGTTGATTCTGAGGGACGTAGCGCGACTATCGACTTCGCAGGAACATCNGAGCAGTTGCCTAANAATTTCAATGCGCCAACGTCTGTAGCACGGGCGGCTGTACTTTACGTTTTTAGGACNTTGGTCCGGGAAGATATCCCTATGAATGAAGGATGCCTAAAACCGATCTCGATTCAAGTTCCGCCAGGCTGTCTACTAAATCCGAGTTACCCAGCGGCTGTTGTAGCAGGTAACGTGGAAACATCNCAGGCCATAACCGATGCATTATATGGCGCACTCGGCGTTATGGCCGCGGCGCAGGGCACAATGAATAATGTGACTTTCGGCAATCATCGTTATCAGTATTACGAAACTATTTGTGGTGGGTCCGGAGCAGGTCCTGAGTTTGACGGGACTGATGCGGTCCATACGCACATGACTAATTCCAGAATGACCGATCCAGAGGTATTGGAATGGCGATTCCCAGTTTTGCTAGAAGAATTTCGGATTAGAGCCAATTCAGGTGGCGCAGGATTGCATCGCGGCGGTAATGGAGTAGTCCGTCGGCTGAAATTTCTTGAGACGATGGAAGCCTCGATACTTTCTGATCATCGACGCGTAGCGCCCTATGGTTTGGCAGGTGGTCAGAATGGTGCATTAGGCCGTAATACAGTCTTGCGCAGAGATGGCAGTATTGATGAGTTGAGTGGTACTGACAGGACTACGCTGGAAGCCGGCGAATGTATTATCATCGAAACACCAGGTGGCGGTGGCTATGGAGAGGCCGCGACTAGAAGCTAGGATTCAAAGCTCAAGCTTTGACGAAAACAAAACATAGGAGTAATAGCAAATGGCTGAAGAAGAAGCCGTACTTACTGAAAGACGGGGGCGGGTAATGATTATTACGCTGAATCGTCCGGATGCGATGAACGCGATNAACGGTGCCCTTTCCCAAGGACTTTTAGCGGCAATACGNGAGCTTGANGCCGATCCAGACTTGACCGCAGGAGTNCTTACGGGAAATGGTAGNGCATTCTGCGCGGGAATGGATTTAAAGGCTTTTGCTCGAGGCGAAGACATAGGTCCTCTAAATGTGTTTATTCGTGAAGGTTGCGAAAAACCTCTGATTGCGGCCATTGAGGGCTTCGCGCTGGCGGGAGGTTGCGAAATTGCACTGACTTGTGATCTTTTGGTTGCATCAGAGAGTGCCAAGATAGGTATTCGTGAGGTTAAAGTTGGTCTGTTTGCCGCCGCAGGTGGACTTATGCGGCTCGGTGCTAGAGTAGGGCTGACAAAAGCAATGGAACTTGCGGTGACCGGTGAACCGATGGGTTCTGCTGACGCAAAGGCGTCAGGGCTGCTGAGCGAGGTGACTGCAGATGGAGGAGCTTTGGACGCTGCTGTCGCGTGGGCAGAACGAATAGCAGAAAATGCGCCGCTGGCTGTTTCCGCATCCAAAAAACTGGTGCGTGCTGCAGGTATGGGAATCGACGAAGATTCTCTCTGGGAAATGCAGGCGCCGCTAATGCAGAAGGTCTTTTCCTCCAATGATGCTAAAGAGGGACCGGCTGCCTTCGCTGAGAAAAGAGCGCCGAACTGGACAGGCACTTAATGCGGGATTGCCGGCTGCTAGGAGTAGCAGCCGGCTTTACCATTGTTAGGCTGCTACTCCTGATTCTGGTGCTAAGTAGCCTTCTGGACGATATATGGTGGTCCGATGCAATTCTCGATCGTAACCATCGTAACCCCCGTTTGCCCTGTGCATGACGCTTCTGTTATCCCAGATAACCAACATCTTCTCTTGCCACTTATGTGTGTAGTGAAATTCCTCGCGGCTCTGCCAGGTATACAGTTCTCTTAGTAATGTGTTGGCCTCTTCCTGATCCATACCTTCGAACCCGATGATGTAGCCTGCACAGCCTATGATAGTTTCGTTTCCAGAGTCGGGATGTTTTGCGATCAGGTCATGCGTCTTTTGATTGTAGGCAGCATCCGAAGGGACGATTCTCATGCTTCTATCTGCTTCTTCGGCCTTTTCTCCGTAGGTGCCGTCGGGAGCATATGCTAGACGAGCGGAGTGGATCGCTCTCAAACCCTCAAGCCGTGCTCGCAGAGCTGTGGGCATTCTTGCCAGGCTCAGTTGCAGATTTGCGAAGCTGGTATCGCCACCTGTCGGCGGAATAACCACACCGTACAATGCTGTACCGATAGGAGGGTTAGCCTGAAAGCTCCAGTCAGTGTGCCAGTTAGGAGCAAAAAGTGGTGCTTTTTCGTTTGCTTTTCGACAAACCGCCACAACATGTTCGCTATGGTCCATAGGCTCGAAGAAAGGTTCCGGTGCAAATACACCGAAATATTTGCTGATACGTTCCAGATCATCTGTGCCCAGTTCCTGGTCCGGGAAGGCCAGGACATGGTATTGCCACCAGGCATTTTTTATCTGCTGGATCGTCTCTGAGTCCAAGTCTTTGCGGAGGTCTAGGCCCTGAATGCTGGCACCGCAGGCCTGACCGCTTGAGATGATTTCAATCATGCTATGCTTTTCCCTTTTTGCATTTCCCCTTTTTTACAGGAGAAGATTGCGTAGTGTCTCTCGATTCTGCCTCGCCAGAGTTGACCGACTTCAGTTATATCCAATTCAAGCTAAGTGTAGCTAGATTTGCGTTGGCGTGCTCGGGGAATCAGAGACATTCGAAATAAGCTCTAGCGTCCATCTACTCGAATTCACGGGTTTCCCACCATGGGAAGAATTCGGGCATGTCAGCGGTCACTTTGCCTGGAAAAACCGCGGGTCGCTTCTCTAGGAAAGACTTGACGCCTTCGCTTGAGTCGGCAGATCTGCCGGTGAAGTATACGCCGCGCGAGTCAATTTTATGAGCTTCCATAGGGTGATCCTCACCGAGCATTTTCCACATCATGTGGCGTATCATCGCGATAGAAATCGCTGAAGTTTGCTCTGCAAATTCGTGAGCCAGATCGCGGGCTGCGCGAAGCAGATCTTCTGGCTTGTGGGTGCTCCGAACCAGGCGACGATCTAATGCTTCTTGGGCTTCAAAAATGCGTCCCGAATATGCCCACTCTAGGGCTGTACTGATCCCTACTACCCTTGGAAGAAACCAACTTGAACAAGCTTCTGGCACTATGCCGCGCTTAGCGAAGACAAAACCATATTTGGCGTTTTCTGATGCCATCCGTATATCCATTGCACATTGCATGGTTACGCCGACGCCTACCGCGGGACCGTTACAAGCAGCGATGACTGGCTTCATACTTTCAAAGATTCGTAATGTAAGCATGCCACCACCGTCACGGCGCATTCCCTCTCCTTCGCTATCGTGGTTAAAGGTGTCGCCCCCCCTGGCTAGGTCTGCACCAGCACAGAAGGCTCTGCCCGCGCCTGTAACAATGATTGCCTTGATGTTATCGTCAGCGTCTGCCTTGTCGAAGGCTTCGATCATCTCATTCATCATGATGTTGTTGAACGCATTCAGCTTGTCTGGACGGTTAAGCGTTATCGTCAGGATTTCGTCTTCAACGTCGTAGATAATAGTGTCGTAGGCCATAAATGTTTCCTAATGGTTGATAGGGTTATCCGTAAAATTCAATTATCTGTTCAAACAGATGTCGTTGTGCATGGGAGCCACCGATCTGACTGATCTGGGGTTGAACTTTGCAAAGCTGGGCAACGGCGGCTTCTGAATCGCCTTGTTGCAACTGACAGATTATTTCAGCCAGTTGCAGTCCGACGTTGCGGCAGACCAGCGCCTGTGTTCCGTGTCTGGTGGACCAGGTTTTGAAGTTGTCCAGGCAGCGCTGAATAGCTGCTTCATCGCCTAGCGCGGCAGGTGCCATTAGGTAGTGAAGTGTCGAAAAGGCCAGTTCGTCGTCATTAATCCGTGTGGTGGAAATTTCGTTTAGTTGTTGCCATCGATCTTCAACGTCGATGTTCAGCATAACCAAACGCCAGAGTAGTGATGCCGCGTTGCAGACGTCTAGATAAAAATCGTCTTTTAATGGTTTCACTAGTAATTGATCGTAGATGTTTAATGCTTCCTTCGGCTCATCGAGTCCGATGAGGAGCAGGGCTTTGTGCCAATACAAATGGTTAACAAAGTTATTTACATTACCCCAATTCTCTTGCAGCGACTCGATGGTTTTAATCCCTTCCTGGAATCTGCCCTGCATTTGCATAACATGTATGACTGCGTGTGCCGCCCAGATGTCAGCTCCGTTGATGTTTAAAGCCTTATAGCCTGATCTTTCTGCTTCACGATAGTCTCCGAGCTCTTCTAAAGCGAAGCTGGTCATGCCCTGCAGGTAACCGTAGAAAGGATCCTCTGGCTCCCAAGCAGAGATGGCAGGGCCGAGAGACTTGACCATCGCTTCCCCGCCCTTGCCATAGAAATGTAGATAGTGAGCGACTCTGAGAGCGAGCATGTCTTTTGGATAGTTTTGAATCAGTTGATCATAGGTNTNGNAGGCTTTGTCCATCTGATTGGTTGACCAGAATCCCAGTGCTTCGCAGTGCATCACTTCTCNGTCATTTAGGTCTTTTTGTCGANTCACGTTTTGAAAGGTACGCTGAATGGCNTTATCGAGGCGNGGATCGGCTGCNAATTTCATNAGACAGCCTTTGAAAATCGTGGCCATNGGCATATCAGGATCGTTTGCCAGCAGTTCGTCAAGTATTGCCATGGTGNTNGTTTCTGAGGCGAGGTAACNGGTCAAAGCCCGATTGAATTGCTCCTCGCTCGCTGAGTGTCTAGCGGTATAATTGAGCCCCAAATCATCTTTCATTGTCACTGTCCAAAGGTCCTAGCGTCCTTTCGTATGTGAGCTATTTCTTGCTCAGTTGAGGGTCGTCCAAGGATGGCATTTCGATGCGGAAAACGGCCGAATTGACGAATAATGGCTGCGTGATTTTCCAGAAATGCGAGATGGCTTTTTATAGCCTGGTGCCACTCAGGGGCAGCCGTTGCAAGCAGTTGTTTTGCGAGTCTGACGACTCGCTCTTGACGGTCCAAATCTTCAGCATGGTGGTAAGGATGAAAAACCATGAGTTGAGCTGGTACTGTAAGTTTTGGCAAGACACCTGAAATTACTACCTCGTCACTCAAGTCAACGGCTCTTTTATCATTTCGATACGCATCAGGGCTGCCTCGAAAGAGATTGCGGGAGAATTGATCGAAAAGAATGATAAGGGCTAAACAACCTGCAGTTGATCTCTGCCAATGATCATGTGACCCGTTTTCAGCAGCCTTTAGCGCTAGGCCGAAACGTTCTCTGATCTCATTGTCAATCAATGGATCAGAGGCGTACCAGCGTTTTGTTTGCCTTTGCCAGTTGTCTGGATTGATGTCGTATGGTCCTAACCAGTAACGTAGAATTGACTCAGCCTTCAGCATAGGCCGCGATTTCGTCGTCTGCGAGTTCTAGATATCGCCTCAGGTAGTGGACTCCAAGATAGAATGGGATAGTATCTGCGAGAGCCACAAACAGCTTGAAAAGGTAATTGCTGCCCATCAAGACCAGCATCGCCCCTGCGCTTATAGCACCGGCCAGGAATTGAGCACCAAAAGTGACTGCGATGACCATGAATGAATCTACACCTTGGCTGACCAGAGTGCTTCCGTTGTTCCTAAGCCAGAGATGTTTACCCTTGGTTAGGCGTTTCCAGAAATGAAACATGTAGACGTCGCAATACTGAGCTGCTATGTAAGCGAACATTGATGCTGTTACAGCTCCTGCAGTCGTTGCATAGAGGAGTGTATAAAGCTCGACTGAATCACCGATCACGCTGCCATCTGGTAGAGCGACTGATTCCGCAAGCTCTATTAATTGCCACGGCGGTTGGTTTGAAGGATCAACTGACGGGATAGCGCTGGCAAGCCACATGATTCCGATGATAAAAAAGTTCAATGCCAGGCCTACCGTGACCATAAAATTGGCTCTGGCTCTGCCGTAAAGTTCACTGATTAGATCAGTGCAAAGGAATGTTAGAGGGTACGGTAGTACACCGACGGCGAGCGCCATTGGGCCCAATTGGATAAATCGCGTGATGCCGATAATGTTTAGCATAGTCATTGCGCAGAGGAAGAAACCGGCTAGTACCAGAAAAACCCGTTCACGTTTCTCTCTAAGTGCATCACTAATTTCTGTATTGCTGGTCATATCTTCAACTCTCTTTTTGGCCGAGGTTGGCATGAATGATACTGCCGTTGATAACTGGATTGGCCGTCGCAAATTCAATCGTCCGAGCAATCTCAGCTGGTTCTATTAATCGACCGTAGCTGGACATGCTGCCTATTTCGGCTAGAACTTCGTTTGAATCACCAACGTGAGCTCTTAACATTTCTGTGTCGGTAAAGCCCGGGCAAATGCATGCGGTATGGATACCAGAACCGGCTAGGTCCTGACAGGTCGCTCGCATCATACCCACCATGGCATGTTTAGTGCTGACATAACTGTATGAGTTAGCTACCGCTTTTTCCGAGAGCGTTGAGCCGATATAAATGATTGATGAGCCTTCGGCCATCTTGGGTAATATTGCCTGATTGAGAATCTGTGGAGCGATGATGTTGATGTTGATGATAGCTTTGAAAGATTCTGCATCGACATCTCTTATTGAATCGTTGACGAGTTTAGCTGCGTTATGAATCAGATGAATATCATCGAAAGGCAAGTTGTTAACTAAATCGTCTACAGAATCGATGGCACCCGGACCTGCAAGGTCGATAGGAACATTTTCAATGCCCTGAATGTCCGAGGGGCTCCTAGAAATATTGATTACCCGATCTCCATTAGCGACAAAACGAGCTGCAGTGGCCTTGCCGATACCTTTACTGGCTCCAGTGATAACAATTGTGCTCATAATTTATTACTCCTTGTGGCCCTTCTCGCTCGGTTCGTGATAGTGACTGCTTGAAATTCTCTGCCTCAATTTTGCTTTTTCTGTGATGACGCGTATCTGTCCTCTACCAATCATTAAGGTGCCAGCTGGCGGAGCCCAGTTGGCCAGGTGACGAGGAAATGCTGACCGTCATTTCCCGAATGTCCTGGGCTTTTATGTCCTGGTCGCTAAGCAATCTATTCAGAAAATAATGCGACAATTCCTCAACGCTTGCATTAGCGATAGGCAGTGTAATGACGTCTCTATAAAGGAAGGGAATGCGTTCGTCGTGATATTCAGCGAACAGATAATCTTTTTCCCTCACCAGCGATAGGAAAGGTGATGTTTCTGGGAGTATTGTTTTTTCATCCAGTTCATCGCAGATTGATTTAATGGCCTGCTTTATTATCTTGTAGTCAAATATTAAGCCGTTCCTATCGATTGGTGAAGCTAACTCACATTCGACCTGAAAATTATGGCCGTGCAAGTCCTCTCTTTCTGTTGCTGAGAAAATCGTGAAGTGTGCCGCAGAGAAATTCAGTGCCTGTTTGGCGATCTGAATCCTGCCGATTTTTTTGTCGTTCAAATTTGAATCCATTAGAAATTACTTATTGTAGCATTACCGAAATATGTTGGGATTTGCGTCCGTATTTAGTGTTCAGGCACACTCACTGTGATTTTAATCGGAGAAAATTATGACGCTTTCCAAATTGAGTCGCTCCATCGAGGGTAAGGTCGCTATTGTTACCGGCGCTGCCTCTGGCATGGGGAGAGCCACAGCACATCTTTTTGGCGATGAAGGTGCACGGGTCGCGCTAATTGATATAAACGCTGAACCGCTAGCATCTGTTGTCAAAGAAATGACCGATGAGGGGTACGATGCTAAGGGTTGGGTCCTCGACCTTGATGATGCTGAGGCTATCCACCATACAATAGGTGAGATTGGTAAACACTTTAGAGGGATCGATATTCTTGTTAATAACGCAGGTATATCGATTCCTGCACCGATAGACAGTGATAATTTCCCCGCGGCTTGGGATAAAGTTGTGTCCGTCTTACTTACCGCCCACACTCATACCATTCGTGCGGCTCTTCCTTTTCTAAGACAAGCTGAGCATGCTCGAATCGTGAATATTGCATCGACAGAAGCTTTGGGGGCTACTCGTTATGGTAGCCCCTACACTGCTGCGAAGACCGGTGTAACTGGTTTGACCCGATCGTTGGCTGTAGAGCTTGGGCCAGAAAAGATAACCGTTAACTGCATCTGTCCTGGTCCAATAAGAACGGGTATGACGGCTGGGATTGCTGAAGAAGACAAAGAGACGTTCGCACGGCGTCGAACAGCTTTGAGACGTTATGCTGAGCCAGAGGAGGTTGCCCATGGTACGCTTAATTTCGTTCTACCGGCC
>NZNP01000015.1 GCA_002694945.1 Gammaproteobacteria bacterium
TCGACATAAAAATTCGTCTGATAGTAATCGTTTGTGTTTTGATTCAGCATGCCAATGGCATGCTGAATCAAAACACAAATGATTACTATCAGACGAATTTTTATGTCGACGCTAAGAAACCTGATAAGGCGTCAATCCAAAAATACAACTACAAATAAGGCATGATAAAGTCATGAACAAACAACCATTAGACGGCGTGACCGTCCTGGACTTCGGTCAGGTTTACAACGGTCCCTATTGCGGTTTCCTGCTCGCCCAATCAGGCGCCCGAGTCATTAAGGTGGAGTCGCTGCAGGGCGAAACGCTGCGGGCACGAGGTGACTCATCACCCGCCAGTTATCCATTTGCCAATCTTAACACCAACAAAGAATGCATCACTCTCAATATAAAAAAGCAAGACGCCAGAGAAATCATCAAAAAGTTGGCAACGAAAGTCGATGTGCTGATCCAGAACTTTGCACCCGGAACGATGGAAAAATTCGGCCTTGGACCTGAGCAGTTACGAAAACTGAACCCTCGCCTGATATACGCTATGAGCACCGGTTACGGCGCTTCGGATGGACCCTACAAGGACTATTTGGGCATGGATTTAACCTTGCAGGCGATGTCAGGCACGATGAGCGTCACCGGCGAGGAAGATGGACCCCCTCTGAAGACACCGGCAGCTTTCGCCGACTTTATCGCTGGCACTCACCTTTATAGCGGCATCGTCTCAGCTCTATATGCGCGAGCACAAACGGGAGAAGGCACCGCTATCGATATATCAATGCAAGATTGTGTCTTTCCCACACTTGCCACGGCAATCGGATCGTACTATTTCAAAGGTGAACCTCTCCCAAGAGCCGGTAGTCGTCATCCAGCGAAAGCGCTTTCGCCTTACAATGTATACGAAGCCCAAGATGGCCATGTCGCAATTATTTGCATTCGTGAAGGCCACTGGCGCAATTTTTGTGCAGCTATAGACCAACCCGAACTTGCCGATAACCCAGATTTTAAAAACATGCAGACCCGTAGCAAAAACATAGATAAAGTAGACGATCTAGTTAACGCTTGGACCAAGCAATACAGTCGACAGGAAATCACCTCCCGGTGCCAGCAGCATGGAGTCATTTGTGCGCCGGTTCAAACAATACCTGAGACAGTTGAAGATCCTCATATGATAGCGAGAGGCTCGCTTCAGAAGTTCGATCATAGCGGTTTAGGAGAAATTTCACTGTTTCAAACGCCCATCCGTTTCACCAACCTCGAACCGCCCACGATAAAACCCGTGGAACAACTCGGTCAAAGCACACAGAAAGTATTGCGCGAATTTCTTGAACTAACGGAAGACGAGCTGATGAGCCTGAGAAAAACCGAGGCAATTTAACGAATCAACCCGCCCTTCTATGAGTTTGCCGACATGCGAATCGGATGACAAACGCCTGATTGACGTTAATCAGTGGATGCTTTCAAAGCAAAGACTCAACCCAGCGCAGATGCAAGGGCTAGTTCAACTTGGCTTTGCTAGATTTTATGTGCCTTGCTTTTGATCAATCTAACACGATGCAAAGCTACTCATATTCATCCTGGGATAATAGAACCACACTGCATACTGGGCGACTTTATTCAAAAACTTGCTAGCGACGCTATTACTACAAGAACGCTTCGCATCCAAACCACAATGTCAATTGGCACTCTTTAAAACGCTCTGAGAATTAGTTCTAAACCCTCCAACCGAGTTACAATCTCGCTTCCTGCTTATTACTTAAACTCATGACAGCACAACGCTGGCTACTGTTATTCGGCGTATGGTTGCTCTATGGGTCTTTTGGACTCATAGCCACCAGTCTGGCACCAGTCGCCTCTCTCGTTATCCATGATCTGGCGATGTCTCATAGTGAGATGGGTCTTGCTATGGGGGCTTGGCAGCTAATATATATTGCGGCTGCGGTTCCAGCTGGGGTCTTCTTAGATAAAATCGGAGCGCGAAAAGCGCTCACAACAGGCGGCTTACTCATTGGCTTTTCTGCAATCGCCAGGGCATTTGCCATTGACGCACAAACTCTAGTAATTGCCGTGATGTTATTTGGTCTCGGAGGCCCAATCGTTTCGGCGGGCGCCCCTAAAGTTGTGATGGCAAATTTCAAAGGGACTGATCGCGGCCTAGCGATGGGTATTTATATGACAGGACCTGCAATCGGCAGCGTCATTTCACTAACGCTGACTAACTCGCTTNTATTGCCACTTGTAGATTATTCTTGGAGAAATGTACTCATGATCTGGGGGATCTTTGCTGTCTGCGCCGCGGGTGTTTGGTTTGTTTTGGCTTCAAAAAATCAAGCGACCAAACAAATTCAGAACACTGGTCAGCCCCAAGTCCGTGTCATCAAAAGTTTACTCAATAAACCCACTATACTCATCGTGCTGGGAATAAGTGTCTGTGTCTTTCTTTTCAATCATGCTCTTAATAATTGGCTACCAGAAATTCTCAAGTCGCATGGTATGGATGCCACAGAAGCAGGATACTGGGCAGCCATCCCGACAATAATAGGTATCGCAGGTTCCCTNCTCATCCCAAGACTTGCGACCCCTGAGAGACGCTTCCACATTCTTATCGGATTGGCAGCGGCTGCATTGCTAGCAAGCCTCATGCTNAGGGCCGANGTCGGTAATTTACTGATGATTGGCCTACTTCTTCAGGGATTGGCTAAATCCAGCCTTATGACGGTCCTGATTTTGACTTTGGTAGAACTTCCTGAAATCGGCGAAAGATACGTAGGTATCGNTAGCGGTATCTTTTTCTCCGCCGCAGAGGTAGGGGGCGTCTTGGGGCCCCTATTGCTCGGTGTGCTGTATTCGCCGAATACAGGTTTCAGTAGTGGTCTCTGGCTTTTGACTTGCGTCGCTTTAGCTATGACAATTGGCACCTTTATATTGCTTAGATTAAAGGCAACTCAACCTAACTGAGTCGTCTTAAATGCGCTATAAGACCAAATTATTTTCAGAGTCTGAGCAACTGCTTACCGAAATTCTGACCAGTGAACAGCCGCATAAGTGTAGTTGGAATATTCTCAAAACCCTCTTGGACATCTTCCCGGTAAACGAGACGACCATCGGATATCCATTGAGTCATACGTTCTATCGCTTCCGGATATTCTCTTTCGTACCCACTGAGTAAAAATCCCTCTANACGCGCCTGACGAAAGACTACATTAAAGTAATTTGCGGGGCCTGCAGGCAAAGTCTCCTGCTCATAACGCGAGATACCGCCACATATGATGATACGNGCCCTAGGGGCAATCCGAGCCAGGACATCATTCAGGACTGGGCCCCCGACATTGTCGAAAAACACATTAATTCCGCCACTCGCAAGTTCTTTCAATCGAGCNTTAACATTATCGTTCTTGTAGTCGANCGTATCGTCATAGCCGACCTGTTGAGTCAACCAATCGCATTTCTCTGGCCCACCAGCAGTACCAATGACCCGGCAACCGCAGATCTTCGCTATCTGACCTACCGTCGAACCTACAGCCCCCGCGGCACCCGATATAACAACTACATCTCCGGCCTCAGGTTGACCGATTCTCAACAGACCAAAATAAGCCGTTAAACCACTAGAACCAAGAGGCCCGAGATGAGCTGTCAGTAGGTCATCGTCAGGCAATACCCTAACTTGGCTCTGTTTGAGATCCGCGTACTCCTGCCAACCTAGGGGCCCAATAACCTTAGAACCGACCTGCACTTCAGAGGTTCGACTTTCTACAACCTCGCCGATACCTTCAGCACCCATGACTTTGCCGGTAAGATTGCCGCCGGAATAACCGGGTATGACCTCCATCTGACCTTTTTGTGCAGGTTGAAACCCGAGCACTTCAGTTTTGATGCGAANGCAGCCNTCTTCCAAAGGAATAAGCTCTGCTTCTTCAAGAATCCAATCCGATGTCGNTANCGCTCTGCCGCGCGGATCACCATTGACTAACCATTGACGATTTATTGTCATTCCCATTCGTTCCAGTAAAGAATTTCATCAACTCCCTTTCGAGTAGTCGGACCAAAGTTCGCGTCCGGATAACCGATAGGTATAAGTGCTACTGGGTAAGCGTCATCGGGCAGATGCAGGACTTNTCGAAGCGTTCCTTCTATCATTCCGTGAGCAGTGGTCATCACGGTACCTAAGCCCAGGGCCCTTGCTGCCAGCATCANGTTTTGAACTGCCGTGTAGATAGAACTACCAGCGAGGAGTGAATCAGGCNCATCGGTAGGCGAGGCTAGTTTGTNAAGACAAGGAAGAATCAAGACTGGAGCCTTTTCAAGCTTCATAAAAAATTCGCGCGCCCCCTTTAACATCAGGCGCTGTGTTTTNTCCTCTGAGTTTTCGCCNGCTTCGACGAGCTGTTTAGCGGGACTGGCATCGAAGATCTCGCGGAGCGATGACGAAATAACTTGCCTCTTTTCTTCNTCGTCAACGACAACAAAAATCCAAGGTTGAAGATTAGACCCGCTGGGGGCTTTGGAGCCAGCTTCAATAACCTGTTCTAAGAGACTCCTTGGCACTTTTTTGTCTTTCCAATAGCGAATCGCGCGCTGGGTATAGATCACTTCCCAGATATTTTCTGTTGGATCCTGACCCCTCGGCAGAGTCATGTCGTTAACAGTTCTCATCTGTCTCTCCAGTATCTTATTCACATAAACCTAGTCATCAGCAACTTTCGTCTTCTATGTTCATGAACTACCCTCAACGTCGCCTACCCACTTTTCATATAGCTCATGGAAGTGGCGAAGTTTTAATTCATTATAATCCGCAAGCCTCAGGTGTTCTCTTGCCGTGGCTTTCATACCCGCGTAGACGTGGGTCAGGTTTCTGAGATCCTGATTGAAGACCTTCACCAGCATGCCTAACTCAGGTGCATCCGTGTAATCATCGTCAGGTCCGAGCCAGTGAACTTCTTTTACCGGTTCATACTCGTCATCTTCTGGAATAGGTTGCAAAAACATACACTCCCATATGCACTCGTCAGGGTTGTCCCCATTTGGCCTAAAGCGGTAATTGATAGAATTGAATGAACCCCAAGGATGGTAGTTCGGAAAAAGCGTTAGATAAATTGAGGAAGTCAATTCGACGTCGGGGATGGTATCAGCCACCGATGGCACAACATCGCGCAACATTTCTCGTTGCATTTCTGCTCCAACTGTCCGGGCGTTAGCTGCACTGCCAAGCTTCTTTCGAACCCTCGAGATTGTCCTAGGGTCCTGCGCCATTGCTCCAGATGAAAGCTTCTTACCCCCNACCCAATTACACAAATGGGGATTGGCATCTGTCAGTTCACCCTCAAGCCAGTNAGCGTCGACTGTGAACTTACCGANTTTCCCTTTTGGTGTGGTTACTTGGACAACCTCGTCGCCCAAGTCTTCATAGACCCAGCCATTTAGAGGGTGCTGCACCTTGTGAACACCATCGACTTCCACGGGTTCGAAAGATGGCATGGCACCTTCCAAAGCTCCACAACGAATAGCACGAGAGTAGTTGCCAAAGGCGTCGTATTTTGTGCAAAGATCATTGGCTCCACCTGTAAGGATCTGAGGATGTGTCATAAGAACATGATAAGATTCCATAAACGCTTCCTGAACAACTTTCCAATTAGCCCTTACAATTTTCGCAACATGGGCAGACTTGTAACGTTTTTCATATGGTAGGAGTGGAAACTGCGAATCTAAATCACCAACATGATCCTCGAAGGGGTCACAGTTAGGGTCAGGATTAATAAAAACAAATCGTCCCCACCGTGCTAACCTGGCTTCAGGCAGAGCTTCGTCGTCCCTGTTTAGTCCATTGTAATCGTAAGCGCACGGCACCTGTTTTAGTGAGCCGTCGATATTCCAAGTCCAGCCATGGAAAGGACAACGCAGTTCATCAAGTTGCTTTGCACGCGCCTCGCGCAATTTACGCCCCCTATGAAGACACGCGTTATAAAACGCTTTGTATTCGTCTTCAGCAACCTTAACGATGATGAAAGACATATCAGCGATATCGTAAGGCACGACATCACCAACGTTCGGTAAATCATCCTCATGGCAAGCCATCTGCCAGACCTTACGCCATAACTTCTTTTTTTCCAGTTCGTGATAGCGATGATCGATGTAACGTGCTACCGGAACTAATGTAGGCCCTGGCGACATCGGATTGTTTCGTCTAAGAGCATCGGAGATATGCTCAACATGAGTATCCGCTTCCAGCAGTTTTTTAAACGCCTCATCCATTGTTCTTACATCTTGCGGTTGTGCAGCCATNATCTGCTCCTCAATTTACTNATTTCGTTCGTAGTCGAAAAAGCCCTATTCAGCTTTGCCCTTTGTCGACTAACTCATTTGATTATTCAATATTTTTATTCAGTCCTTCGTGCTCAGATCACCTACTTCTTTCCAATAGGTNCTCAACGCATCAATATGAGCCTGAGGAGTACCCAAACCATCCCCCATACCTCTTAACGCCATGGCCCGCATAGAAACATAATTCGCACCCACATCCATCCAGTCCTGGACGTCCCGCACCCAACGACCCTTTCCTGCCTGGTAGTTCACTAGAGCTTCAATACCAAATGTTTCATCGCGACGCTCTGCATCAAGAAAAACCTTCAATCGCTGACGCGCCTNCAGATTCTGGTCATGACCACTGCCGAAGATAAAACCATCCCCTATCCTTGCGGCCCTGCGGAAAGCAACGTCCGAAAAACCGCCAAACCATATTGGGATCTGTCTACCTNGCAANGGCTTTAGACCCGCACGATCAATATGATGCCATCGCCCTTCAAAACTCAACACCGGCTCCCGCCAGAGCGCCCGCAACACTTCAATCTGCTCCTCTTGCCGCCGACCTCGATTGTCAAAACTCTCATTTAAACTCTCATATTCGACATAATTCCAACCAGTGCCTACACCTAGCCTGAGCCGTCCACCTGACAAGAGATCTACCTCAGCCGCTTGCTTAGCCACCAATACCGTTTGTCTCTGGGGCAGGATGACGACNCCACTTGCCAAGCCGACGTGTTGCGTAGAGGCAGCAAAATATCCAAACAAAACAAATATCTCATGAAAGAGCGATTCCTCCGTATAAGGGCCCCAAAGCGGCGGNTCGCGCTCTTCGTGAACTGCACCAATTACATGATCGTAAACCAGAATATGCGAATAACCAATTTCCTCAACCGCCTGCGCCCAATCACGAATGACTATTGGATCACTNCCAATTTCAAGATGTGGAAAGACTGCCCCGATTTCCATTCGCCACCCCCCCTTAAGATATAACAGAACGCATTTCCGCTTTCGTTTCCAGCTCTGGAATCATGTTATCATCGATCAACTTTAATTCTTTCAAACATAAAATGTCAGAGCCAAACAGCATTCCCGTATTTGACCTGCAAAACCTCATAGATCCATACCCAATGTACAAGCAGTTGAGAGACGAGGCACCCGTTTACCACGTTCCAGAGCTAAACATGTATTACGTGACCAGCTATGAACTGCTTCGTCAAGTCATTCGCGACACCAGCACTTATTCAAGTCAATATGATGACTTCATGGCGTTTTCTCGAGACGCAGGGATGGCAAACCTCCCGGATGAAATCAAGGGAGCCGTGGGCGAAAAAATGCGCGAGATGATACCCACCCCACCTACCATGCTGACGCTTGATGAACCTGACCATACAAAGTACCGATCTCTTGTCAGCCAACTGTTCACCGTCTCTGAAATAAAAAAAAGTGAAGCTGATGTTCAGGCTGTTATTGATCAGCACGCAGACACCTTCTTAGAGAGCGATGGCGAATTCATGAAAGGATTCGCTTTTCCCGTACCATTGGAGATCATCTCGGTAAGGCTGGGGATCCCCCAAGCCGATCGTGAATTTTTCTATGATGCTGCGACCTGCGCAGCCGCCGGGCTTCGCATACAACAACTCACTNATGAGGAAACNTTGCGACGCGCTCAGGTGGCAGTGGATCTACAAAATTTGCTGATTAGTCTGGTAGAAGCGAGGCGCGCAGAACCCTTAAATGACATGATCACGATTCTGGCAAACAGCAAACTAGAAGAAGAGAATCGACTCCTGACCCATGGGGAGATTCTTTCTATTCTCCAGCAATTCCTAGTTGCAGGCCACGAAACCACTACCAGCGCATTTGGTTGGTCGATGTGGTTACTCTGTCGGAACCCCGAACTTCAAGATAAGCTGCGTGGTAATCCCGAGGGGATCAAAGTATTTGTCGAAGAGACTCTGCGCATAAGAGCACCGGTGCAGGGCTTGCCTCGTAAGGTCACTGAAGCTACTGAACTAGGCGGCGTCAAAATACCTGCAGGATCCTTCATCATGTTGCGCTACGGTGCAGCCAACATGGATGAAAAACAGTTTCCTAATCCAGACCAGGTAGACTTGGAGCGAAAAAAAGCTGGCATGCAAATGGCCTTTGGNTCTGGGGTACACTTTTGTATCGGTGCCCCACTTGCGCGNCAGGAATTAACCTTGGGCTTACCGGCAATTCTTGACCGTATAGAGAATATCCGACTGAACGCCGATTACACGCCGGCGGCTGAGCCTAGCCTGATTCTGCACAATCTGCCTGAACTTCATGTAGAGTTTGATCGACGCTCCTAACTTGTGACTGAGAGCTATGACAAGCCGTTACTAGGCATCTCAAGCTGCCTTCTAGGTAACGAGGTAAGGTTTGACGGCGGACACAAACACAGCCGTTACGTAACCAAACAGCTGGGTGAGCATTTCGACTATAGGGCTTATTGTCCTGAAGTCTCTATCGGCTTAGGAATTCCTAGGCCTCCCATCAGGCTCATGAAGCGAGGAGAGGACACNCGGGCAGTTAAAGTAGATGACAACTCTGTTGACTATACCGATGCACTCGCCGAGGTTGGGCGTAAGGCCATCCCGGAATTATCAGATTTCAGTGGTTTCATTCTAAAAAAAGACTCTCCCTCCTGTGGCATGGAACGAGTAAAGATCTATCCGCAAAAACCAGAAGCAGCNCCCAGCAGGAATGGATCAGGTGTCTTTGCCAAAACCATTATGGGAGCTGACCCCAATCTGCCCGTAGAGGAGGAAGGCAGATTGATGGACTCTATCTTAAGAGAAAACTTCATTGTTCGAGTCTTTACTAGGTTCCGATGGTTAAACCTGAAAGCAAATGGCCTGAGTCCGGCTGGACTCATCGATTTTCATAGCTGCCATAAATTTCTTTTACAGTCACACCACGAAGCAACGTACCGNGAATTAGGCNGACTGGTCGCCGACGCAGGGAAAGGCAATATTGACCAATTAGCCGAAGAATACATTAAACTGGCTATGCAGGCACTCCGACATCAATCGACAAGAGGTACACACAGTAATGTGCTTTTGCATTTNATGGGATTCNTAAAGACCGACCTTACNAGAGGGGACAAGCAGGATTTACTCAGTTTAATAGACGACTATCGTACTGGATTGGTGCCCTTAATCGTGCCCATTACCCTATTAAACTACTTCCTTAGGCGACACCCTAGCCCTTATATCCAGCAACAGGTTTACCTCGAACCTCATCCACGGGAACTCATGCTAAGAAACTCACTGTAGCCGATCAACCAGGCTTTCGACCATCGATATAGTCATCAATCATTTCATGGTAACGCCTAATTCTGGCTTCTTGCGATGAAAGATATACGCCTTTAAAACCTCGAGAACGAAAACCACGTTGCTGGGTTACAAAAACAGCGACATCCTGCTCTATCGCTAAACCTATCGAGTCTTCACCAAAAGTCAGCATTTGTTTTTCTACATCTACGCCTCGATCAAACGGTCCCCTTTCGACACCCGATTCAATAGCAGCAGGGCTGCCGTACCACCAATTATCGAAGAGACACTGCTCTGGATCGCTGCGATGCGGTCTAGCGCGCAGAAAATGGAATCCATCTGACCAAAGAGAAACGGCAAAATTTGGAAAGAGCGTATAGTGAAAAGCATCAGTAAATTGCTGATCAGGGATTCGATCATAATGAGTNAATCCACGTTCGGGGCCAAACCTACGTTTTGCCTTTTGAATTGCCTGACGAGTGTCCTCCGGCCTACCCTTAAATTCATCGGGATTTATATTCCAATAGCGCAACTGACTGGCAAGAGGTTCAAGAATATTACCTTCCTGATCCGTAGATCCTACTCCATAACCACCTTCCATAATCATCCGGTTGTGGCCTTCATCCGAAAGATCAAATCGAGTCTCTTTGAAATAAGTGTTGATGTGTCCTCTGATTTCCTTGCGGTTTGTTTCGGTTGTTGCACCCATGTGAACGGTAGGAACATGGTAAGACTCATTAAAATTATCCAGGACTACTTTCCAATTGCAGGGCAACCACATCGTATTCGCCATGGTACGCTTCCACATATGAATATCACGNGAATGCCACTCATCCCAAATTGGACCAAGGTAATCCCGTAGNCTAATGCAATCGGGGTCCATATTGACCCAGACGAAACCTGCAAAGGTTTCACATCTCAGTTCTTCAAGCCTGACTTTCCCGCAAGGGTTACCCTCAGGAAAGTCTTCCTTGTCTGGTGCAAAGTTCAATTCCCCATCAGGCATAAAGGCCCAGCTATGGTATTTGCAAACAAAGCGACGCACATGGCCCTTGTCTTCCTCGACTAACGGGTTGCCGCGGTGCTGACAAACATTATAGAAAGCCTTAACCCCACCATCGCCCTGCCGCACCATCAGAATTTCTTCCGATCCTATCGGCTCCATCTGCCAATCGCCGGGCTCGGGGAGCTCAGATTCTCTACCCAGCAGAAGCCAGACCTTTGTCCACATACTCTCCCACTCTTCTTCGAAGAATTCTTTGGAAGTGTAGCGGTACCCTTCAATCTTTGAACCGCGCGTCGATTGCTTAGGATAGGATTCGATATCAACTACAGTTTGTTCGGACATGCTGCTGCTCATTTGGTTTTCCCCGTATAAAAAAAGCGTAGCCCCGTCTTTAAAGGCAGTCAAGAACTATGCTGGTATAGGAGAAGATATGTTTATTCCTGTCTGAGGGAATAAGAACTCGCGTGACAAGTCGAGCAGCTAGCAATATCAACGTGAGGTTTATTCGATTTTTATGCGAACCGATGATTGATCCTCAATAACCTCGTAGGTTTTGACCGGTACTCGAGTCAACTGCACACCCATAGGCTCACCAGTTTCTAGGCTGAACCTCACTCCATGCAACGGACAGGAAATATAACCATTCCTGATACGCCCTTTCTCCAGCGGCGAATCCTGATGAGAACATTGATTAGCAATTGCATAATGTTTACCGGCGGAGTTACATAAAAGTATTGAATATCCATCTAAGCCTATCACCTGACTGGAATTTTCTGCCAAAGGCTCAACTGCTACTTCATTCAAGATCAAACCCCGGACCGCACTCGATTAACAGCTGGCCTTCCAGCGCCGCAGCGCGATGCGGCTGAACGTCATTTTGATAGGTTNTATCACGAAACATATCAAGCATAACCTGGGTCGAAGGGTATTCAAAAATAAAGATAGCGTCCCACATCCCTTCACCTTCGCCTATCAAAAAACCCCTAGCTGCACCCGCGTAAATCACTCTGCAACCCCTTGGTTCCATCAGTTGTCGGAAGCCCNGGGCGTATCTCGAATATGCTTCACGACCAGAAAAGTTAACATCACGCCCNTCCTCATAAAGCGCGTTAGCTCTAAACTTCAGCATATTCAACATCGAAACNGGCTGCCCGGTCGCCCGGTCACGAAATGCTCTAACTTGGTCGCCGGTGGGTTGGAGAATATTCTTTACCATCGTCTGCCTCTTAAGAAATCTGCGCCAAAATAGGCTTTAGATATTCGACAAATGCTGCAGGGTTTTCAGACATGGGAAAGTGCCCAACGCCTACCATCTCTGACCAAGTTGATCCTGGTATAGCTTTATGAGCTTCCTGGCCCAGCTCAGTGGTGCCGCTGTAGTCATATTCTCCTGACAGGATGTGAACACCAACCTTGTTAGTATCAATTTCCCCCGCGCAGGGACGGAGATCATAATCCTCGACGTAGTAGCAAAGGTCTCCCAAGAACACGGGAGGCCAACCAGACGCATAAACAAAGCTGGTCTCTTTACGATAGGCCTTTGGTGAGGTTGGCGACATTAATCCATCCATCAATCGAGCCTTATATTCATTATTAACCTGCGGGTGCCAAAGCTCTTGGAAGTCATCCAGCTGNCCCTGGATATTTAGNGCACCTTCTATAGAAATGACGGCACGAAAGACATCTGCACATTTATGCGCTAGATCTAGCGCCAACAAACCNCCCACCGAACATCCCATGAATACTGGACGTTCTAAATTAAGGGCCTGGGCCAGTTTCACAGGGATTGACCTCAGAAATTCTCCTTTCAATAAATACTGTTCGTCCCACCAGTCCTTGCTGACTGGTGGTACAGATTTACCGTGACAGGGCAGGTCATAAGCAATCAACCTAAATCGATCTGTNATTTCCGGAAACTCAAAAAGATGACGCCACTGGCTNCCATGACAACCCGCAGTGTGCTGCATCAACAANGGAATACCTTGTCCGGCTTCTTCGAAATAGATTCTATGGTCGTGACCAGCCAGTTCAAGATGCACATAACGACCAATAGGTGCATCGATTGTCCCGGCAGGCTGACTATCGTGAGGCATTAGTTCACCTCGGTCCGCCTTGGGCCTNAGCAATTCTATAGCACGTGCCGCTGCTGCAAAGTATTGTGCAAAATTTACTGGATCAGCTTCTCGTTTAACGCCAAGGTCTTGGGAGATATTCGCCATCAAGTCATGATGAAAACGCTCAGGCACCTGTGCAAGAACTTTCTCCCATACGGTTTCCTCGCCACTAAAACAAATGAAATTATCTTCTACTGCTGNGGCNGCTGGCCTACCATCAGAAACACCGAGTTGTAGNTTTGTCTCTCCGACAGACAGCTTCACCCCGCCATTCCAATGCCGAGCCGCTAACATGAACTCACCGTCACCTGCACAGCGTTCGATCCATTCTTCCGACGTTGGTAGATTAATAGCCATAGGTTTCGCCTCCCTATCGTTAACCATTTATTATTCTTACAGGACTAGATGATCCAGACAATCCGACTCTCTCTAGCTAAATTTCGAGAGACTCACCTAATCAATCAGGCTAGTCAATTCCACGCTTACCCGCTTCAGCTATAAATGGCTGATATTCATCGAACATAGACACATTATCTGAACCCACCGTCCGTCCAGCATCGGTCGTCAACGTGTGACCTGTTGTATAACCAGATTCTTCGCTAGCCAACCAAAGAGTAGCATTTACTACATCGTCGGCTCTACCTGGACGACCTTTCAGAGGTGAAGACATCGCCAATCTGGCTTCAGTGCCTTCGATGTCATGCATATCACCTGACAAAGCCGCTACCATCGCAGTCGCCATCCCAGTCGGTGAAATAGCGTTTACGCGAATATTGTACTGCGCCAATTCGACCGCAACATTTTTGGTAATACCAATAATTGCGTGTTTCGCTGCAGCATAAGCGTGAGGCCCGCGCCCCCCCATGATGCCAGCCTCACTGGACATGTTCACNATAGAGCCCGTTTCCCTCGGCATCATTACTCTAGCAGCATGTTTACATCCATAGAAAACCCCATTTACGTGAATATCCATAGTCTTATTCCACTCATCGGCCGGCGTCGTCGCGATCGGACCCACAGCACCAACCACGCCCGCGTTGTTATACATCACGTCCAACTGACCAAAATTTGATACCGCCGCATCGACCAATGCGGCGACCGCTGATTCATCTGTAACNTCGCAAGGCAGAAAAACACAGGCATCTCCCAGTTCAGAAGCGACGGACTGACCCGCATCGACTTGAATATCTCCTATGACCACCTTNGCACCTTCTTTAACAAATCGTCTAGCAGCACCTGCGCCAAAACCACTAGCGCCACCCGTTATCGCCGCAACTTTACCTTCCAGTCTTCCAGCCATTCCTCATCTCCCTCACAAAATTTTGATTGCAAGCATAGCAAATCCGCTAAAACCCTTGCACACTGTTCTCCCGAACAAAATGAGCAACACAATTATCCAAGAAGCTATCCCCTATCCCGACCGGCGTTACGCCTGGTTTGTCGTCTTTGTCTTGATTATCGCTTCACTAATCGCCTTCATTGATCGGCAGGTTGTCGCGATTGTCGTAGACCCAATGAAGGAAGATCTAGGAGTTGGTGATACCGAAATCGGGTGGCTTTATGGTGTCTTCGCCCTTTTTTATGCAGTCGCAGCGCTGCCTATCGCTGCCCTGGCCGACACACGGAGCCGGAANCATATTATTGCAATAGGCATCTTCCTATGGTCGCTTATGACGATAGCCTGCGGCCTGACAAAAAGCTTCTGGCAGATCTTATTTGCACGAATTTGGGTTGGTGTAGGCGAAGCAACCTTGTCTCCTTCAACGACTTCGTTGATTGGTGACTATTTTCCTCGACGGGACATACCTTTGGCACTTAGCATTTTCCAGACCGGACCGATTATAGGTACAGGTATTGCTTTCATTATCGGTGGTTTTGTTCTTGATCTGGTCCAGCAAGCAGAACCAATGATCATCCCCGGCATCGGTGCGCTAAAACCATGGCAGCAGACTTTCGTCTATGTGGGCATTCCCGGCATGTTCCTAGCAGCCTTCTTTCTACTTATTCGAGAACCGAAACGCCGCCCACTAATATCAACTGATGAAGTTAGCGGCGTCCCGCAATCCTTGTCCGGCTTCTATCGAGAACATGCATTAACTATTTTCTTTCACCATGCAGGTTTCATTTCCCTGGTACTGACCGGTTATGCTTTTGTTTTCTGGAGCGTTTCGTTTCTAGTGCGTGTTCACGGTATGCCTGCAGCCGAGGCATCACAGTATTTCGGATGGATCTTCGTAGTCTTCGGCCCTATGGGACCGTTGCTGGTAGCCTGGATAGCGAAATCGTTGCTAGACCGGGGACATCTTGATGCAAACATTACCGCAGGCATGATTGGAGGCATTCTCACAATCCCAACAGTCCTCCTTTTACAAGCTGCCCCTTCAGCNACATGGGCCTTAGCCCTCTACGGTCCCGCACTACTCGCAGTCAATTCTCCCTTCGGCATNGCCTCAGGCGCACTGCCAGTCATCACCCCACCGCACCTAAGAGCGAGAGTGGCGGCGATTTATATGCTTACAGGGGCGTTCGGCATGCTCTTCGGGCCACCTCTGGCAGGAGCTTTCAACGAATATGTATTCCCAGGGGCTGGCGGCGTCCGATACTCCATGATCACCATGACGATGATTTTCGGCATAACTGGTATNATTTTTTTGTGGGCGGGCCGCCGCCATTACGCCANCTCGATGAAACGCGCTGAGCGCTGGGCTGAAAATTAGTAAACAGAGGCTCCAGGAAAGTATCGATCCGCCTNTNTAATCTCGAATTTCAGATCTAGGCGTGCGAGCCCCCTCAGAAAACTGCTGGGCGCATGCAGAAATTGCTCATCGGGGTCGGCGACACGAATTTTGTCCAACCGGTGTAACAAGATGGTGAAAGCGGAGAACATCTCTTGCCGTGCTAGCGGAGCACCGGGGCAATGGTGCGGACCTGAACCNAAAGCAAGATGCGCACCCGCTTTTTGCCGATCAATATCAAAGAGTTCACCGTCNTCAAAAACTTTTTCATCACGATTAGCGCTNGCATAACCAATCGCGACAGATGAGCCCTTAGGTATAGAAACGCCACTTAGCTCTGTATTTTCTACCGCAACACGCCAGAGGTGCATGACAGGCGTCTCATAACGGAGAGATTCTTCTATAAAGTTCCTGATTTGACTCGGATCATTCTGGAGTCTCGCCATATCTGATGGTCGCTGCAGCAACAACATCAACGCCGACCCGATAGCATTAGTCGTAGTTTCATTCCCGCCGGTCAGCAGTTGATCGAGCAGATCCATCAACTCGTACATATTAAGTTTTCTCTCAGGACCATCATTAGTATCACGAACATTGGTGTTAGCGAGTGTGGAAATAATGTCGTCCCTTGGCTCGGACNTGCGTTCAGCGATGACCTGAGCAAAAAATTGCTGCGCATCAACAACCTGCTTAGCACATTCGAGAGCCTTTTCTTCGTTAGTAAANCCTCCACCTGGTGCAAGCATGGCATCTGACCATTTTTTCAACTCCCAGATCATATCGCGCGGCACACCGAGTTGATCCGCAATTACTGTGCAAGGTAATGGAATGGCAAAATCTCGCATAAAGTCGCACTGCCCTTTGGTGATAAAACTATCAACAAGGTCATTGACCACAGTTTCAATGTAGCTGGTCATTGTCTTGACTCGTTTTGGGGTGAAGGCGTGATTAATCAGATTCCGATATTTGCTATGAACCGGTGGATCTGTTCTCTGCAAAGTCGACACCCTTTCCCAACCATGTTCTGCACGATAAGACTCAGCGACGCTTCTGGACGCGCTCTGCCGAGCGCCATATTTGTGCGTATCATTACTGAACAACTCCGGGTGCTTCTTGACGTACCTGACATCTTCGTAACGACTGACATAAAAGGCACCTAGTTCTCGCATAAAATAAACTGGTTTGTCCAGGAGCCGGATCGTTTCAAAGTACTTAAAAGGACATTCGCGTGTTTCGTCTTCTAGCAAGTTGAAATCAAGTTGCGGATTTATCGGATCATTGGTCATAGCGTATGCTTCTTCACTAGATTGAGACTTAACAACTATACCTTTATATACCCATCAAGCGGCAAAGATCATTGAATTCAAGTCGCAATAGACTATGCTGAACTGAAAAGGTCGAGATATGTTATGAAAAAATTATTGATTGCCAGCTTTGGAATCTTATCCTACCTGATTGGTCTTGGCGGACTTGTTTACTTCATACTCTTTCTCGGCAGCTGGGACTTTATGCCTGTGCACATTAACTCAGCAACACCAGGACCGATTGAAACCGCGATCGCGATAAACCTNGGTCTACTAGTCCTTTTCGGTCTGCAACACTCTGTCACTGCACGCCCCACCTTCAAAGCAGCGTTAACGAAATTCATCCCGACGGCAGCTGAACGCAGTTCCTATGTCCTACTCTCCGGTATCATGATGCTTGTCCTCAGCTTCTACTGGCANCCAATCGCAGGCGACATATGGCGCGTGGAATCAGGACCTCTCTATAACGTTTTGCTTACCGGCCATGCTATCGGCTGGTTAGTAGCCATAATCGCAACTTTTATGATCAATCACTTCGAACTTTTCGGATTGCAACAGGTTTACCTAAATTTTCGCGATAGACCTGAACCACTAGCAACGTTCACAGACCGATGGTTTTATAAACTCGTCCGTCACCCTTTGCAGCTCGGAATTCTACTAGGAATATGGTGCATACCAACGATGACTATGTCCCATCTCATGCTAGCCGGAGGCATGACGCTTTATGTCTTTATTGGCCTCTACTATGAAGAAAAAGATCTTGCAAGGATATTGGGCCCCGAATACAAGGAGTACCAAAAACACGTGCGTAAAATTTTACCCTTACCTGTATTCAACAAAGAGCGAAAATCGACCCTCCGAATATGATCGGGCCTAAGAACAAAAAAGACAGACAAGCATAGGGCCCAGCAACTTAATCAATAGACATCACAAGTACTAGCACCATGCCAATCCAAGAAAGTAATCCGCTGATTCTTCTGATCCTGTTAGGTTATTTCCTGACGATCGTTGCCCTGGGCATCTATTACTCTAGAAGATCTAAGTCTACAGAAGATTTCATTCTCGCTGGTCACAGCTTGACGACTCCTTTTGTCACAGGCTCTGTCGTCGCCACTTGGCTGGGTGGGGCCGTTATTTTAGGAGGTGCGACAGAGGCCTTTGTCGGAGGGTTTCAGGCGATCGTTTGGGACCCTTGGTCACCTTTTCTCACTTTGTTAATTGTCGGTTTCTTATTCGTTGGAGTGTTTAGGAGATCTCGGTTCACCACTTCGGTCGACTTCTACAACGCGAGATATAGTAAAGGCATAGGTTTGACTTCGATGGCAGTCGGAATGATCGCTTACATCTCCTGGATTTCTGCGCAGCTCCTGTCATTAGGCATCATNATTAGCGTCGTTACTGGTGTCGACACAATGATCGCGACCCTTATGGGAAGTNCTCTCATCCTTGGCGTTGCGCTANTCGGCGGGCTCTGGGCTCTGTCGCGCTCCGATATGCTGGCNTTCATCATACTGAGCCTCGTGCTTCTGATCATATTGCCTTATTCTCTAAACGCTGTCGGAGGCATTACTGCGTTTGTCGAGAATGCAGGCGCAGTCGATGGCGCGCCCCCTTTCAGCCTCTTCTACACCAATGGATTGAATACCAATGGTCAATCTCATGGCTTTGCAGGTTACCTAGGCCTGCTCGGTGTGCTTTACATGCTGGCTGCTTGGTTTTCAGTTGCCATCGGGGATATTGGCGGCTCAGTGCTTACCGCAAGGGCTCTCGCTGCCAAGGATGAGGTCGCGGCAACCCGCGGGTTCATCTATGGCGGGTTTATTTATCTGGCTCTCGGTATGATACCGGTGATTGTCGGTATGTGTGCTTTTATCCTATACCCTAATCTTCCCGAAGGGGAAATCGACAATATCTTTCCGATTTTTGTCCAAAACCACATGCCCAACTGGGTAGTCATTTTATTTTTTGTGGCGGTGTCTTCTGCGATCGTTAGTACGGCAGGAGATACAATTCTGACTGCAGGAGCGCTGATCGGTTACACAGCATTCAGTGTCGTTAAACCACAATCCACGGACGCACAACGTTTAAAGATCACACGTTTATCGATGATCCTAATAACGATAATTAGCCTACTATTCGGGCTGGTAATGGGTGACCTATACCGGCTCCTTGTCTTCGCAGGAGCGGTGAGCTTTCCCGTACTGTCTGCAACAGCCATCTGCGGCATTCTCTGGTCTAGGGCCAATGTCATTGGCGCCTGGCTTTCAATTATTACAGGCGCCTCAAGCTGGTTGCTATTTATTTGGCTACTTTTACCTATTGTTGATTATGAAATCTGGGATGCTATCTATATTGGGGCAGTTCCTGCTTTTATCTGCAGCCTCACAGCAATGGTTCTAGGTTCACTGATAACACAGCAAACCAACCCACCGAATCCGATTCGCGATGTGGACGGCAATGACATTTCAAATCACCGCCTCTTTACCTGGCGTGTGCAATAGCAAGAACATTGAATTCGCAGATACCAAAGGGAAATCAACAAGATCTTTCTCATTTAGATGGTATAGTCCGTTTGCATTAAGGACAGCTTATAAAGTAGAGAGAACAAAATCGATGACAACTGATTTAGGCCAACGCGTAGCACTTGTCACCGGTGCTGGAACGGGCATTGGCAGAGCGATCGCCATCGACCTCGCCAGAGCAGGCACAAAGGTACTCGTCTGCGGTCGGCGCAGGGAACTGCTCGACCAGACTCTGAACAAGTTTCCAGACTCATCCGCTGGAAAGGCTTATACGGTTGATTTAACAGACCCAGCAGCCACAGAACAGCTAGCAGCCGACATAAACAAAGACAGTGGCGACGTCGATATACTTATTAACAACGCTGGGTTTAGCTCTAAAATTCGAAGCGCAAGACATATCGGGGCGGAAGAGTGGCAAAGCGTTATGGACGTTAACACGCTCGGTCCAGTGATTCTTACAAAATCTCTTCTGCCTGGCATGATCAAGCAACAGCGTGGTGATGTGATCATGATTTCATCGTTAGCAGGCTTAAGGCCTAACGTGATGGCCGGGGCTGCTTACAGTGCTGCTAAAGCAGCAGCCAGAGCTTATATGGAAGTTTTATCTTCAGAGGTTCGACGACACGGCATACGCTGCACGACAATTTTCCCCGGAGAGGTTGATACGCCAATTCTTGATAACCGCGCTCTACCCCCCAATGCAGACGCTCGCGCAACCATGATGAAGGCAGAAGATATTTCAGCAGTAGTCATGACAGCGCTCCAACTACCACACAGGGCAACCGTCCTAGAACTCTCTATTGGTGCAACGGAGCCCCGAGATATGAGCGCTGACATAAAAGCCGCACTAGACAAAGAACAACACTAACTTATCGCGCGATCAAAAATCAGGAGAAAACTGATGGCGAGCAAGTTTGAGGTCGTTAAGCACCAAGTAAAGACAGGGGATCAAGATCAAAGTAATCACTGTCGCAAATAAAATGCCAAAGCCTAACGAAACAGCCATCGGGGTCACGAACTCAGCGGAAAGACTAGTCTCAAGCAAGATAGGCAGTAGACCAAAAAAAGTCGTTAAGGATGTCAGCATAATAGCTCTGAAGCGCTGCTTTCCCGATTCAATCACCGCCTCAAAAATGGGACGGCCGTCAACATTAGCTTTATTGACATAATCCACAAGAATAATACTGTCATTCACGACCACACCTGCCAATGCAATGATGCCGTATACTGAGAGTGCGCTGAAAGGAATGCCAACGAGAATATGACCGATCAGCGCGCCGATCATTCCGAACGGGATAACACCCATAATAATCAACGGCTGAGTATAAGACTTTAGCGGAATCGCCATCAGCGCGTATATTCCAAACAGTGCAAGAGCTGCGGTAAATATCATCCTTTGAATCAATTCCTGCTCTTCTAGACTCGCACCTCCGAGTTCAATATTGACACTCGGATACTGTGCCTTAAGCCTAGCAACAAAGTCACTCCCTGAAATTTCTCTTACAATCCTGCCTGGATCCATCGTTGCCTTGTCGACGTCTGCAGAGATGTAGACAGACCGTTTGCCCCAGGCCCTATAAATAACAGAGGGAGTCTCTCTCTGATCAACTTCAGCCACCGCCGTAAAAGGTACTTCATCACCCGATGCCGTACGAATATACATCGACTCAAGATTACCAATCGACTCACGCTCTTCTTGCGGGTAACGCACCATCACCTTTACTTCCTCGCGACCCCGCTGAACGCGTTGAACTTCTACACCATAAAAAGCAGCGCGCACCTGACTCGCAAGGTCTGCTAACGTAAGTCCAAGGGCCTCAGCTGATGGTTTAATCCTTAGATTCAGTTCCGGGATACTACCCTTCTCTGAATTTTCTATTTCATAAACGCCGACATAGGCCTTAAGCTGTTCTTCTAACATCTGTGCAGCGCCTGCTAGTTGCTCTCTGTTTCCAGAAACTAAACGAAAGCCGAGATCCTTACCTTGGCCGTGGGACTTCTGCCAGCCTGCCATGTTCATAGTCTTTACACCTGCGACATCACCAATACGTTCTCGCCACTCAGCAACAATCGTCTCGGGCTCAATATTCAATGAATCAACCGTTTTCAGTTCACCCATGACCGAAGCATTTGATCCCCAAGTGTAGCTTGCAACATTACGTAGAAACTTCTCTTTTTCTGGCTTACTTTTATCCAGATCGAGTAGCGCCTGGTGAATATGTTCTGCAATACGGACCGTTTGCGCGGACGCCGTGCCCTCGATCATCTCGACCTGCACTCGAACAAAATCTGAACTCATGTTGGGAAAAAATACTGTGCGAATGTAAGGACTCAGGACAAGGCCGAGAGCGAGGATAAGCATCGCCAAAAAAACTGAAATCGTCGTATAGCGGACTTCAAGACAACGAGTTAAAAAAGGTTCATAGATATTTTCGATGACATGCTTTAATCGCGTCGCAAAATACGCTTGAAATTTTCGAATAGCGTGATTTGCGTCATAAGGAATGGGCTTCATGCTCGCTAAATGTGCTGGCAGTATAAGTTTCGATTCTACGATCGAAAAAAGAAGACACAGGATTACGACTGAACCTATGGCAAAAGGAATCGGGCCAAAACTGCCCGGNACTGTCAGAAAGGGCACGAAGGCAGCCACAGTAGTCAACACNCCGAATGTTGCCGGCATGGCCACCTTTCTCGCTCCCCGTATCACACTATCAAGGTTGAGCCCGTCATTTTCAGTGGCGGTTTGCACACTCTCACCGATGATAATTGCATCATCAACGACAATGCCCAGTACAAGAATAAAGCCAAAAATACTTAGCACGTTTAGGGATCCACCGACCAACGGCATCAGCGCAAATGCCCCTAGGAAAGCGATGGGCATACCGAGCATGACCCAAAAGGCAAGCTGAAGGCGAAGGAACAGGCCCAAAACAACAAGAACGAGTAAAACACCCANAGCCATGTTACCCAGCATCATCGACCGAGTCTCTTCCAAAAGCGTCGTAGCGTTCATCCACGACTCCACCTGCACACCATCAGGCAATGAGATTCTCAGTTCCTCAATGTACGCTTCTACCTCTTTAGATATGTTGATCTGGTTCTGATCNCCTACCGCCGAGACCTGAACCCCGATGGTAGGCTGGCCGTTAAACAAAGAGTAAAACTCAACCTCTTCGAAGCCATCATTAATGGTCGCTATATCTCCAAGCATGAGCCGCGTGCCATCTGATCGGGTGATCAGTACAATTTTTTCAAAGTCTTGCTTAAAATANGCCTGCCCTTCGGTTCTGAGCAAGATGTCGCCGGAGTCAGACCGAATGGATCCCGCAGGTAAATCAAGAGAAGACTGCCGAATGGCGTCTGCCACATTCCGAAGCGTCAGTCCGTATTGACGAAGCTGTACTTCTTCCATCTCAATGCTTATTTCGAACGACCGTGCACCACGCACTTCAGCCTTCGTAACGCTTGGCAGGGCTAAAATCTCGTCTCGAATCTGTTCGGCATAATTTTTCATCGAAACTTCATCGAGATCACCGTATATCTGAACNTTGATTGCGGGAATCTGACGTTGACTTTTNGAAATGACAGGCTTCTCAATAGACTCAGGAAAACTAGAAATACGATCAACAGCCAATTTGACTTCGTCAAGTATTGNAGGGACGTCGTAACCTACCTCGAGATCGAGCACAACCCTACCAGAACCCTCTGATGAGAAAGAACGCATTTCTGCGATGCCTTCGATATCGCGTAAGGCTTCTTCAAGCCTGGTCACGACACCTGACTCTACCTCTCCTGGAGACGCACCAGGAAAAGGAACACTAATCGTCACTCGATCAATTTCTAAGTCTGGGAACATCTGGGTTCGAATAGTTGTTGCTGCAAAAAGCCCAGTCATAACGATCACCACCATAAGAAGATTGGCGGCCACATGGTTTCTTGCAAACCAAGCAATAAGCCCAGTATTGGTATCAATCATTGGAGCTGCTCACCCCAAGCCCACTAATAGCCGGTAATTCATAACGGACCGGGGTACCAGGCAACGGGTTATCCAGTAGAGTCGTACAGATCAATTGGCCATCTAACAGCCCTGACCCAATGAACACATATTTTTCGTCAGAGCGAACAATGCTCACTTCTACAGGCTTAAGCGTATTTTCGTCAGTGACCGTCCACACCCTGCTGTTTCCCCGAAGTACACTACGCGGCAACCGAACCACGTCGTCCAAGTCAGAGCCTGCTATACGCGCCTTCACAAAAGTCCCCATACGAAGGGGCTGGGTCCATCTGCTGTTTAGTCGATTGTAAGGATCACCAATTTGCGCAACGACATAGAGNACGCGACTTTTTTCATCAAAGACGCCTTCGGTTCTCACAATACGGCCATCCCAAAAGTNTACCTGCCCTCCAATCACAGCCGACACATTCACTTTAGGGCCCTCCCCGGCTTCAAATACAACGTTGTCGAGCTCCAGGAAAGGTAACTCTTTATCGGGTAGAGGGAGACGAATTTCCGCAACATCAATGGCAAAGGTCGCAGCAATCGGGGAGCCTGCATTTACAAATTGGCCAATATCAGCCAGTTTTTCTCGCACCAGACCATCGTATGGCGCTCGAATCTGAGTCCTATCGAGGTCTCCTTGACGCTTCTCCAAATCTGCCTTGGCAAATTCAAGTTGGGCATACGCCTCTAAAACTTGAGGCTTCCTAAGCGCAAGGTCACTCGCAGCTTTCGATGAATTCAACAATTTTCGAGCTCGCTCCCAATCCGTTTTTGCGAATTCNGCGAGCCCAGTCTCCTGATCGATTTTTGTCTGAGCAGCTGCTACTGATGCCTCCGCGCGTTTAACCTCAGCGCGATAATTCCGGTCATCGATTCGAACTAGCAGATCACCCTTGCTGAAGAAACCGCCGGCAACAAAGGCCGGAGATACTTCGGTAATGAGGCCAGCGACTTCCGAGACCATTGTTGTTTGAGTTCTCGGGACTACCGTTCCCTGCGCATTAATGACAACTTGCGTNGACCCTGATCGAGCACGCACCACATCGACCAGCATGGTAGGCCGCTCAGAATCTACTGTTCTCGGCGGCTCCTTTTGGAGAATGAGTAAACTAGCAATAGCGGCGCTAATCGATAGAATAATCAACGGCAGGGTTATTTTAGACNTCATACCTTTGAGATTATATCAGTTGGCTGACGTTCGACGTTGATCATCGATTAATTTCTTTTGGGTATCGCGACCGTTGTCTCCAGTTAGGCTAGTTTTCTAAGAAGTACATTAACCGGATGANATAGACTCCTCCTTAAATTTTTGCGCATTGTTATCTATCACCGTTTCTTACAAAGACCTCAGCGATTTTTGTTCGCGAAGAGCTGCTGGAATTAATTAAAAGTCTATTACGGCCTTGACCATCACCTTAGAAAAGTTATCTTAAGCGTTCCCATGCAGGACACATCGAAATCGGTTATAAGTACGCGCGGACACTCACTGATTTCTGTCAGTGACACGTTGATAATTTTCGTTCTCGACTCTGAAACAAGCCTTTNTAATGAAAAAATTTGATTTCTATGGATCAACTGCAGTTTTCCTCGTCACAGACATAATGAGTACTGTGGATTACTACACTCATAAACTCGGGTTTGAACTTAACTCTACTTTCGGTGATCCCCCTTATCACGCTCAGGTATCAATTGGTCGACTGGAGGGGAATAGCGCGNTTGAAGGATACATTCCCGTTACCATCCAATTCCTGTACCGTGAGAAACCATCTTCATCAGAAAACTACCTTTATTTAAGAGTNGGCTACCACATGCACGAACTCTACGAATTGTATCGNTCACGAAATGTCAATATCACTAGTAAGATAGAAGATNNGCCGTGGGGGATGACCGAGTTTCGAGTTCTAGATCCAAATGGCTATACACTAGTATTTGGAGGACATACGGAGGATCAAAAACAAAGGACATGAGCATCAACATCGTAAACGAAGCCCAATTATTCAGTGGCCGACAAATCACGTACCAGCACACCTCTCAAACACTCAATTGTGATATGAACTTTTCTGCCTACGTCCCTGACGATGCTAGTGGTAAATGGCTGATCTGGCTCTCAGGTCTCACCTGTACCGAGGAAAATTTCACGACTAAGGCTGGAGCTCAGCGCGTGGCCTGTGAACTTGGATTAACGCTCATTGCCCCTGATACTTCTCCACGCGGCGCAAACGTCCCCGACGATCCAGAGGAAGCCTACGACTTCGGCCTCGGAGCAGGCTTTTACGTAAACGCCACGCAAGAGCCNTGGCACAAAAACTATCGAATGCACGATTACATTGAGGAAGAACTTTACCAATTGATTTGTAAGTCAATGAACGTCGACGCCCACCAAATGGGAATTTTCGGTCACAGCATGGGAGGCCATGGCGCACTTACCATGGCACTTCGTTCACCTGAAAAATTCAAGTCAGTTTCTGCTTTCGCACCTATTTGCTCGCCTATCAACTGCCCGTGGGGTCAGAAAGCACTTACTGGTTACCTGGGTTCTGATCAAGAGACATGGCGGGCCTATGACGCCTGCAAGCTTATTGACGACGGGGCACGAGTTGATGCGATACTAGTAGACCAGGGTTCCGCCGATGGCTTTATCAGCGAACAACTTAAACCTGAACTTCTGGAATCAGCCTGCGATCGAGGAGGGATTGCGCTGAATCTTCGAAGGCACGCTGCTTTTGACCACAGCTATTATTTCATCGCATCATTTATCGACGATCATTTGCGCTGGCATCACTCAAGACTATAAAAAGGTCGNAAGTTTTCCATATATTCACTTACGGGCGACGCAATTGGGCTAATTGATGCCTTAATGAGACTTGCTCGACCGGTCTTTTAGGGTATAAAGACCAGCAAATCTCGGAGGCTTACGGAGTTCAACATCAGAGATCTGATCGAACAGTTCAAGGACGCGACAGGGGGAATAATCACTGCCCTGCGCGCGGTCGTTACCACGAAGGGCTTCATAGACGAGGAAGCAAAAAATATAGTAGCTGATATTTTCAATATCAGCCTCGCCGAAGTACGCGGAATAGTCAGTTTTTACGAAGACTTACGAACCGAGCCACCCGCGAACCACATTATTAGGGTCTGCCAAGCTGAAGCCTGCCAGGCNAGTGGGTGTAGAGGCCTTACCCACTCTCTCGAACAACGTCTTGGCGTCCAATTGGGTGAAGTATCNTCGGACAAACATATAGCCTTAGAAGCTGTCTACTGCCTCGGACACTGCAGCCAAGGACCCATCGCNGAGGTCGACGGAGTGCTGAGGACGCGTGTCTCTTTGGATGAATCGGAGGATCTTTTTTCTTCTAGCGAAACACTCACGCATGAACCTGAGACCCTAGTCGAGGAGCAGACACGGCTCATCTTCGGTCGTTATGGAATCAGTCAACCGCTCGACCTCGAAGACTATTTAAATGACGGCGGCTTTGGTCCGATGCCCGACGCCGAATTGATTATCCAGGAAATCCGAACGGCAAAGTTAAGAGGACGCGGTGGTGCTGGATTCCCCGCACATATAAAATGGAAGACTGTCGCTGACCAGCGGGCAGACCAGAAATTCATCGTTTGTAATGCGGATGAGGGCGATTCCGGCACATTCGCCGATAGAATGATTATGGAGGGCGACCCATTTTTGCTTATTGACGGCATGCGAATCGCAGCTAAAGCCGTTGGCGCTAAACAGGGATACGTTTACCTGCGTTCCGAATACCCTAAAGCCGCGGAAGTTTTCGGTGAAGCTCTAAGTATAGCCAAGGCAAATGACATCTTAGGCGATCAGTTCAATATCGAGCTTTTTATCGGCGCCGGTGCATATATCTGTGGTGAGGAAACGGCATTACTCGAAAGCTTGGAAGGCAAACGCGGTGTAATCAGAAGCAAACCACCGCTGCCTGCGATATCTGGATTGTTTGGGCAGCCTACACTGGTACATAACGTTATTACCTTATGTTCAGTACCTTGGATCATCAGAAATGGTGGTCTCGCTTACGCAGACTATGGAACAAATGAGTCAACAGGCACAATGCCATTCCAACTATCGGGCAATGTTCAACATGGAGGCTTAATTGAATTGCCATTCGGCGTCACTATCACGGATCTGATCACAAAGTTTGCCGGCGGGACACGCACCGGCCGTCCGATTAAAGCAATTCAGGTAGGCGGCCCCCTGGGGGCCTACCTACCACCTCGCCTGTTTGATACCCCTCTGACCTACGAGAATATGGCTAACGTAGGCGCGGGCATCGGTCATGGCGGTATCGTCGTCTTTGACGATACCGCTGATCTCTCGGAGCAGGCGCAGTATGCTTTCGAATTCTGCGAACATGAATCCTGCGGGAAATGTACCCCGTGTCGAATTGGTTCGGTACGCGGGGCAGAGCTTGTCAGAAAAATCAGAGAAGATGGCGCAACAGCTGAACGTCTAACTGTGTTGCATGACCTTTGCGACACCATGACCCAGGCCAGCCTTTGTCAGATGGGCGGAATGACTCCAATTCCAGTAGAATCTGCTTTGAAACACTTTCCAGAAGACTTTGGCGTGGAGAACTGATATGCGACTTGCTGACAAGGACTTCGGCACACCTGCCGCAGACAGCAATCAGACCGTGTGCCTTGAAATAAATGGCTTGGCTGTGACTGCAGATGCAGGCACGTCGATCTTGCGGGCCGCCGCCGAATCCGACATCCCTATTCCGAAACTCTGTGCTACTGACTCAATTAACGCATTTGGTTCCTGTCGTATGTGCCTCGTCGAGATTGAAGGGCGACGGGGCTACGTTTCATCATGTACCGAACCTGTTTCTGAGGGTATGAAAGTTGTGACGCAAAGCCCTAAACTAGCCAAACTGCGTCGCGGCGTCATGGAACTCTACATTTCCGATCACCCTCTGGATTGCCTAACCTGCTCCGATAACGGCGATTGTGAGCTNCAGGACGTCGCAGGCCAGGTAGGACTGAGGGAGGTCAGATATGAGGAGGGAAAACCCAGAGTATCTAACCCCGATGCAAGCAAGGACGAAAGCAATCCCTATTTCTCCTACGACCCTAGCAAATGTATTGTCTGTTCTCGCTGTGTTCGTGCTTGTGAAGAAGTACAGGGTACCTTCGCACTCACNATTGACGGCCGCGGTTTCAGCTCTAAGGTAGCTACCGGGTCAGAAGATTTTTTTTCCAGTGAGTGTGTTTCCTGTGGAGCCTGCGTTCAGGCCTGCCCAACTGCAACTCTTATGGAAAAATCCGTTATAGAGCATGGTGTTCCTGACAGAAGTATCTTAACCACCTGCGCATACTGCGGAGTTGGCTGTTCATTCAAAGCAGAAATGAAAGGCGACCAAGTCGTTCGCATGGTGCCCCATAAAGATGGCAAGGCCAATCATGGTCATTCCTGCGTTAAAGGACGATTTGCTTGGGGATATGCCAATCACCAAGAAAGAATTACCCAACCGATGATCAGAACCGACATCAACGAACCTTGGCGCACAGTAGCCTGGGATGAAGCGATCAACTACGCCGCTGAAAAGTTGAAGGAAATTCAGATAGAGCACGGTCGCTTCGCGATCGGAGGCATCACATCATCACGCTGCACCAATGAAGAAATATGGCTAGTGCAAAAAACGATTCGAGCAGCTTTTTCCAATAACAACGTTGATACCTGCGCACGGGTATGCCACTCACCGACTGGTTACGGTCTAAAACAGACCTACGGAACGTCGGCTGGTACACAACATTTCGATTCGGTTCAGTCAGCTGATGTCATTTTAGTCATCGGCGCCAATCCGACCGACGCGCACCCAGTATTTGCCTCGCAGATGAAAAAACGTCTAAGAGCAGGCGCTCGATTAATCGTCATCGACCCTCGACGAATCGACCTAGTCCGATCCAGTCATATCGAGGCCAGTTATCATTTGCCGCTGCTGCCGGGAACAAACGTACCCATGATGAATAGCTTCGCCCATGTTGCCGTTACCGAGAACTTACTTGACATGGACTTCATTTCACTCCGTTGTGACATCAATTCGCTTCAGGAGTGGCTCGAGTTTATAAAACAATCAGAGCATTCTCCTGAGACCGTCTCGGCAATTACAGGCGTTGAGGCTGAGGCTATTCGTGACGCAGCAAGACTCTATGCCGGTGCCGACAACGCCGCTATTTATTATGGTCTAGGAGTCACAGAGCACAGCCAAGGCTCAACTATGGTTATGGCTATGGCTAACCTAGCTATGGCTACTGGCAATATTGGTCGCCTTGGAGTTGGTGTCAACCCGCTCCGTGGACAAAATAACGTTCAAGGCTCATGTGATATGGGTTCCTTTCCCCATGAGCTACCAGGGTATCGAGCCGTTACGGATGACGGCGTCCGGTCCCAATTCGACCGTCANTGGGGCGTTACCATACACGATGAACCTGGTTACCGTATCCCCAATATGCTGGATGCCGCAGTCGCCGGAACTTTCAAGGGTATATATATTCAAGGAGAGGACATTGCTCAATCCGATCCCAACACGAAACATGTTGAGGCAGCGCTCAGCAACATGGATTGCGTGATCGTACAGGACCTATTTCTGAACGAAACAGCAAAATTTGCCCACGTCTTCCTTCCTGGAACGTCTTTCCTTGAAAAAGATGGAACTTTTATAAATGCGGAGCGGCGAATTAACAGAGTAAGGCCTGTAATGAAACCGCAAACCGGCATGGCAGAGTGGCAAGTCACCCAGGCATTAGCCAATGCTATGGGGTATCCCATGCAATATAGCTCCGCGGGCGACATCATGGATGAGATCGCAAGTCTCACACCAACTTTTGCAGGCGTCTCCTTCGATTTTCTCGACAACAACGGCAGCGTTCAGTGGCCTTGTAATGACAAGGCACCAATGGGCACACCCATAATGCACCAAGACGAATTTGTCAGGGGCAAAGGTATGTTCATCTTGACCGACTATCAGCCGACGCCTGAGAAAGCTAATCGACGCTTCCCGCTGCTGCTTACTACTGGACGCATACTTAGCCAGTACAATGTTGGCGCACAAACTCGGCGAACAGACAACATTAATTGGCTAGAAAACGATGTGCTAGAGATTCACCCTTCAGATGCCGAGCTCAGAGGCATAAGAGACGGTGAATGGGTCGAAATCCGCAGTCGAATCGGAGAGATAACATTGAAGGCTAATTTGAGCCAGCGTGTTGCACCAGGGGTGGTTTACACTACATTCCATCACCCTATGACCGGGACCAATGTTGTTACCACTGAACTAAGCGACTGGGCTACTAATTGTCCCGAATATAAGGTCACGGCAGTCGAAATTTCCCCAGCTAACCAGCGATCAAATTGGCAGGAAGGCTTTATTGATCGCGAAAAGCAGCAAATTGATTTGCTACCTGTAGAATGACCCAAGACATCCTAACCGGTTTCATCGCAACTGCATCACAAGCGAGGCACGAGTCCATCGAGATAATAAGGAATTTCGGTGACCATCAAGAGAGCCTCAACGACACCATTTCTATCGAGGAACCGCTAGAAATAAGAATTGCGGGACCTGACTTCGATGAAACGACACTCACGATCACAATGCGAACTCCAGGCCAGGATCATGAATTGTCACTCGGGTTTATTTATAGCGAAGGTATTATCTCGACCCTCGACGATGTGGCGGATGTCGAACACTGCCGCCCCCCAAGCATCGAAAGAGGTATTCACAACGCAATTTGTATTACTCTTGCTCCACATGTGTCGTTTAACCAAGACCAACTTAGGCGTAACTTCTATACCAACTCTGGTTGCGGGGTATGCGGAAAGACTAGTATCGAGAGCGTGCTGGCTAAACCCGCTCTCCCATTAAAAAACGAATTCAGCATTAGCTCTAAGCAAATCAAACAATTGCCAGTGTGCTTGAGGGAACTCCAAACAGAATTTCCGATAACTGGAGGCATACATGCTGCGGGTTTGATTAACAACGAGGGCCGCATAGTTATGGTGCGAGAAGATATAGGTCGACATAACGCTATCGACAAACTTATTGGGGCGAAGCTACTTGCAGATGAACTACCTCTAAAAACCGAAGGCTTGATGCTGTCAGGTCGAGCAGGATTTGAACTGGTGCAAAAAGCCGTCATGGCTGGAGCGGAGTTCTTATCTGCAATAGGACCTCCCTCCAGTCTTAGTATCTCACTGGCGAAAGAGGCCGGCATGACTCTAGCCGGATTCGCAAACGACAGAGGTTTCAATCTATATACTCATCCTCAGCGAATCAGTTGATCTTGTTCAAATACACCGCTAAACAAACCGCTTAATCATTAAATTCAGTCTTTGCGAGACCTAGAACATATTAACCAGATTCGTATGGCGGTTTATCTATATAAAGGTTTTCGCCAGGTACTAAGGTAAACTATCCAACTTTTGAAAGAGTTGTTTATCAATGACTACTGTATCCATGGGTGTCACCTTCGGCAGTCTTTCGGTCCTCGGACCTTCAGCCATAATTGACATCGCACAGAACGCTCAGGAACTCGGTTATCAATCAATCTGGACTGTCGAGGCAACTGGCACCGATGCAATGACCTTATTGGGTGCTGCCGGCCAAGCCGCCCCTGGCCTCGGCCTTGCGACAGGTATTGTTCCTGTTCAGATTAGAACACCGGCGCTAACAGCAATGACCTCCGCGACTTTGCAAGCTTTAAACCCCGAATCAGATATCCTAATTGGTGTGGGTGTTTCAGCACCCGGTATACTGCGGGCCCATGGAGCTACCATGACGGATAAGCCTATCGGGCTTATGCGCGAATATGTAACTTTACTTCGTGAATGCCTTAGTGGCGAGCAAGTAACCTTTGAGGGAGACTATTTCTCAATCAAGCGTTTCCAACTAGGAGTGCGTCTAGGTGAGAGAAAACCGAAAATTATCATGGCAGCACTCAATCCGCAGATGCTTAAATTAGCTGGAGAGCTTGCGGACGGTGTTCTTTTAAACTACATACCTGCTAGCCATGTTGCCGCGTCCGTCAAGCTGGTGCGCGAAGGTGGGGATGCGACGATCTATGCCTATATCCATGCCGCCGTCGGAAGAGTTGAGGAGAGAATCCGTTCTGCACAGCGCGACCTCTTCAACTATGCAATGGCGGATGGCTACGCCAAAATGTTTCGCCAGGCAGGCTTCGCTGACGAGGTCGACCTGCTTAGAACAAAATTCGCCGAGAAAGACCGCGAGGGTGCTGTAGGAGCCATATCAGAGCGAATGGTTCAAGCGATCGACTTTATTGGCTCGGAATCAGATGTCAGCCACTTTGTTAGAAGCTATATCGATGCTGGCATCGAGTATCCAGTTCTAATGCCAATGCCTTGGGGCGACGATCGAAGATACGTCACCGATGCAACGATGCGGGCGGCTATAGCAGCAATAAATTGATCCTTTTTGTTTTTGCCGATTTCTAAGTGTCAAGACTGTTTATCGATGCAGCCGCGAAAATGCTAAATGGCAGAAGTCGTTTCGTACACTAACTGCCAGGGGTAGGCAAAATAGTCGTATCCATTTTCTCTGGTTCGAGGCCAAGTGTTATCAGCACCTTCGACATCCCTACAAACAATCCAACACCTAGAGCCAACTCTGCCACTTCGGCTTCGGTGAAATGCGCTTTGATCTGATCGATTTGAGCGTCACTTAGGCTACCAGGCAGCCCTATAAGATCGTCGGTCAGAGCGAGGGCCGCCACCTCATGATCGGGCAAGCGGCTTTCATAACCATCAACGATGTCAGACACCTTGTTCTCATTAAGTCCCGCCGCACGGGCGGAGTCAAATCTGACGTTTTTTCAGTAACCGCAATCTGTAATGCGTGCATTACGTAGGCGTGTCATTTCCTTGATTTCCTGACTGACAATTCCACGTTGCCAAAATTCTGCGTAAACCTCTCCAAAAGCCGAAAAGATCTCAGGAGCGTTCATGAGAACATTGCCAAGATCAGGAGATTGATCAGGATTGGCTGAACCGACTCTCGGTTTTGTCGACATCAAATTCCTCCTTTGAAAGTTAGTTCTAGCCGACAGGCAGCATCAAAAAATGCGATTGCTGTCAGCAATGCAACGCAGCCACCGTCCCCAAACGCTTCTTTAACGTCGCGGACTTCATCATCTCTCAAATCGTGGTGGTGAAAGGGCATCTTTTCAGCGACAACGAGCGCGAGCCGCTCTGCTTCCGACGAAGGCTTTAGCTGATTATCTGCCTCAAGCCCATGAACTTGTCTGACTCTACTCTGGCAGGCAGCTAAAACAGCATGGGGGATTCGACCGTTTTCGTTTACCGCCTCAAGAAACGCCCCATATTTTTCTTGTAGTTCAGGACGTTGCTTTAATAGTTCATCAAAAGAGTGGTCGAACATTAAAATCCCATAAGTCTCGCGTAGCGATCTTTGTGAAAAGCCCTATTACCAAAAGCTGTTTCAAGTGTCCTCGCGCGCTTTAGGTACAAACCCGCATCAAACTCATCAGTCATACCTATTCCTCCATGGATCTGTATAAGCTGATTTGACATATTAAATAAGAAATCTCCAGCCCGAGCTTTTGACAAAGCCGACATTTCTTCGATGTCGTTAGTACCCGCGTCAATCGCTTGAAGCGCGCCCTCAATGCAGGACCTCGACAATTCCATCTGACTGAACAACTCTGCCGCTCTGTGGCCAAGAGCCTGGAAAGAGCCTATAACTTGACCGAACTGAACACGCGTTTTCAAGTACTCAAGTGTCATATCAAATGCTTGGCAACCAGTCCCAAGCATTTCAGCGGCAAGACCAGCACGAGCTCGATCAAGCACTGCCTGCATCTCATCAGCTCCACCAATAACATTTTCTTCTGTCAGTCTGACAGAAGAAAAATGCACATTTGCGTACCCACGACTATCAACCGTGGCGAGTGGTTCTCGACTGACTCCATTCGCATCGGCTTCTACGATAAACATACGAACATCGCCATCGCATTTTGCGACAACAATAAACTGGGTAGCAGTCATACCCTCCAGAACAAAAGTTTTGTCCCCTGATAGCAGATACCCCGATCCATCTTTAGTCACAGTGGATTTAAGCTCTCGTGGGTTATGCCTAGGACCTTCGTCAATAGCAAATGTAAAGATTGAAGAACCATCTACTATTTTTGGCAAGTACTGTTGCTTTTGCACTTCGCTACCGCCGATCACCAACGCTGACGCACCAACTAGACTTGAGGTAAATAGAGGAGATGCTGTCAGCTGTCGGCCTATTTCTTCGAGAACAACGCCAAAAGTTAGATAACCTAAATCAGACCCCCCGTACTGCTCGGGCACCACGATACCAGTCCAACCCATGTCAACCATGGCTGTCCAGGTACTGGGCACAAAAGCATGAGGCACTCGGTCATCGCGCATCTTACGAAACGAATTAACTGGCGCTTGTTCGCTTACCCAGGACTTTGCCTGGTCACGAATCATCGATTGTTCTTCTGTTAGCGCAGCCATAGATTTATCACCCCTGCTGTGTAGTCTCGGGTAAGCCGAGTATGTTCTTTGAAATGATGTTGTTTTGAACCTCGTAGGATCCGCCGTAAATAGATATCGCTTTACCCCAGAGCCAGTCACGGACCGCGCCTAACTCTTCCGAACTGTAATGGTCACCCTCCCAACCAACGCCCTGAGAACCCATCATTTCTAGACTAAGTTCAGCCTTAGTTTGTGAAATACGAGTCGCTGAATTTTTTAATATTGATGCGGCAGCGCTTACTTCAACATTGCCCTTTGCTTCGGCAGTGATTCTGGTGACCGTCAGACTATGAGCCTTCCCATCCATAAGGTGGTCAACCAAACGAGACCTAAGATCAGAATCGACCAACGCACCCGATTCATCAACGCCTACGTATTCTCTAGCCATGTCCGTTATGGTTTTTTTATTGCCTCCGCCACCACCACTGCCAGCTTGTGTCTGACTCTGTCGCTCATGTTGCAATAATCGTTTGACAACGCTCCAACCGTCATTGAGATCACCAAGCAAATCGGTTTTTTCTGCCCTTGCATCGTTGAAGAAAGTTTCACAAAACGGAGAGACGCCAGATATCAATTGAATAGGTTTAGTCTCAACCCCTTCCTGATCCATAGGTAACATGACAAAACTAATTCCGTTACGTTTTTTGGCGGAGGAATCTGTTCTTACAACAGCACCACACCACTGAGANATGTTGGCTCCTGAAGTCCAGATTTTCTGGCCATTGATCGTGAAAAAATCACCATCGTCTTCAGCTTTCGTCGCCAGTGAAGCGAGATCTGATCCGGCATTCGGCTCTGACAAACCAAGACACCAACGAATTTCACCACTAGCAATACCCGGTAGATGCTTTGCTTTCTGCTCATCAGTACCATATTCAAGGACTGTAGGCCCAACCATAGTTACTCCCATACCGGCCATCAACGGGATGGGATTGAAGGNTCCCATCTTCCCCATTTCTTGACTGAGAGCCTTAGCTTCCGGATGCGACAATCCTGCACCACCATATTCCACCGGCCAGGTCGGCGCCCCCCAACCTTTTTCAGCGAGACGCTGACGCCACGTTTCAAAGTCAGCCTGAAGAGATTCGTCTNCTTCTCCCTCAAGTCCCATCGGCGCTCCAATGAGCGAGTCAGGAAAGTTTTCACTTAGCCAGCTACGGGCCTCCGCTCGAAAAACCTCTATGTCTTGCATTGCTTTATATTTCCTCGCTAATACCTATAGGTCTATGATAGGCAAACCCATCGCAATTCACCACGTAAACTGAAAGCATGAATAGCTTGCCATAGGCTAGACACCTTGCTCAGAACCAGCCGAGATAGTAAAAAGACGCTCTCCAAAATCGAGTATCCCGCCATGCGAGCCTACATCATCGCCGCCNTTCTTTTGCTGATCATCTTCGGTGCGATTGGTGGTTACTTATACCAGCGATTCAATGCTCTCGCNCGANCAGACTTTTCGCCACCGCCAGTAACGATAGCCGCGGCTAAGGCCGAAGAAAAAAAATGGAGACAAATACTTAATGCTGTTGGAACCATCCAGGCGGTGCGCGGAATAGAACTAACCTCTGAAACGAGCGGCGAAGTAACGCAAATCAATTTTGNATCGGGCGATTCTNTCGAAGANGGTCAGTTGCTNGTAGTGCTTAATGACGAAATAGANAAGGCTTCGCGCCGAAATCAGATCGCGACTCTTGAACTAGCTCAGATACTCTTTGACAGAGATAATNAGCTNNTCNATCAAAATACTATTCCACAGTCACAGTATGATCAGTCAAAGGCAGACCTACAGCGAGCCATCGCACAACTTTCTGAAACCGAGGCCAGGTTAGCAAACAAACGAATTAGAGCTCCTTTCTCGGGCACTATGGGAATTCGACACATCGATATTGGCGACTATGTCTCTCCCGGGACAATCATAGCCAATCTACAGGATCAAGAGGAGTTAGAGATAGATTTTCCTGTTCCTGCTCGCTATGCGCCCAGCCTTCGCAAGGGTCTTTCTGCAATAGTCAGCGTCGATGCCCTTCCTGGAAAACATTTCGATGCGATAGTTATCGCTATCGACTCTAGAATAGATCCCGAGACTAGGAACATTCTTCTACGTGCTAAGCTCGAGCAATCGACTGGGCTTCTTCCAGGAATGTTTGCCGAACTCAAACTCGATCTCGGGAAGCTCATCAATGTCGTCACTGTCCCCGAGACAGCCCTTACCTATGCTTTGCAGGGCGATATAGTCTACGTCATTGGGCCTAAGGCCAACGGAGAGCTCACAGCTATTGCGAAAGTAGTAAAATCCGGCGATGTCCGCGAGGGAAGAATAGCTATTATCTCAGGCATAAACCCGGGCGACCAGGTCGTTACAGCCGGACAAAATAAGCTGTATCGAGGCGTGACCATAGTAGTCGATGAGTCGGTAGAACTGTGAATTTCACGGACGTATTCATTAACCGACCGGTACTCGCTATTGTACTGAGCGCTGTAATGCTCCTACTGGGACTGCAATCGGCATCGCAATTGTCCTTAAGAGAGTATCCAGAGGTTGAAAAAAGCGTCATCTATGTCCAGACAGTATATCCAGGGGCTAGCGCTAGAACCGTTCAAGGCTTTGTAACGACACCGTTACAAAGACGCATAGCCTCGGCAAAGGGAGTCGAGTATGTGACTTCCGAGAGTAATCCCGGATTCTCGCAAATTTCTGTGTGGGTAAGACTTGGTGAAAATTCCACCGAAGTCATGACTGAAGTAATAGCAAAGATAAACGAGGCCAGGTTCGAACTACCTAGAGACGTCGAGGACCCCGTCGTAACAAATCGAACCGGTGATGATGCCATTATGTACCTTGCATTGCTGTCCGATGAGATGAGTGTGCAGCAGCGAGCTGACTACGCAATGCGCTCAATCCAACCTGTCCTGAACACTGTTGAGGGCGTCGGCGAAGCGAGGATCCTAAGTAGCGGATTCTTTGCCATGCGAATTTGGTTAAACCCATCTCGAATGGCTGCCTATGGGATAACTGCTACCGACGTCAATCAAGCACTTCGGCGCGATAACTATGTTTCTGCCGCCGGCACGACACGAGGTCCATTAGTCAGAGCAAGCGTGGACGCCGAAACAGACGTCAAGGATCCAGACGGCTTTGGCAATATTGTGGTCAAGCAAATGGATGACAAGCGGGTCCGTTTAGCTGATGTCGCTGACATCGAACTCGCAAGTTCGAACTATGACTCTGCAGTTTATTCAAGCGGTCAAGAGACCATATTTATCGCTATTACTGAGGCTCCCGGAGCAAACCCCCTAGAAATGGCCGACCGAGTAAAAGCAAAATTAGAAGAAATAAAGCCTGGCCTGCCTGCGGACCTCGAAATATTCATGGATTCCGATTTGACCATCTACATTAGCGAAGCGCTGGAGCGAGTGGCGATTACCCTAATCGAAGCGACAATAATTGTCATCCTGGTTATCTTGCTTTTTCTAGGTTCACTTAGAGTGGTAACAATTCCTATTATCGCTATTCCTCTTTCGCTGATCTCGGTACTTTTTTTGATATGGGTAATGGGGTTTTCAATCAACCTTTTGACTCTGCTCGCGATGGTGATAGCAATAGGTTTAGTCGTCGATGATGCGATCGTGGTGACAGAAAATGTTCATCGGCATATTGAGAATGGTGATCCACCATTTCACGCAGCGATAAAGGGCGCTCGAGAGGTTTCACTACCAGTAATGGCAATGACCCTTACATTGGTCGCGGTCTATCTGCCGATCGGGTTCCTAGGAGGCTTGACTGGCATACTCTTCAGTGAGTTCGCTTTGACTCTTGCTGGAGCGGTATTTATTTCCGGTGTCTTAGCGCTAGTTCTAAGTCCCATGATGTGTGCTTACTTCCTAAGAGATCATGACCAGCAGGGCCCAGTGGCAGACTGGTTAGATGCGAAGTTTCACAAATTGCATCTGGCTTACGAAACCTTATTAGATAAATGCCTGAAACATCGCGGTGCCGTGATGCTATTCGCAGCAGGTATCTTCATGTCATTGCCTGTACTTTACTTATTTTCACAATCTGAATTGGCCCCAGAAGAAGACAGTGGCAGTATTTTTGCCGTAGCTAAGCCTCCGGACTACAGCAGTCTCGATTACACAACTTACTTCCTAGACGAAATGGTCAATGCTTGGAGAACAATCCCAGAAGCTAGCCACTCGTGGCAAGTCAATGAGCCTTCATCAGTCTTCGGGGGTATCGAACTCATTCCTTGGGAGAGTCGCGAAAGAACACTTGAGGAAATTCGCCAGGAGATGCAAGCGAAGTACGACAAAATAAGCGGGCTAGAGATATTCACTTTCGCTAGCGGAGGTCTGCCTGGAGCGAGCTCGGGCATGCCAATTCAGTTCGTGCTCTCTTCCAATTCGGACTATCGGGAGTTAGACAGGATCTCAGATGAAATCTTGGCGGAAGCTAGGCAGTCCGGAATATTCGCCTTCGTCACCAAAGACCTTCGCTACTCAAGACCAGAGATCAGTGTAGAGATCGACCGCGAACTCGCAGCACGACTGGGGATCTCAATGCGTGATATAGGTGAAACCCTTCAAATCATGCTTGGAGAGGCGGAAACCAATAGATTCACTATCGAGGGCAGAAGTTACAAAGTCATTCCTCAAGCTGCACGCGATTTCAGGCTAACGAAAGAATGGTTGGAGCGTTACTACCTCCGAACCTCAGGTGGCGAGTTAGTTCCCATGAGCACGGTTATCAACGTCGGAAAACGCATAGAGCCCAACAATCTTAAACAGTATCAGCAATTGAACAGCGCAACCATCGAGGGCTTTGTCATTCCGCCAAATACACTCGGTGACGGTCTAGATTTTCTTGAAAAAACACTTGCAGATGTTGCCCCCGGCTATCGGGCGGGGTACGAGGGAGAATCCCGCAGGTTTATCGAGGAAAGCCAGGGATTTTTGACGCTTTTTGTGACTTCATTAATTTTCATATATCTAGTCCTATCAGCACAATTCAACAGTTTTCGCGATCCACTGATCGTTCTAATAAGCGTCCCACTATCGATTTTCGGTGCAATTGTTCCAATCGCGCTCGGCTTAGCAACTCTAAACATCTATACGCAAGTAGGCTTACTGACACTCATCGGGCTTATTAGCAAACATGGGATTCTGATAGTTGATTTTGCCAATAAAAAGTTTGAATCAGGCCTTTCGCGTCATCAAGCTGTACTAGAAGCAGCCGCCTTGCGACTCAGACCCATACTCATGACCACATTTGCAACCGTATTGGGTGTTTTACCGTT
>NZNP01000016.1 GCA_002694945.1 Gammaproteobacteria bacterium
GGGAGTTCCATCAAGTGGAACAAGGGCTAGTGCTCTTGTTCCATTCATGAAAAATCGCAGAAGCAATGGAGATGGGGGACTGGTAAAACCATCACTGCTGACACTCCTCATCAATTTGGTTAGCTTGCATGGGAAGACACCTAAGTGGCTTGGGCTTGGGAAGGTTCCCAGCAAAAACTTAACCCAGGTGAATTAGCCAATTTTCTTGTCAAACCTCATTAACATTTTCTGGCATCAAAGTGATTCATCTCGATCCAGATTTCAAAAGACTGAGCGAAGATCAGCGCACAGTGGCATTGAAATGCCTTTATGGACTAACCAGACACGCCAATGAAGAGCGAACCTCAGGCCTGACGCAAATCCATTTGATTCATGCCATTGGAACAGCCTTGCTAGGCGTGGATCTGAATGTTCAAGACGCAGCAGTTGATCAAGATTCGCTAACTACACTCGCACAAGAATTCAAAGGAATCAGCGAGGCTGTTCGACATCGCCTCTTTCAACTTTTTACTCTTGCCGAACTGGTGCTTGACCCATTACCAGAGCAAGCCACAGAAACCTTAAAACATGCTGCAGAGGCACTGGGTGTAGAAGATGACTTTATTGAAATTGCACGTGAATACAGTCAAGGTGCTTATGGAATAGCTGCTTCAGATCTGGCACGCAAGGGATACATGGGCAATCCAGATCTGGTCAAACAAGGAGGACAATTGATGCATGTTCATAAAACACTGACCGATCCATTTGAAGTCGATGAAGATGATCCAGAATTATTGGATCAATGGTTGGCACTTGAACATTGCCCGAAGGATTCGCTCGGTAGAAACATTTGGGAGTACTACCAGGGCCGTGGATTTATTTTTACCGGGCAAAGGGGGAGCGTAAACCCATCTATTGCTCAGCACGATTGGATACACCTGCTTTGTGATTACAACACCACCATTGAAGGTGAGCTCGAAGTTTTTTCATTCATTGGCTCAGCGATTCCAGACATCAAAGGATTTTCNTTCTTGGTGGCNATTGTGAGTTTGTTTGAAACGGGTCGACTNGAGTCCTGGGGTGGAGGAGTACTGAATGCAGACAAAGGACATCTTGAATTGCCTGGGATGCCTGAACGAGTAGCCGATGCAATTCGGAGGGGAAGAATATGCAACCGAGACGTAATGTATGGAGTTGATTACTTTGATTACAAAGATATGCCGATAGAAGAAGTNAGGAAGAAACTAAACATCGTCAAAAAAGATGAAGAGCTTAATTCACCAGGGGTATGGCATCCAAAGGGCATAACCGATTATCAGCGTGAACACGGAAACAAGAAATACCAACCGCCAACGNCCAGATAGAGTTATGNTCAGCTGAGAAGGACAACTGAACAGTCGCAACTGTGTCGGGTTTTGGACATATGGACANTATTTGAGAAATAGATCCTAAGTTGCCAAGGACAGACTCAATGTTCGATGAAAACGTTCGTGCGTACTGGCCTTACACTTTTGGCATTAGCGGCATGTGGCCAAACACCAGGATTGGCATTTGAAGTCGAATCAAAACCAAAACAAGAGCAAAGATTAAATGAAGTTGATAATTATCTAACGACTGAGCTTGGTACCGAACTTGACCAAGTCACTTCCGTAACAGCCTTTTCAGACGTACAGCCAACTGACTGGGCCTACCAAGCCCTTCAGAATCTTGTAGAAACGCACGGATGTGTNGCCGGCTATCCAAATTCAAGTTTTGGTGGAAACAAATCAATAACCCGTTATGAAGCAGCAGCATTGCTGAATGCATGTCTCGAAAACATCAGCACTGTCACGGATGAAATCCGACGATTAGTACGTGAATTCGAGCAAGAACTTGCAATTNTGAAAGGGAAAGTAGATGGACTAGAAGCAAGAGTTGGTGAATTAGAGGCAATGCAATTNAGTACCACCACAAAATTCAATGTGTTTGGNATGTGGAATCTGAATGCAAACAGTTTTAGTGGTAGCGGNAAATCTGATGAGTACAGCGAGGCATACGGTGGAACATCATTCTCATACACAATCCTGCCGATGCTCAAAACGAGCTTTACGGGCAAGGACATGCTTGAGGTGATCTTTTCAGCAAGCAACTTTGACCTTTCCACTTCACCATCATGCGGCAATCCATACCTAGGATCGGCATCAGCGTACTGCCTAGGTAGTAACAATGAACTACAAATTTACCGTATGTTTTACAAGTTTCCTCTCGGGGAAGACATAACGATTACTGTTTCTCCAAGGATGCAGACGTTTGACTACCTAACGGTTGGTAGTGCGGCTNTGTCNCCAAAGGCAGGCAACTTGGTAGGACTGAGAAATCTTTACAANGACATCATTACTTTTACAAATGTTCCGGCCGCCTATCCGTACGTGATTGGAGGAGGTGCTGCAATCCAATATGAAAAAAATGGATGGGCTGCAAATTTTGGATACCTTACATCCAATTCCAATAGCAGCGACTCAACGTTGGGAATAGGAGGTGGAAAAACACAAGGAAACATGGCTGCTCAACTCTCATACTCGAGTGAAAGTGCAGGATTCCAATTGGGATGGACACGGACTCAATATGGTGATTCTGCAGCTGGCTCAACCTTCTACTACATGCAAGGTACGCCGCTCGCAACGAACCCGTTTTCAGAAAACGTATTTGTATCGCCGGGACCAATGACCGTTCAAACGGGAGGCTTGGCTGGTTACTGGTACATAACCGAAGACTTCTCAATTAGCGGCGGTGTCAACCTGGGATTCTATGAGTCAGATNTAACAACACAATATTCAAAACGTGGAGACCAAGCGATGTCCAAGGCTTGGCTGGCTACNTTGCAGTGGGAGAGATTTCCAACTGAGGAGACGACAGTTGGATTCGCCTTTGGTCAGCCATCATCAATTCAATGGAGCGACGCATCACTGGGATCAGACCATGGGGATCCGTGGATAGCGATGGCAAACTTGACCTGGCAGGTTAATAACTACATAACTGTTACTCCAATTATCTATTGGTTCCAAGGCATGGGCGGGAATCAAGATCAGAATGGTTCATCCTTAGGCGCTTCGCTGATGACAACCTTCTACTTCTGATAAAAGAGAAAGCAAAAATNGAAGCCAATAAACTGTATTCTTCGAATACAGTTTATTGGCCAGAAGATTCTAAACGGATACGATTGACACGAAAAGAACACATCGCAAAAAACATCTAATAGGGTTCAGTAATTAGTACAATGTTGCTTTCAGGATCACGAACAAAAAGGTGCTTCATTCTTAAGCCAGCACCCACATCAATTGGTCCCCAAGAGACTTCTATATCACCACGATCAACAATTCTTTGGTAAACCTCATCAATGTTGTCAACCCAAAATTGAAATTGGCAAACTCCAGAAAATACTGTATGGGATGTAGGATTGGGACGACGAAGAACAAAACCTTCAGGTTGCTGTATAAATTCAACCCTTAATTGAAAACCCTGAGGTGTGTCATAACGCATCATAATGACAATTGTACCGAACTCCTTAAAGTCATTACGACGATCTTCCACAAAACCGAANGCTTCCTTGTACCAACGGGCCTGCTTCTCAGCATCAACGCANGCAAAACCAACTTGAAATGAAGGACCAAGATTTAGGATTTGCCTAGAGGGATCCTTGCTACATTGAGATAACTGATCCTGTTTGAAGCTCCCAATATCTTGAAGAGGCTCAGGCCAGACATAAGGAGGCACAAGATTATCATCAAAAGATGTACGAACAGTGCTGGATAGATTTTGCTCGGGCATAATGAGNAAAAAGAATAAAATNAATAAAACNGTATTAGATAGATTCAACTACGAGTCTCATACCAATATCCGGACCTTTGTATAAAGGATCAATCTTTAGGCGAGTTGTGACAGCAGTTGCGATNGGAGTGTGATACCACGAACCACCTCTTAAGACTCTTTCCTCTGGGCCATGCAATTGATCATTAGCGGAACCGTCAGAGGGAGCNAGATCATAGGAACAATAAACATCTTGACACCAATCAAATACATTGCCAGACATATCACTTAAACCCCAAGGATTAAGAGGGTAACTATTAGGTGGCATTGTTTTACAGGCATAATCACCACGAGGGCCGTTCTTCCAAGGTACTTCAGCCATATAGTTAGCAATTGAGTTGCTAATCATCTCTCCACAATAAAAAGTTGACGTCGTACCAGCTCGGGCCGCATATTCCCATTCAGCCTCAGAGGGAAGCCTAAATTTGAAAGAAGTTGAGGAAGAAAGAAGATCGCAGAGCTTTTTAGCATCAAACCAATTGATACACTCAACTGGAAGAGANGGGTTCATAAAAAAGGAGGGATTATTCCCAACAACTGCCTGATATAAATCCTGAGTAACAGATGCTTGTGCAAGTAAAAAGCTTTTTACAGAAACCTCATGCTGAGGCATAGCATCAGGTCCGGTGTCAGCAGTTGTCGATCCCATTAAAAAGGTACCAGCAGGTATTTTAATAAACTCAAGATCAAACTGATTNAANAGATTNACGGCANAGGATTCAATAGAGGCATCTTGGTATGAAATAGAGCCATCATTTGCCAGGATAGGATACTGGAAAGATTTGGTTGNAAAATTCATGGGGANAAAGAAAAGTGAGCAAAGATCAAAGAGAATTAAGAAANCTTATTACAGACTCTTCCCATACGTCTTGGTCATCAAGATGGGCGAAATGTCCTGAATTTGGACAGTGCAGATAATGACCATTTTGAGCCTGTGAAGCCATCCATTTAATATGGTCTGGAGTATTTGTATCGAATTCTGAGCTAATAAAAAGTGATGGAATAGCAATATTCTGAATATCATCGGTGCGATTCCAATCAGCAAGCCAGCCAACAATTTGAATTGGGATAGGACCACAAGCAGGAAGATACATCTCAAGGTTTGGAGTTGTAAAGGTTCTCATCACATGCTCAGGCCATTCGGCTACAGGATGTCTGTATACATGAACCGGATAATGAATTTCCCAAAACAATTCATTAAACTTGGGATCAGTAAAATTCTTGGATTCGATAATACTATTAGCAACATTCCANTTGTCTGGTGGATACGAGGGAACAATAACTTCAGCACAATAACGATTGTATTCTGCCATGCTTGAAACAGCATTGGATACAATCAATTGTGAAATCTTATTAGGATACCTGAGAACATATTCAATGGANAAATAACCNCCCCATGAATGNCCAANNAGNTTAATTTGAGAGGTTTTTGTCTTAAGATAATCGACAACCTGGTTAAGTTCATTGATAAACCAATCAAGATCACAAAACTCGTAACTTGCGGCTTTATCACTGTAGTCAGTACCAATAGGGCCGTACATGGTTACTGAGTAACCCTGCCCAGCAAGGCTTTGTGCAGTAGAAATTAAATAATCATGTGTTGTACCAGGACCTCCCTGGACAAGTAAAATTCGAGGATGAATAGGATTACCGTAGGTAACGGCCCACGCATTTAATACACCCAGTGGTGTGCTGATTGGAATTTTAAACTCAGTGGAGGGAGCAGTCATAGCAAAAGGAGTGGCAATGGAGACTAAAGACCTTTAAAGTCGTACAAGAAAAAGCCGGACAAATCCAACATATCTTGAACTTTATGATTGGGAAACTTTTGAATAGCAGATTGTTTATAGACAGCTGTAGTCATGTCTGGAAGAGTAATGATAGGAATCATGGCTTCAAGGTATTCGATACAAGTATCGACCATAGATGAATCACCTACATCACCATGACCTGGTATGACTGAATTATANATAGTAAAATCNATGTTATTGAGTTGGGATAGCCATTGAACGGCATTAGGTTGTCCATCGTGAAGACGCTCACCAAGAAATAGGTGACAATTGTTATACAACATGTCACCAGCAACAAGAAGTGACAACTCAGGAATTTCAGCGTAAAAAGCACTTTGATATTCTAATTCAGTAGCAAGGGACCATTTTATTTGAATTCCATCGACAGTTTCTAANAATTCGCCAAAAGGACAGTTGGGAACATACACAGAGTCCGGCAGATAATCCAGTGGTAATTGTTGCTTTTTTAAAGAAAGAATACCATCGCCATTTTGTGAAATGAAATCAATAGTGGACGGTTGTGCGAAGATATCCTGATCATTGAATGCGAAAGTACCCATCCAATGATCAGGATGCTCATGAGTAATCACAATGCGATGGATGTCTTTGCCAGACGCATTGCAAAAACTACGAATTTCCTTGGCAACACCATAATGTAGGGGTAGGTCAATAAGNATGAGCTTGGTATTTAGCTCAATAATAGTGCTATTAACTCCTTCCCAACCACCCTCAGTCGGACTACTAATTACGTGGATAACAACATTCTGAACAGGGAAATCAAGCTGGGTGTGGGTACCCAGCTTGAAAAAGGAGCTAGAGGTAGAGACAGACATTCTCACTTGCCATATTTTTGATTCAGAGCATTGTCGATCATGTAACCAAATGGGGTNGATGACTCAACAGATAGCGCNGTCACAAATGGCCAGTCATAGTGAGTGCAGGGGCAACTACGAAGCACGTACGGGTTAGAAAGAACACGGCCTTTCTCTCCAACCGCCAATTCTACGATTGTTTGAACAGGGTAATTAAAACCAGGGGTAACGAGGTCAGTCCCTGCATTGCCAGATTGAGCACCATCAAGTGGGTAAGGCAGAGGATCTGTAAAGTCCCAGTCACGGGGATGGGCACAAATAACCTTACCGTCAATAATACTTTTACCAGTCTCAGGATTACGAGCCCAAACAAGGCCTCCAACGGCATAGCAAATGGTTGCAATTAATTTATCGGAGGCAAATGCATCAACAAGAAGCTTATGAAGCTTAGAATTGCCATTCATGTCTAACGGGGCACCTGGGCCCCCGATAAGAACAATAGCTTCATAGTCACTCATCTTGGCATCTTTAATCGCAATAGGATTATCGAGNGCAGTTGAAGCCCAAAGAGCNTTACATCTATCAACGACACTTTGGGGATTGACCTTAATATTCTGAACAGTGTCAAGTGCATCAGGATCCATGCTGATGACATGAGGCAATGGCTTGATACCTTGCTCAGTAGCAAGAGTAACGTTGTGGCCCTTCTCGTTGAGGACATCCCAAGGACCTTGTAATTCCTCTGCCCAAACACCGAGGTTTGAGGCGACCATAAGGATTGATGCCATGGCTTTGCTGAGAAGTAAAAAATCCTTAGCTAAAAACTAAGATCTTCAATTACAATTTAGCTGGACAAAGCCATGGAGCAGTATTCTTCATTGTTTCTTTCCCATTGGGAAAGAAGAGATACAAAACTAGTGGAGATAAGCAGAGGCAAAAAGTCACAAAAGGCCTGGTGCATGCANTAGTTTAATCAAATCTCAGGGGATGGTGGCTGAATACCATTGAAAGCAGCAATAATTGGTGCAGTATCACAATAGGACTTCCAACGAACAATCTTNCCGTCCTCAATGGTCATCCACGAAGCAAAGATGATTTCAAAAGTGATATTGGTTTTTATAATTGTTGCTTTATCGCGAACCAAGCCAACAGCAGTATTACCTTCACAAACAAGTCCTACACTTTTAAACTCTTTAACTTCGCAAACACCGTCTCTTTTAGTGAACTGTTGAGTNACCTCGTCGAGACCCCTTGCAGTTCCAATCCAAGGGATAACATCACTACCATCTTTGATTTGTGGAACATTGATCCAAACGATGTCTGGATGAAGCAGAGCGATCGCACTGGCGTAATCAGCTCGATCCAATCCGTCGAACCAAGCTTCTGCGACAGATTTCGTTGAAGCAGTCATAGGAGTTGCAGTAAAGAATGGAACAAGGCTAAAGAGCAGCTGAGGTCAATAAAGGATTAAACCAAAATGTCCTCCTGGATAATATTCTGCAGAGCACGTTCGGCCACTGCAGCAATCGTAAGAGCTGGATTCATACAGGTNCTNGAACCTGGAATNANAGANCCATCAACGACATANAAGCCNTTCTNACNCTGNACNCGTCCANANGAATCACAGACNCTACCCATTGNAGCTCCTCCAAGTTGATGACCNGTAATTTGNACATCNGGAGGNATAATCTCNCCACCGTTAGCTTGTTGNAAGCGATCGAGCAATGCTTGTGATGCTGAAATAGCATCATCATCAAGCTCATATTCNATATCAAGNCCNTTGGTNTCNTTATTAAAANNNAGGCGACCGCGGTGATGAGAGTTTGAAAAGATAAAAGTCCCAATAGCATTATGATCGGGAAACAAGCGATCAAACTTGGTAAGTGGTGCGCGCATCATGATGGCGGGTCTTATGGGATTCTCATAGTTCAAAATGGCAATAGCACCAGGTCCGCCAAGATGGGGATTGGTTTTTTCATCAAGTTCAGTACGTATTGCAAAAGTATCTCCGTCGTTGCCAAGGTTGGAACCAAGCTCAGAGGGTAGATTGGAAATTGTGTTGTTGGATTGTGCTCTCAAGAGGAGCTCACAGGTGCCAAGAACACCAGCCGCCAAAAANAATTGGTTGCAACTAAAAAGCTTCGTCTCAATCACATCGCCCTTGGTGTTGATTCGCGATGTTTCTATGATGTATAAGCCATCTTCGTTCTCTGAAATCGAATTGACAAGATGAAGAGGTCTGATCTCGACTGATCCAGTTTCTTCGGCAAGTTTAAGATAGTTGGTGTCTAAAGTTTGCTTAGCACCGCTATTTTGGCCAAACCAGAACTCAGCTTTAATCTGTGAAGCCACACGTTTATTAGCAATTTCTTCCCTTGTGGCATCCCAATCAATTNCCATCTTAAANNTAACATAACCATCTTTCATTCCATTGTTNGTACTACTGCATTCCGTAAAACCAGCCTTTTCTGCCTGAGAAACAAGCGACCTTAATCCTAAATAATATTCAGAATTTAGAATATCATCAGGGATCGGTGAAGAGCCGATTGTNTTATGAACAACTGGAAAGTACGTATCTCGCATTTCAGAATAATCAATCATTGGTATTTGATTATTCCAGAGCTCCTCGGGAGGTTCAATCAGAATCCCTCCATAACAATGAGATCCACCGCCGACAGCAGCACCCACCAAAAAAGTATACTTACCATGCTTNACACATTCCATAATTCCTGTGTGCTTGGTTATAGGTAATCCTTCGTAAGCAGGAGTTTCTGAGCGTCCAGTATCATTCAACCACTCAGCACGACCATCAAGACTGTCAAAAGTACTGAAGGTTTCNTTGACTGTTGGATCCTGGATGGTCCAACGTTTACCTCGCTCAATAACAAGCGTTTTGATGCCAGCCTCAGCAAGCCGAAGGGCAGCAACAGACCCACCGAATCCACTTCCGATGACGATAGCAGGTGANTGTTCCATAAAATAACAAGAGGAGNTACTTAATTTTATTCAGCAGTAGGACTGAATGCATCAAGAATAAGAATCTTACGTTCGTAAAGCCAAACACCATTGTGTTTTGTCACGAGATCATCGTAGGTTCCCGTTCTAATAATATGAGCTGGATTGACCCCGATGTTCATAGCAATAATGTACGAAGCAGATCGTGCTCCACGTGGATCCGGCTCGATCAAAAGGTTACAGATCCAATGACGGGTTGTTGAAATATCCGGAAAAGAAGAATGGGCTTCGATCAACTTGTCACGACCCTTGGCCTCAAATACGACCGATCCATCTTGCATAACAGTTTGAAAAGTACCGTCAGGATGGAAAGTGTCTGCCCAAGTTTCTGCTGGGTTGCCATCAAGAACACGTGTCAATGCATCAAGAGAGTGAAAATGTCTCGCGTTGAGATTTTGAATTTCAAGCCTATCTTCTGATGTCAGGTTGTTCATGAATAAAATGAAATTTACTGATTAAAAAGCTAATAATTGAGGATCTAACTCATACTGCGTATGCGATTGGTAAGTTTGTGATCAACTCCAAAAACCTGCTCGGCTACAGCCAATTCGTCTTTACCATCATGTGCAACATTACCTAATTTGCACTCAGGGTGATCAAGCAAAATATTGGCGCACTCTTCAAATCCATGCCAAAGTGCATCTGTTAGCGGCGTGTAACCATTGATCTTACCCTGAACATTAATGACCTTGCTGGTCATCTTTGGTGAGCTTAAGAGTACCTTTAAGACATCAGGGCGGCCATTATATGTAGCCTTATGGATGGGATAACCCTTAAAAACCCAATCAAAAACGTCAACTTCAGCACCAGCATCTAGAAGAAGTTTGACAATATCAAGGTGATTATCCCTTGCAGCAACAATTAAAGGAGTATGACCATCACTAAAAGTATTAACATGGGGATAAACAGTTTCAACAGTGTGACCACTAGCGATGAGTTGCTTTACAAGTTCGGCATCACCTTTCTCCGTAGCAGCCATCACTTTGTGTTCTTCAATTAATGACAAACATTGATCCCGGTAACCTTCAATATCTGATTTGATGGCTGCCATTGTTGCCTTACCTTCTGGAGTCGCTTGGACTTTGGTCTCATACTCAAGGTGATCCCATAAAGAGAAACCGTAGTGTGTTTTTGTATTTAAATTGGGCTTACAGCTAACAAGATGTTTCACAACGTCTGGAGCTAAGTACCAAAGGGCATCCATGATTGGTGTATGCCCCATTGTGGGTGTGACCGCATCGATAAAAGATCCCGCGTCGGTTAAAAGTTTGGCAATTTCAGCATTCTGCCCTTGGCAAGCTTTGTGAAGCGCAGTAGCACCAGTGAAACTGTCGGTGGTGAAAACATCAGCACCAGCATCTAAAAGCAACCTGACAATTTCAGTCTGGCCCTGACAAGCTGCCATCATCAAAACCGTTAGCCCTGTAACACTGTTTCGCACATTGGGATTAGCTCCCATGAGGAGACAATGCTTAACAGAGTTGACATTATTAGCCGAAACGGCCTCAAGAAGTTGATCTGGCAAGTTAGCTTTCAACGCTTCTATTAATTCACTAAGATCGGCATAGATAGTCCATTCTAAAATATGGTGAACAGTATTAAACTTAAAGACATGAAGCTCATCTGATTTAAACANAGTACCAGTCGATAAGCATTCAGCTTCNACCTTTACATTCAAAAATGCTGTAGATGATTGGTGGTGAATAGACTCAACAGTAGAATTTTTTAAATGAATGGTCGCTTGTTTTGATTCGAAAAATTCTCGAATCTGTTGTGAGCCTTGAAATAGACCTGTGAATGGAATAATGTTGTTTGCACTAGTTTTAGGAAAGCAAATAGAGCCCTTGTTTGCAAAATGACTGAGGATTGCCTCGATGTCACCAGACTTAGTGTCTTCCCAAAGTTGATCAATGCGTTGTTGAAGATCCATGAATTAATTTGAGATGATGGGTAGTCCTATTTCCAGGAGTAAAGTATGGAAATCAAAATGGATATGGCCTTGCTTCAGGGCCCAAAACCCACTCGGAACGCACAGCCATGGTGACCAAACCCCACCACTCACTCAAACCACCATGCTCGGGATCCAGGAAGGCTTGAAGTTGAGGTGAAGCAACCATAGATTTCAAATCAAGCATAGAATTAGCACTGAGATGCGTAACAGCATCAAAAGGCGGAGCACCTCCTGCTTCGTAAAGACGTTCCTTAGAGAGACAACAGAGAACACGAACTAGATTTGGGATTTTGGCTCCTTGAATCTTGTCTGCATAGCCGGATGTGTACAAACTTCTGAAATCAGTTAAACTCATATCACGTTTTTTCTTGTGAAAAAGCATAATTTTGTATTCAGGAAATTCGGCATCACTTGGATCAACACCCATTACTTCATGAGCTTCAGTGTCAAGACCAATGGTCTGCCAAGAAGCAGCCCAATTTGGTTCATCGTGCAACGCTCCATCGAGAAATTCAGGGGTTTTGATCGAATCCGCTTGTGCTTGCTCATTATCCAGCCATATCTCTGCTATACCAGAAAATTCAATTTCTCTATCTTGCCCAGGTATATCAATTCTTGAGTTGACTTTGTATTTCCTAATTTGAGGAATTTTGCGGGCAAACTTTAAGGCATGAACGTATCTCCAGTAATCCTGAAACTCATCCTCGCTTAAACCAGGACGGGGAGCTGCCAGAATATGCTGGTGAATCATGAGGTCAAGACTGATTTGGACGGATTTACTTATCCATTACTAGTCTTAGCAACGAAGACTAGATTTGGCAGCAACCAGAGCCCGAAGTCACAGTGTGTTGACAAAAGCCAATCATTCTGGCTGTGAGCCAGCGCGCAGCTGCTCTATAAAAGTTTTTTCGTCGAAGCAAGTAATAACTTTTGAAATAAGATTCTCGTCATCAAAATAGAACAACGACATGCCTGTGTAGACAATTGCTTTGTTGGTAGGGAAACAACCTAGCAACTCTTTCTTGTGAGTTCCTTCAACGCGCCAATATATCAATACGGTCTTNNTGTCAACCAAGGTTTCAAGAATAACATGCTTNAATGCAAGNGCTCTTTGAAACATGGAGACATAATCAAAGAAATCATCAAAACCTACAGGCACATCGCTACCTGAAGCGTAAAACTCTACAGACGGACTAACAATTCTAGTTGCNGTATTTTTATCAGACTGNTCGGCAACCTTNGCATAGAAATCATCAACTAATATTGCCACAAGCGGATGTTCTGAAGATTTCATGGCACAAAAATNAANTTAAATATNCCNCCAAAGCCNAAAATCTTTTGTATCAAGCGCNTCNGAATTACTNTGCGTTCGTAAATANTGAAAAGTCTAGTGATNGTAGNGAAAACTTNGGTTTCTTGCTAAAATCAAAAAAATCTGCCCTTAATGATGAAAACAATTGCCGTCGTAGGTGCTACTGGAGCCATGGGTCGTTCAATCGTGCAATCTTTAATCGATCATCCCAGCAATGGATTTAGAGTACGCGCATTAACTCGTAATCCTATGGGTAAGCGCGCCAAGGAATTAGAGAATTACAGCGACAGAATAGTTGCGGTTCAAGCAGATACAAGTGATCAGAAAAGCCTAGAAGAAGCTTTTAGAGGAGTGGATGGTGTTTTTTGCAACACTGATTATTGGACTGCTGGAAGTCATGTTCAGGAAGTTGTCCAGTCCATCAATGTTGCTACAGCATGCTTAAAGGAGTCTGTTGAGCATCTCGTTTATAGTTCACTAGAATACGTTTCAGCAATTACTAAAAGTACTCTAGCGGTTCCATATTTTGACTCAAAAGCAGAATCAGCTGAATACATACAAGCGATTCTTCCTAAGGCAACAATTCTTGTTACAGCACCTTACTACGAGAATTTTATGGGGTATGCATTGCCAGAAAAACGTGAAGGGAGTGAAGGAGGTGTGGAATTTGTCTTCAGAGATCCAATGGCAGACAAGCCATACACAATGGTTGCACTCGATGATATTGGAAGATTCACAGCTTATGCATTTTCCGAATTCGAGAGCGTGAAAGGTAAGAAATTATTTGTGGCTTCAGGTTCACCGACAATGATGGAAATTGCGGAAACTTTTTCAAGCGTAACTGGAATAAAAGCTGTCTATGAACCAATGTCCTTGAAAGAATTCCGTGAAAAATCACGAGCAACAGTAAATGATATCCCAGACAGTCCAGACGGAGAATTTGTAGGCAATATGTTTGAATTTATACGGGATTATGGAATTGATCGAGACTATGAATTTATTAAATCCATAAATCCAGAGGTAATGGATTTCGAGAAATGGCTACGACACACAGGTTGGAAGGGTGAGCCTGTAGGCGTGCAAAACTATTTCGTGACACAAACGGGAAAATAATAAGCAGCCAAATAAAAATTTAGGGTTAACTCTTAAGTTAATGAAATGTTCGGAGTCATATGGGTTCGTATGACTCCGTTATTGGTTTGATTAAATCACTGACCGCAGCGTACGCCAATCAAATCGGGTCTGATATCTCCATCAAGAACTAGATTAATTAGGTAGGGACCATCATGGTTGAGCATCCTATCAATTGCTTCTCCAACTTGATCTGGCCTAACAACACGTTCTCCACTCACACCAAAACTATTAGCAATCACACTGAAGCAAATTTCAGGTTTTGATAAATCAAAGGGTACTGGAAACTCTCTACCTTCAATTCCACGTTCTTGCCAGAATTTTGAGATATTGGACTGAAGAAGTTTGTATGATCGATTTTGGCAAACAATAAATTTTGCTGCAACATTATGCCTTACTGCAGTCCACAAACACTGAATGGTGTACATACTCCCCCCATCACCGGAAAAGCCAATAACACATCGATCGGGGTAGGCTATTTTTGCGCCAATGGCGCCTGGAAATCCTGTACCGAGGGAACCCCCACGAGTCAACATACGATCACCGGGTTTTTGGCCGGGAAGGTAGCGATTCACCGGAGGTGAATTGGTTAAGGCTTCATCAAATATAATGGTTTCCTTTGGAAGCTTATCTGCCAATGTTTTAATAAAGTATCCGGAACGCATGGAACGATTGATACCGTCATAGGTCTCAGATGGATACGGAGGTTCAACTTGATAATTTTCATCTACGTTGTTATGAACTACAGGTGATTCTGACTCGAGCTTTAATCGTCTTTGTTGAGCTGCGTTGTGCCAGCTAGACGAGAGTGATTTGAGAATGGGCAATAACCCTGAAACGACAGAATGAGGTTCAGCCACATAAGATATATCTACCCTATGGTTTTTAGCGATGTTATCAACGTTGGTATCCACATGAATAATCGTGGCATCCTCATTGAAAATGTCACCGAGATGAGGAAAAACTTCGGGCAGTAAATAACAGCCCAAAGTAAGACATAAATCACATGAATGCATGATCGGAAGACTCTGATCACCAAACATGTGCCCAGTGCTTCCATAATTTAATAGGTGGTCATCAGGAAAATTAATTTCACCACCATCTGCCGAATAAACCTTGGCGCCAAGTGTTTCTGCAAGATCAACAATCTTTTCAACACCTCCGGTCCAGGCCACACCATCGCCAACCAAAATAATTGGGTTCTGTGCTGACTGAATTGCAGAAACCATACGGTCCAAATCCAACGAGCCTGGACATGTTTCAAGGCTTGGGATATGAGCGGGGATTATTTTCTCCGTAATTTCAGCATCCAGAATGTCTTCAGGAAGGCAAAGATAAACAGGTCCACAGGGAGGTGTTGCTGCAACCTTGATAGCACGGCGAACCATCCTCAAAAGACTGGATGGATGTTGAACCATTGCAGACCACTTTGTCACTGGCTCTGCCATTGCAACCAGATCTGCAGCCATCTGGGCATCCATCGCTTGATATTTAATACCAGCATCTCCCCCAATAACAACGAGTGGAGCCTGCCCACGCATGGCTTGATAAAGATTACCAATGGCGTTACCGAGTCCAGGTGAACTGTGAATCTGGACAAGAGCAGGTTTCAATCGTGCCCTCGCATATCCATCTGCACACAGCACAGCAATGGACTCTTGCAACGTGAGAATGTATTTCATCTCTGGGACATCAGCCAGAGCATCAAGAAATCCCTGCTCAACTGTCCCAGGATTTCCAAACATATGGTCCATTCCGTTGGCAAGAAATTGCCTCAGGATTGCCTCATGGCCTTTCATAGTGAAATAAGAATGGGGTGAGCAATGAGGCGCCCTGTAAGGCGCCATTGTCTTGAGTTACCAGCCGAAGCGTTTCAAACCCTGCTCCAAGACTTTGATTATCAGCTCACCAACTAATGCAGAATCTTGTGTAGAGCGACCGGTGAGGAAAGGATAATCCAAGATCGTGGATAGATTTTTGCCGACACCTCCATGGTATTTACCGTTGGGTCCTGTAGCATCGCGTAAAATATATTCCAAGGGATAAAATGGAGGGCCAAAGTTGGCAGATGTATTCATAGGTTGACCATCATATCCATACATTTGAGCAAATCCCGTTCCCTCTTTGTAATCATATTCTCTTGCATGACCGGTAACATTCTTACCCCATATGATGCTTTTACGTTCAGTCCAGTCACGAGCAAAAGCCAGACAAGTTACACAGTAACATTCAGCAGCAATTAATTTGTCCCGGTCAACGTAACCCAGAATCAAGTTATGCAGTCTTTCGTTGTTGACCATATCAACCATTGGGCCACTACCTCCTGGAAGAAGAAGGGCATCATAAGGATCAACAAACTCTTTCCAGAATTCTTCACGTCTTTCGTGGAAAGCTGCTAATTCTAAACCAAAATTAGGGCCATTAAAATATGGCATCAATGAGATTTTTTCAGATAAATTAATTGGATTGTCTAAAAGATTTGATTCATGAACCTCAGTGGTTCGCTTAGCAAAGTGCGCGTCAGTTACAACCTTGTTAAGTGGGGGATCGAGATATCCTTCTTCCATACTGGGAGGCAGCGCAGGCGGCTTGCGGCCAAACGCAGTCATAAAGTCAAGCTGATAACCGGCCTTTGTCAGTACGTCTAGAGGGCCAATCAACTCTTCGCCCCAGTAGCCCCACTCAGAAAGAACGACAAGAATTCTTTTTGCCATAGCCAACAGAGAATCGAGGTCAGAGTGTTGCTCCACTCATTTCAACCATAGACACCTATAGTGAATTTGGCATCAATTCAGATGCAGACGCTTGCACTATTTCGGGTCGCTTTATGTTGAGTTGCTGA
>NZNP01000017.1 GCA_002694945.1 Gammaproteobacteria bacterium
GTGAGATTTTTACCGAGATTGCTCCCCCCTAACTTATCAACCAGAGATGACGTCTTTTCCCACTTTTCAAGATTATTGTCCCGAAAAGATCCTAGGACTTTACCTTCGCGGTCAAAAACGATTAGCGTGTCGAGCGTGCCATTCTCTTGGAGCCTCTTAAACTGCGGCTCAATCGCTATCTCTATCCTGCGCTCATTTTCACTTTGAATAGCTGCGATTGGGCTCCTTCTGCCTCTCAATTTCCATATCGATGGTTTTCCGGGATCAGAGTCAAAAGCGTAATACTCCATCCTCTCGAACAAATTATCGCTAGTTTTGTCAAATAGCACACTGTCCGCAGCATATATTTCCTTTGCAAGCGTCTGCTGGGTCTGGTCCTGCAACAACAAATTCGCCGACAAAACGATAACAATCGCTACAATGGTCGACAAAATGAAAAGAGCAGTGACCTGAAAAAGGATGGATGTAGACTTCCTCAAAAGACTTGTCCCGCTATTGCTAAAAATGTAAATTGCACCGTCTAAAAGACTTGGCTCTTAAGTACTCTAGTTGAAAACAAAGGCAATGTCTCATGCTTCGTAGTTACAGTTATCCTATTCGTTTTTTTGTCATCACGGTAACCATGATTTGTACCTCTTCTTATGCTTCTACGTTGGCAGAGAACGTAGATATGTACGAATTGGGCAAAAAAGTTTATATGACGGGTCCTGAAAGCTGCCAAAACTGTCATGGCGCAATGGGCACGGGAACATCTCGATCAAAAGTGAATTTAACTGAACCGACTACATGGAAAGCCTTTGAGTATCAATCGATCCTGAAAGATTCAGACGCCGACTTGGACTATAACACTGTTGCCAAAGCCGTAATTTCTCTGGGCGGTAGGGGTTGGAACGAGCGTCACTTTGCAGAACTGAGGAACCACCTATCAAATCCTAATGAAAAACTCACGCCTTTTGATGAAGACATGGTTGGGCTGAAGGGTCCTAGCCGCAAAGTTCTACTCAATCATGTAAAGCGTCTTATTAGAAAATCTGGATTACCAAAGGCCTCTCAGGACGAGATAGAGGACCTATTGTCAGCCTCAGTATTAACTTATATCAAGCAAGAGTTCGTTGATTAATTGCAGTTTAAACTAATTCTTATGTAGTCTATTGATACTCTGAAAGGTCATACATTCCATCTTTCACAAGATGTGGGATGGATAAATGTTCTCAAGATCACACTAGAAATGTTTAGGGTTAAACGCACCGTTGGCTGAAGGTATTGTCATAAACCTTTTACAAGAAACTCTTAAAAACCTTCACAGAGTGATTAACCACGTTAACAAAAGAAGACTCACCAAGCTCATCTTTCGCCTGAATGATTTGCTTTAAACATTCTAGTTCAGCCTCTTCTAGTTTCTTACCGATAGGGTCTTCTTGGTGATCTGCGGCCAAAGCTAGATAACATAAGCCGATCCAAAAAAAATACTCATCTTTCTCAGTTGAACTTAAAGCCTCAATGCAACTTTGAGGCCTTAGCGAATGATCTCCACCATATTCGGCCTTATCCATAAGGCCAGCCACTTTCGTACTCTTCTCTTTAATCACGGTTAACAGCTCTAGCTCTTCGTTAAAGGAAGAAATCGACGGAAGTTCGTTAAGAACGTATTCGTTTTTTTTCAGGCCCAAATGCCATAGCAAATCACATAGTCGTTCCCTTTCAGGTGCCGATATAGCCATATCAGCTTCGCAGACCGCGATAATAAAATCGATTTTATCTAGATCAGACATATTTCTCCTTACCCCGAAAAATTTGTTTTTTGCCTGGTTTGGATGAAACGAGCTAGAAAACTATAAGAATAATATTGATGAAACACTTTCCTGCAGTGATCTACTCAATAAGGGTTCTCTTTCAATAATCTGGGACTCAAACACCAAGAAAGGCATTTTAATCGGACTTTGAGCGTAGTTATTTGAAGCTGCACATCAAGCTAATTTCNATTAAAAGTTAAACGATNTGCTAAAAAAGTCAAGTAGCCTCCAAGTTGATTTNGTCCTTCAAAAGAGAGGNTTTTTAAAAGTCATTACCTTGCGCAGTTCCGCGCCAAANATTGGTATCACACTNNAGAAAANGCATTGATTATAAGGGTGTGGAAGAGCGCATTCATCATANATCCAGAGNCGNGGTCCTCTNGATTATAGNGGCTACTCGAAGNTTCGAAGAGTGACGGTTTGCCCAAATCGAACTAAAGTTCGAATGCGAAGACANCAGTNTTTGGAACAAAAGTTACACTCACAAANGCAAGTAGTTTTAACGAGAGATAACTCGGAAGATATCCGGCATTAAATACAGATATAAACTTTTTATCCGTGATCCTNGTAATATCTGATCAAGACTGGTACNTACTCATTAACTGAATGGCGAGCAAAAAAAAATGAAGAATAAAATCGTTAACCTGAAGCTGTCACCAATACTTTTTTGTATTGCGTTAATATCAAGCGCATATTTGAAGGCCGACGACAAACAATCATCTGCGCTTAACATGATGAGCAATGGAACTGTTGAGGCAGCGCAACTTTCCAGTTGCACTCTTAACCCAGGCAAAACTCTTAAGGATGTAAACAATCTCCTTCCCATGATTGAGAATGTGCATGAAGAGATAGGATTAGATGCATTCTTTGGCGTCATGACCCCCCTGTTCGTCAGTCCAACTACAAAAATCGATTTCATTTTTGCAGACTTTGCACCTTTCGAAAATTTATCTAAAGCTTGGGACCAATATTTAGTAAGTGAGTCAGGTGCTTTGTTACAGGCCTCTTTAGATGAGATAGCGACTTGCAATCGCTCTCTTCATCGCTACTACCACCAGTTCACAAAAATTTCGGATGATAAAAGCAGAGTCTTGAGCATGAACTGGTGTAGCAAAAAGAAAAGCGTGAGCAACGACCAGTTAATGGCGAAACATCGCTCATTCGCAGCCTCATCTAAAATCCGCTTTTTGCATTGGGGAATAGCTGTACCTGCTTGGGGTTTACGCCAAGATGATATTCCGGGTGACTATGCTCATTTTATCGGTTATCCGGACATTAAAGAGGCACTTGCCAGTCAACAGGACACGGCGACGAAAGGCGGTTGGAAAAATAGGGAAGAATATCTAACTTATTTTGCAGATTGCTCGGGAGAAAACCTTTGGCGATTTGAAATCGCAAACATTCCTGGTTTATAGATAGCTCGANCTCTNAGGNTTTTTTTCAGAAATTCGCCAAGGTAGGCACAAGGCCTTTTTTAGAAAGCAACTACACTAATAGCGCATGACCGAGNACTTAAGTTGAACTTAGCTTTAGTCNTTGCTCATTTGAATCAGGACAAAATCAATGGAAGTGACAGAGAATTCAAGATTCTCTTGGAAACAATTCTGGGTAAGTATGGTGTATGAAAACCTACCACCTGTGATTTTATCGCCGATCGCGGCTCTACTATTTGAGCGCTCAATCAAAAAAGCATGGCATGTCTGCCAACATCGTGGCCTTTTAGTTGTTTCGCTGCCATACAACTCACCTTCTTTCATCGCATTTAGCTGGTTGTTAGTCTACCCAGGGTCTTGGCTCATCACAGCTGGCATTATTTGCGTGGTTTTCTTTGACCTAGAAAGNATCGCCGGTATTGATTCTTTACAGATGATAATTGCATATGCTTTTCTGTTTTGCCGCAGACTTATTATCGCCGTGAAGTATGGTTATTTCTCGCGAGATGATTTTGCTGCCCTATCGGACCCGGCGCCAGATTGGAACTTTGATAAAACTCGAAGAAAGTTAATAGCAGTAGGATGGAGCAATCCCAAAGATTTCCCCGGCCTTCTCGAAGAAGAATTTGAGGACGCTTCGAGACTCTCAAACCGCAGTCCTTCGGTCTCCTCCGGAAACACTGAAGATAACGAAGATTTCAAAACATTTGTGATGGGAGTCCTAGATGATGTTTACAGCATGAAAAAACCTACTTGGTACAACGCTCTCGTAGGTATCTCAGTTCTAGGGATTCTGCTGGCCGTACTCCTAACCAAACAGTTATTTGGAACGGCTTATCTTGGAAGCGATTTAGTACCTATTGTCGTCAACCTAGCGACTTATGCAGGTGTAATGACGGGAATTGGCATTATGGGATTCGGGCTAATGTGCGCGTTCGATTTCGAAAGACGTTCCCGAATATTTTCTCTCCTTAAAGCGGCACTATCGCAAAAAAAAGAATCTTCTTTTGATACCTCAGGAATAAGCAATGGAACCTTCGATGTGAACAATCCGACTGAATTGGATGACTGGATGTCTGCTAGAAGCGTATTACGATCCTTCGGAGAAAGATTCTATCTGCGAGTTCAAACTTACACATCAATACTGCTATGTTTCTCACTGATTTGTGTTGCATTACTTAATTTGATCGCATGGACGCAGATGGAGCACAACATCAACACGATCGTCCTGTTATCCATGACCATATTAGTAATTGCTTTTATTGGGAGCTATGCAATGTATCGAGCAACCCAGTTACAGCAACTAAGTTACGCTACCAGAGCATCACTACAAAAATATCTGCTGGAGATGGAGGTATCATCTGGATATACCGAAACTGAACTTAATGGCCAAGAGCGAAAAGCAAAAGACGTTCTCAGGCAAATCGATGAAAACATCAATTTCATGGAAATCATATACCGGCCAATCAGTTTATTAGGTTATCGAGCCGACAGCGGTTTGATCGGCTCTATCTTGGGACTGATGATCACCGGCTGTTTACTTGCCATTCAAGGCTTCGTCGAATCTGATCTCACATACTCTACAACGGGATGGTCCGTGTACTAGCGAGGANGCCTCGTTTGATGTCCCTCCATCGAGACCGGCACAAAACCAAAACTATGACTTTTTTAGTTTTTGAGACTCAATGCTAAGTAAATTTATGTTGCTCAATGTTCATCACATCTTCTGTGGCATCGAAACGGGCGATATAAAGGCTCATGTCGCCGTTACTAACCAAATCAATGTAACGAATTACGACCTGAGTACCTTCGCGCTTCCATCGTCCAGAGAACGAACCCGAAAAAAAAGTTCCGTCTTTCATCGCACCCCTTCCAGAGCCGAAACATTCACCTCCATCTCGTTCTCCTGACGAAACTAAAGTTATAGAAAAGCGCACTTTTCCATAATCATCCATATTCGTAACTGCGTGAATTGTTGTACCTTCGTCACTTATTTCAGCTGAAGAAATAGCACATTCAAAATCGCTNTGTCTCTCTAACATAGGCTCACCGTAAGATTAAATTATAAGAACGGGATCTGATTTGCTCTCAATGCAGAGCTACAGATCTNAACTAGTCCAGATNGTAATATCGAAACAGGAGAATGATCGCGGCACNTTCAATTTGATCGGCCGCTAATCATTCAACGAATCTGTTACTTTAGGATAAAGGCCTTGACGATCAGAGTCTTCTCAAGTGCGTCAAATGTAATAACGTCAAAATTCTGGGTGTTTCCGGTAATGTTTACCGAGTTATACATAGTGAAAATGCTTCCTTCTCGATGAGCTACCCCATGAAACTGTCCTGAAGCAAAAGAACCGTCTTTCATGAAGCCTCTTCCCTCCCCAGTTACCATGTACAAACCTCGAGTCGGATCTAGAGTCATCTCGTATGTCGCATATACCTTTCCGTATTCGCCCATATCACCCACCGCAGATATAACGCCGCCCGCATTTGTAAGTTGCACATTAGTCACCGTCATAACCGCAGGGTCTTGTCTAGGTTGAAGGGTTAAAGCACCGGAGTGGCCGTCAGCTAAGATAGGCACCTGAATAGCAATCAGTGACATCAAAAGTAGGCNGTTGGTAAATAATTTGAATTTCATTCTGTNGTTCCTTTCATTCAGTTAATGCAAATTACTAGCAAGCAAGACTTGCAAGCAAATTTAGTTCGATCTTAGTAATCCATNTATCCGAAGATTNATTAAGTAGCAGCAATAGGTAAAGTGACNTAGCGCATTATATAAGTNTNTTGTTGCGCNTTTAACACTCAGGGAGCNAAGCCTGGATAATTCGCGATCGTCTATTCCTGAAGAGANATTCTCTCTTNTGTCTNGNNTATNAATTGTNNGNCCCTTATANGCATNCTNAATGGCTTTTACCTGAACTGTTTGCAGGAACTAAGCGGTAATGAACGGTAAGCAATGCGACTTACTGCAGGTTGTGATCCGTGATTGTCATTTCATTTACAAGACTTTTGCTTGNGATGAGCGTTTTCCTTCGTCCAGGGAGCTACGGATCTCTTTGTATACAGATTCATCCAGTTTAAATCGACTAAATATCAATGCGCCAACCGAGTAACAGACGAGAGGAAAGATTGCGTACAGCGTTAATAAAGCTAGTTTGGCAGTATCACTCTGCTCGACATTGGGAACGAAACCAGAAGCACTGAGAACAAAGCCCGTTAACATCATCGTAATACCGGTCGCACTTTTGAAAACAAAATTCCAAGTCGCAAAGTAAGTGCCNTCTTTTCTTTTTCCTGAGCGATATTCATCGTAGTCAATAATGTCGGCCTGAATACTTGGCGCTACTACTGCACCACTTCCTGCTCCTAAGCCGCAGATCAGCGCTAAAATCGAGATAAGAATATCCGATTGAGTCTCTTCCAAGAACAACAAAAAAAACATACCTCCAAACCCAAATCCCGTAACCAGCATTGAAAACAACCACAAGGTTTTCTTTCCGATACGTCGCGACAGCGGAACCCAAAGNGGTACAGAGACTACTGAAGGAATAAGATACAACAGAATATAGATCACAGTTTTGTCTGGACGACCCACTATATATTCTGCGATGTATGGCGTGAGTATACCGATGGTTGCGCCGCCCAAGCTTTCTATGAAAAATACCACTAGNAGCAACAAGGCGTACTTGTTCTTCAGNACATCAGTAAATGCTACAAAAGGGTTAGGTTCACCACGCCCCTGAAATTCTGGGCGTTCCTTTACGGCAAGAAACATCCAGATGATTAGCGCAGCTGTGACTAGTGCCGCGACTATTGAAATAAAAAAGGCAGTTTGCCGCACATCAGCCCGGACAATGAGCTGATGCATTGCAATCAAGGCCAGCAGTGAACCCGAGTTCCACAGCATGTGTCGCAGTCCAAAAATTTTGGTTCGTTCATGGTAATTGGTAGAAAGTTCAGCCCCTAGCGACGTATGTGGCACTACGAACGCTGTCATCGAGGTAAAAAACAACAATACAGCTATGCCCATCCACACAGCGTTATAGGTACTCGAGAGGCCCAATGCAGGATTCCACATGACGTAGAAAGCACCGCAGATGAAAGGGACAGAGGCTAGCATCCAGGGGCGTCTGCGACCTGCTTTTAAGGTTGTTCGATCGCTCAAGTAGCCTGCNAGGGGATCTGTGACCGCATCCCATATCCGTGAGATACCAAAGATTAAACCCATCACAGCAGGAGAAATAAGCAAGACATCGGTAGAGAATTTCATCAAGTAGAGGGATACGATGAAAAACATGAAACCCACACCGACCGTGGGAATATTGTAATTGACGATCGTTTTAAGAGGCAGATCACCCGTGCCATTTACTCTTTCATAGTTACTACTTTCTTTCACTTTTCTGATCAATCTCGATTACAGCTTTAGTTTGATGCCTATTGAGGTGCGGAAATTATCCGTAACGGCTNANGACCTTTTGCAACACAANTTGTTTTTTCCNTTAAGCAAANCATCTCCTATATACAATGCACTAATAGCCTCTACAGTGCACGACTTAGTCTCGCTCACTAAGTCATCGATTTTCTTAACATCCTGAAAAAATCCTAGATCCGGACTATTGCTGACACAATAAGTAAAGTCATACAGGCTTCAGGGCANTTAAATTAGTCCNTTTCTGAAAAGTAATATGCCTTGGTGGTTTAGATAAAGGGATCAACTTTGGCTGCACTTCTTGTTCCGCTTTTGTTGGAAGCTCTGCGNCTATGTGAAAAAATATCTGCGTTTTATAAAGATCTTTAGAAAAGGAGCCACGATGTCGGATATCGAATTTAAAACAGTAAAAAGTAACGGCATTAACTTAAGATTGGCAATGATGGGTGACGGCCCTCTGGTTATTTTTTGCCATGGATGGCCAGAGAGTTGGTATAGCTATCGGCATCAGCTACCTCCTGTAGCGGAGGCGGGCTTCAGAGCTGTCTCATANGATGTCAGAGGCTACGGNGNGTCTGATAAGCCTCATGCNATAGANGNTTATACCATGAGNAATATGACTGATGATGTTGTTGGCATCATCGACGCTCTGGGCTACAAGACAGCNATAACGATAGGGCATGATTGGGGCGGCCCAATAGCGTTGAACACAGCGGTTCTCAATGAAGATCGGATTACTGCAACAGGAACACTATCCGTGCCGTTCAACGGTCGTGGGCCTATGCCTCCGTTAGACCTTTGGAAAAAGGTATATAAAGATAACTTNTTCTATCAATTGTATTTTCAGAAAGAAGGAGTCGCTGAAAGTGAATTCGAATCCGATCTNAGACGTTCATTATTCATCACTTACACCAACAGCGATGGCAGAGGCATGAAAGCTAATCTTGAAAAAGGGCAAAGCGGCCTTGTNCCTGNAAAAGACAAAAACTCTTCCTTCCTCGATGGAATGCAAGAATTTAAAGACTTCCCTGATTGGTTTGCTGAAGAGGACCTTGACTACTTTGTAAGCCAATTCGAGATAAGTGGCTTCAGAGGTCCTCTAAACAGATATAGAGCCCAAAATATTGACTGGCAAGAACTGCCAGAGCTCGATACGAAACTGAAACAACCAGCTTTTTTCGTTACAGGCTCCTTNGATCCGGTTAANTTCTTCATCACTTCAGAGGAGCCTTTGATTGAGCGAGTTAAANCTAACTATGAAAACCTACTCTTTGCCCAAGAATTAGATGGTATCGGTCACTGGACTCAGCAAGAAGCACCTGACGAAGTCAATCAATCTATATTGCGATTTCTTCAAGAGGTCTCCTNACACAGACGAACCAAACTGCGCTCGGCGATTAAGAGTTGGCTTTCTATAAGACGCGATCACATAAACATCCGAGATTTATGTACTTCATTGTTAATATATCGCCAATACAAACATTAGCGCTCAAGGAAACTTTGTTCTTTTGCGAAAGTAGCCTCTTACTCTAATAGCATTTAAGACTAGGTGGGCTAGTCCAGTGATTGAGCATCATGATATGAACTCGAATAATTCTTATATTCTCTCTTTTCAATGTCCAGATAAGGTTGGCGTAGTAGCAGNAACGACAGCNTTTTTCTATGANCATGGTGCTTTNATCACAGAGGTTGCGAANTATTCAGACCCTGTTAGCGAAACATTTCATATGCGCTGTGTGTTTGACGATCGCCAAATGACTTTGTCATTTGACGAGTTCAGTGAAAAGTTCCAAATAATCGCAAAAGATTTCAGGATGACCCTTCGTCTTCGCTCCGTAACGAAGCTCCCTCGCGTAATTATCGCGGTATCGAAGTACGATCACTGTCTTAGCGTGCTCCTAAATAAATGGAAAAGCGGAGCTTTGCCCGCCGACATCGTCGGCGTAATAAGTAACCACGAAGATTGTAGTTCGATGACAGACTGGTATGGCCTGCCCTTTTATCATCTGCCTGTAACAGAAGAAACAAAACCGCAACAAGAACAGCAGATACTAAAGGTGATGTCGTCACTCAGCGTGGATCTGTTAGTTCTAGCCCGCTACATGCAAATTCTCTCTGACGACCTATGTTCTCAACTTGAAGGTCGAGCGATCAATATCCACCACTCATTTTTGCCTAGCTTCAAGGGCGCAAGACCCTATCATCAAGCCTACGAGCGTGGGGTGAAGGTCATCGGAGCAACAGCACATTACGTCACATCGGACCTGGATGAAGGACCCATTATTGCCCAAGAAGTAAGGTCTATCGATCACGAGGTGACGGTCTCACAGATGGTGCATCTGGGGCATGATATTGAGGCTACCGCGCTATCTCATGCCGTGCGATTGCACTGTGATGAGCGTGTTCATTTGAATGGCCAGCGCACCGTTATTCTTTAACCATGCTATATAGGACCCTTTCTGGAGCTAATTCGACATGCTCTTACCTTTCAACTTACACCACCTGCTCAAACCGAAAGGCTTTGAGGTCGAAAAATAATGTATTTAGGCTCTAAAACATCAAAGATTGGCGATTTTAAGAAGTTGCGAAAATAAACTTTCCAATCGCAAATTAAACTCGCGGTGGGCTACCGCCGAGGAAACCAGAGAGCTGACTTCCTCGACGGTTATGCATTAGGAGCCGGGGACAAACACCGCTTTGGTTTCTAGGAATTCTTCGAAACCCAGCTCTCCCCATTCTCTGCCATTCCCAGATTGCTTATAGCCACCAAAAGGCGCACCAAAATCCGGTCCTGACCCATTAATGTGGACGTTTCCACTTCTAATCTGCGCGGCTACGTCCATCGCATGATCAACGCTGCTAGATTGCACATATCCTGAAAGCCCATACGGAGTATCGTTGGCAATTTCGATAGCCTGGTCCTCATTCTCATAAGGCAAGATAGACAGAACGGGTCCGAAGATCTCTTCACGGGCAATAGTCATGTCATTACTTACATTGCCGAAAACAGTAGGTTTAACATAATAGCCTCGATTCAAGCCGTCGGGCCTGCCAGTTCCACCAGTGACGAGCTCTGCTCCTTCATCAATACCTTTTTGAATCAGTGCTTGTATCTTTTCAAATTGCACTTCGCTGACAACTGGCCCGATAACTGTCCCTTCGGTCAAAGGATCGCCGACCTTAACAGCGTCGGCAGTTTGCTTAGCTATCTCCAGAGCTTCATCGTGACTGGCTGCGGGGACCAGCATACGCGTAGGCGCGTTACAGGATTGTCCAGAATTGGTGAACACCTGATTGACGCCACTTGCTACAGCAGAACCTAGATCAGCATCTTCCAGGATGATATTCGCAGATTTACCACCCAGCTCCTGAGACACTCGCTTTACTGAGTCTGCAGATGCGCGAGCTACTGCAACTCCAGCGCGGGTAGATCCGGTGAATGACATCATGTGAATATCTGGGTGAGAAGACATCGCTTCTCCNACGCTTTGACCATCTCCGTTAACGAGATTAAACACCCCATTAGGCACACCCGCCGCATCAAGAATTTCTGCGAGAACAATTGCGTTAATTGGAGCTACTTCACTTGGTTTCAAAACCATAGTGCAGCCTGCCGCAATCGCNGGCGCAACTTTGCAAGAAATTTGATTNATGGGCCAATTCCATGGGGTGATAAGTCCGCAGACACCAACGGGCTCACGACGCAACACATAATTCCCTTTCTTTTCTTCCCACTGATAACTTTTCATTACTTCAAGAATCGTAGCAAAGTGGCCTTGTCCTGTTGCCGCCTGCGCAGCCTTAGATAACCAAATGGGTGCCCCCATTTCAGCCGAAATGACTTCAGCTATCTCGTCGTATCTTTTTTGGTATTCGGCCAAGATATTGCCGATAAGCTCAACGCGCTCAGCTACAGTGGTCTGTGCAAANCTNNCAAAAGCTTTCTTCGCTGCTGCGACTGCTTTTTCAACGTCCGCCTCACTNCCCATGCTAATTTTTGCAAACGGCTCTTCTGTAGCGGGGTTAATCACATCTAACGCCGCTGGTTTAACTGGGTCGACCCAGTCACCATCGATATAAAATTTAAGGTGTTCCTGCATTTCTTTTAAAACTCCATTTCACATTAACGCTCCCTCTGTGCGAACTTAGGCGACCTGACAACACCAGTCAACATTAGAATTGGACAAATCTTCAGAGACGGGAAATTCAGATTTGTCATACGAATCAGTAGGGTCCACAAAGAAACGTTAAGGGCTTAAACTGAACCCTCTTGTCTCTTTGTAAACAAAGATAATCACTTGAATATAATCACTAACCTAGTAATCGCGGCACTCTTTATGATTGCTACTTACGCGATAGCGGAACCCATGACGCTACGTTGCGAAATCGCCACCGAAACGAAAATCGCAGAATTCTTGGAGAAAAACTCTCTCCAATCGACTCGCTTTGCGAACGCCTGCCGTGATTCCGAGTACGGGCTTCGGCGAGATATAACCTTTGACACCAGGGGTTACGTTAATCCCGATTACAAAAATGCTAAATCATATGGATCATGGTGTTGGGGAGACGGGGAATTGGTAAATGAACTCGAGTTATCCGCCACGCCGTCGGTTATTATTTTTCATTACAAGGAGGACGCTTTCGATTTCAATATCGACCGTGAAAGCTATATTGGGATCTCTCCGAATAAGAGCGCTAAGTGGCAATGCAAAGTTAAAAATCAATAAGATACCCGCAAGTAGCTCTGCAGCGACAACTGTTAAATCAATCAAGACTCAGACAACAACGACACTTCCTCAATAGACCGCTATCTAGACCAAACTAGCCAGTGTCAGGCTCAGATTTTTATTTGGGACAATTCGCCTAAAAATAACTTAGGAGATCGTTCCATTACTTCTTACCGATGCGGTGATCAGTCGAGTGAATGAGATACCTGATTGTATAAGTAGGTAGTAAACGCCAAACAGATAGATACCCAGGTCGGGTTCGAAGACAGCAAATAAAGATAGGAGCTGCACGGTCGTCGCAACGATACCAATTAAAGCAACAGAAAAAGCAACGCGACCGCTTAGCAGACCCTGAGTAACCTGAGTCACAAATGTGCGAATTAAGAATGCGAGGAATACCAACAGGAAGATAGTCAACAGTAAAACGCAGAGCCACCAGTCAACCACTTCTGAGTTATAGGCCATCAGATAAGGCATTAGGGCCGCAAATGTAGCTGACAAACTACTGTAGATCATCAGCCGAAAACGGGTGAGATTGCCCTCCTCCAATTCACCGAATCGACGGCCCGATAGAGCCGTAATGATGCCAGCAAAACCTGCGAAGGCGACCGAAATTTCTGCTATCGATGCCAGAATATCCAAATCAACCTCACCGTGGATCAACAGATACGAACAACTCAGAAGTCCTGTTTTTTAAATGCTTCGTGTAATAGTAGCCAAACGCCAACATGCAGACGATCCGTAGAGCGTTGCCATCGGCAAATGGATATATCTGAAGGTCACGTTAGAAGGGATACTACCCAAAATCCTTCTCTTCCATCACGATAGTTATATCACAGGCTTCACAAATTTAAGCGTCATGCGGTTAGACTCTCCTATCGCCTGCATAGCTGCCTTTTTTGCAGCATCTTCCTTGCTGCCAGAAAGGGTTGGTGGGAGACGCCAAACGAAGTCATCAGTATTAGGCATATCAAGAGGGTTGGCGTTCACATTACTCGCGCCCACGTACTCGAACCCTGCACCCTCCATCTTTTCAATTACGAAGGATTGCTTAAGATAGCCGTTCGAGCCATTTGCCCAGGCATCGTCTGAGTTAACCGGCGCAGCATGTTGGACCACTCCAACGGTTCCTCCCGGCTTCAGCACATCAAACACATCCTTAAGTGCACGTGTGAGGTAGCCGTTCTCTGCCTCGAATCTGGCGAGATTGTGTAGAGCGCGGATTAGCAATACCGCATCGGCGGTGCCCTTTTTGCTCTCAGAAAGATCACCCATTACGAAACCAGAGACGGAAGAAGTATCGCCCTCAACCCAGGTCTGAGCTTTTTCAGGCCATTCGGTCGCCCAGTTTTCCATCTTCGCCAGTCGTTCTTCGTCATAACCAAAAGATTTATAAATCCCGGTGGGATAATTAGCTCCCACTAATTCTCCCGAACCGCCAAGATAAGCGATTAAGAGCTTGCTGTACCAACCACCACCCGGTAACGCTTCAACTACAGTCATCCCAGGTTCGATACCAAAGAACTCCAGTGTTTCTTTAGGGTGACGGTATTCATAGCGCGCAATAACTTCCTCAGGTTGTCTAGCGAGAATGTCGTCAAGTACAGTCGAAGAGCCTGAGCCTTCGCTTTCTTTTTTAGTCGTCTCGGCAACACTTTGACCTGTAGAAGCAGCAGATTGAAACGCTTCTGAATCGTCCTTAACATTAACATCG
>NZNP01000018.1 GCA_002694945.1 Gammaproteobacteria bacterium
GATGACAAGCCACAATTTTCTCTGGTTAATCTGCACCAAAACGGGGTCCTAATTCAAGATGACTGGCACTCCATGAGCTTGCGAGCCAGTGCGACGGACACCGTGGCCTACGAAAGTGCGTCGATTCCGCTGGAACGAGTCGTCGACTTTCCGTTTATGTACAGGGTGGCATTCAGAGAACCTGGTCGAGACATGATTGACAACCGATATCGAGAAGACTGGGTTGCTCTATCAGACCTTTGGCTGGGCGCCATGGCCGTCGGGATAACACAAGCAGCGCTCAACGAGGTTACCAATGGTATCCAAGGAAGAATCGCCATCATGGGAGTCAAGGTAGCCGAGCGACCAACCGTCCACGTCAACCTCGGACAAGCGAATGGACTTGTTCAGGCCGCACGTGATCACATCTATAGCCGGCTCACGGAAACCGACGATCGCCTAGCGAATAATCAGATACCAACTGAAAGTGACTACCTGAGTCAACTGTCTGCCGCCATGATCTCTCTCCAATTGTGTAGCGACGCCATGCAGTTGTTGCTGCGCGTAATGGGCGGTAACGGGCTGCGTCAAGGCCCCAAATTCGAACGTTACTTTCGAGACCTACAGGCTATGCCTTTGCACATAAATGCTCATAGAGATCGTGTCAGTGAACAGTCAGGGCGGCACTTGCTGGGCCTAGATACAGAAAATCCATTCTAATTATGTCTGTACCGATCGAGATGTATGAATTTGCCAACGAGGCTTTTTACTTGGCATTTGAAACGAAGGATTTAAACGCGATGTCTCATATTTGGTGCGAACAAGGAGACCCTGTATGTCTGCACCCAGGCTGGCCTACTCTAATAGGTAGAGAAGCGATCCTCGAGAGCTGGCGTGGCATTCTCACAAATCCTCATCAAAGCCAGGTGAGTTTTTTTGATGCCCGGGTAAGCTTGATCAACGATGAGAGTGCTGCTGTGGTCTGTTACGAAAAAACCGATGACCAGATCATGGTAGCCACCAATGTATTCCGCGCTGAGGGAGGCAGGCCAAGGATGTATATACATCAGGCGGGTTTCTGCGCTCACCCACCCCATCAGGCCTAAGCGCATGAAACGCAAAACGCCCTATTTATTTAATCTAAAAGAGTGACCTAAATCATGGCAATCGATGTTACTGACGCAGAATTCGAATCCAAAGTCATCAATCGTTCTAAAATCATTCCCGTCGTCGTTGACCTTTGGGCACCTTGGTGCGGCCCCTGTCGCCAACTGGCACCAGTTCTAGAGGGATTGGCAGAAGAGAAGTCCGGNGAATTCGAATTGGTCAAGATCAATGTCGACGAAAACCCGCAGGTCGCTAGTTCGCTTGGAGCTCAGAGCATTCCTCTGGTTATTGGCTTTCGTGATGGTAAACCAATNGCAAAATTTCTCGGNGTCCAGCCNGCNGGCAAAATCAGGGAGTTTCTTGAACAACTGGTGCCNTCAAGGCTGGAGAAGTATGTANGCGCCGCAGAGCAGGCTCTGAAAACTGAGAAGCTCGATGAATGCGAATCGCTTTTGACGCAGGCCGAACTTATAGACGCCAAACACAATGCCGTCAGATCTTGCAGAGCAGAATTATTTTTGGCTCGCGAGCAACCCGAGCCAGCAATCGAAATATTGTCTCTAATACCTTCNAACGGACATGACGATGTTGCCAAGCGCCTTTCCAAGGCAAGGCTAATGGTAGCTGCCAACTCNGACATCGAGCATCTAGCTGCGACTGTTGACTTGGATGANACNGACAGNCTTATTACCTATGGCCGAGCGCTCGCTGGCAAGGGCGAACACAANAAAGCCCTAGAGATATTACTAAAAGCCGTTCTTCGGGATCCAGCCTGGGATGATGGCGCGGCCCGCAAAGCCATGTTGGACCTTTTCGAGGTAATGGGTAGAGATGACCCTCTCACAAAATCTTATCGCGCCAAATTGTCAAGCGCGTTGTTCTAAGCAGTCGATGCTAGTTAGCGTTTCTGTCCAAATACATCATTTCATCAGTGACCTCGGCTCGCCGCCTCCTCGATAGCGTGCATTTCTTCCACAACTATGTTGAAAGCTTCTATAACCTCACGATACTGCTCATCCTGCTCCGAGTCCTTCCCAAGTTCAAAATCGATGGGGGGAAGTTTAGGCTTTAGTCGATCGAATTCGGCAACAAGCTCCCGATGTCGACGACGTTGTTTTAAAGTCATGTGCTTAGACATGATCAATCCTCGATAGCGGCATAGATGATATTTTTCAACTGACCACGGAAATTGAAAGTAGCTGATGGCATTAGTTGTGTCATGAAAATCACGTATAGATCCTCAATGGGGTCGACCCAGAATATAGTCGACGCAGCCCCTCCCCAATAATAATCACCTCCGGAAATATTGCTAGCAGCAATCTGGTCGATGGTGGAGGCAAAACCAAGCCCGAAGCCAACGCCTTCGTAAGCNGTCTCTGTGAAACCCTCCATAGCCACTGAGGCAAGTTCCGCGCCGNCGGGCAGATGATTCATATGCATCAGTTTTAGNGTCCGATCTCCAAGGATTCGCTCACCATCGAATTGCCCACCGCAGCGCAGCATTTCACAAAACCGTGCATAGTCAGCGGAGGTGCTGACCANCCCACCACCACCAGANGGGAANCTCGGTNTTTTNAGGTAATGNCTNTTGAGTGGNTCATCGATCANGCGTAAAGACTTATCACGCTTTCGTTCATAGTTAGCGGCAAANCGCTCAACTTTNTCGANAGGTACTGAAAANCCGGTGTCTACCATCCCNAGCCGGTCAAAAAGACGCTCCTGAAGAAATTGCGGAAAAGTCTGGCCNGAAATAATCTCGACGAGACATCCACATACATCGGTTGCCAAAGAGTACATCCATCGAGTGCCTGGCTCATAGCGCAGTGGGACTTGCGCCAGTTTCTCTACAAAACTTTGAGGTGTTTCGCCAGGACCGCGGTTTATGTTCAGTTCAGCGTAAACCTTATCAACTGGGTGAAGATTCTCAGACCAGAGTAGACCTCCATAAGTCAGGCCNGCAGTATGGCAAAGCANGTCTTTNATCGTCATCCGATTTTTTGNTGGACGAGTGACCATGTCACCACCGCNACCTTCGACCCAAACTTCATGATTGGCCCAGGCTGGAATGAAGCGCGATACCGGATCACTTAGCTGGAAATGACCCTCTTCGAACAACATCATTAAAGCCACCGANGTAATGGGTTTAGTCATCGAGTAAATCCGGAAAATTGTATCGTCTTCTAATNCCTTGCCACGTTCAGCATCCATGTNACCAAAGGAGCGAAAGTAAGCCAGCTNGCCACCTCTCGAAACCATGACTTGGGCACCCGGGATTTTTCCTGGAGAGATGTAACGATCCTGCAGGTGCGCAGTAATACGCTCCAAGCGTTCAAGCGAGAATCCAGCTGCTGCGGGATTAACATCCATATGGAGAACCTTCCCTGTTTATGAAGTTGAAGTGTACTGCAGTATCCCGTTTCCAGTAACCGGTTGTTTGACGCGTATTACCAGTAATGCTGATGGCGGAACAAACAAGCAGATGTGTACAATATGGATCAAGCAAACTGCCCCGTTACTCCAAATGATTCTTGATTACGCACAAATTGATCCCTTGCTACTTCCAGCCCTCGATAATTTCCCTTCTCTCGATATTGACAGGAAGAGCCTTCCCTCTATCCGCGAGGTTCTTGCGCAAATGCCGGCCAAGCCTAAGCCAGAAGGTTTAATCGAGGCGAAGGAGGTCATCCGAACCGAAACCGAAAATATCGATGTCTACACTTATCGAAAGAGCGACCGCGCGGATCAACCCGCGGTGGTCTGGATTCACGGCGGAGGCTATTTATTCGGTAGCGCAGAAGACGACCGAGCCATGCAGATCGCCATGCATTGTGACTGTACGGTATTTTCAGTCGACTATCGCCTAGCACCTGAATATCCTTTCCCAGCTGGATCCGAGGACTGCTACAAAACCCTAAAGTGGCTAATGAATGGCAAATCTAGTTACGACATTGATCTGAACCGCGTTGCTCTTGGTGGCGCCAGCGCGGGAGGCGGCATGGCCGCAGGGGTTGCTCTGATGAACCGGGACCGTGACAACTTTCCTTTAGCGCTTCAATTACTCATCTATCCGATGATTGACAACCTGCATGCCACCCCTTCGGGAGAATTCGAGAACCACCCTGTCTGGAATCAGGCCACATCGCACAATGCGTGGGAGATGTATCTTGACGGGAAACCAGGCGAGAGAGCCTCGCCCTACGCAGCAGCGGCACGCGCGAAGGATCTTGGTGGCCTCCCTCCCGCCTATATCTGCGTGGGAACGGCTGACCTTTTTAGAGATGAAGACATTGCCTACGCTAACCGCTTGACGGAAGCTGGTATTGCCACGGAGCTCGCCGTTTTCCCAGGCGTTTATCATGCAGCCGAAGGCTTCATTCCCGAAGCGCCTGTCAGTCAGCGTATGACGCAGAGCTTCATGACCGCCCTAAATGATGCTNTAANTGTGTAGATTTAGAATAGCTAGAACTTGATAAGCTGGTGGCCCTAGAGGCCACCAGTGACATAGAGNCATTGCCCAGTGATCCAACTCGACGCCGGCGAGGCCATAAAGACCACAGCGTGTCCTATATCATCCGGTTCACCCATGCGCCCAAGCGGCACTCGAAGCAGTTTCTCCAAAGGCTGGTCTGCCGGAAAGTTAGTGGATTCGTTGAAATTTTTGGTGGGGATAGGACCTGGTGCTACCGCGTTTACGCGAATTCCAGGGCCAAGCTCAAGCGCAAGGGTCTGAGTCAAACTATTTACCGCTGCCTTTGAAGCACCATAGGGACCATTTTTGATGTTCCCCTGAGCTTTAGCTGAGCTGGACGATATATTGATGATTGCGCCTTCTGTCATATTCGCAGCTGCTACCTGACAGGCTATAAATACTGCCTTAAGATTAAGATTCATCTGAGCATCCCACCGGTCCTCGGGAGTGCGAGTTAAATATCGCGGAGTCGCATCAGGCAGCCCTCCTGCATTGTTAACCCAAATATCAATGCCTCCGACAGTAACGGCCGTTTCGGCAAGATTCTCCAACTCAGCCGTTTGAGTAACATCGCAAAGCACTGGCGTTGCTTTACGACCCATGCTTTCAACTTCGTTGACTAAACTCGTCAGGTCGTCCTCAGTTCGTGAGCTGATAACAACATCCGCGCCAGCCCTCGCGAGCTGGAGAGTAATACCTCTTCCTATACCTTTGCCGGCCCCCGTTACAACAGCGCACTGTCCATCCAATCGAAATGGGTCTTTCATATAAACGTCCACTTTTATTACATAAAACTTAATCTACGTTAATCCTCATACAGACGCACGTTATACTAAAAGCTATTCCAATTTACGGGGCCAAAAATGGCGGAAGAAAAAACCATATTCGCTAAAATAATTGATGACGAGTTACCATCTGAAAAAATCTATGAAGACGAACACTGTATCGTGATTCGGGACATCAACCCCCAAGCTGCGACCCATGTTCTGATCATCCCAAAAACAACGGACATTCCTAGGTTGGCCGACGCTACAAAACAGCACCAGGCTTTATTAGGCCATTTGTTACTGGTCGCAGGGCGAATAGCGCGGCAACTCGGCGTTGAAGAAGCATTCAGACTGGTTATTAATAATGGGGCGGATGCTGGCCAGACGGTTTTCCACCTACACCTGCACATTTTGGCTAGCCAAACTTTTGCTGAGACATCCCTGGGACAGGAATTCAGTTAGACTTTGTTTGACCCTTCCCCGACCCTTTTGATACGTTCTGACCAGCTTAACCGGACCAGGAGATATACAAATGAGCAAGCCTTTCCGATTTGGCGTGCAGTCTTTTAATGCCGATTCCGGTACCGACTGGACTGAACAAGTACAACGTGCTGAGGCACTAGGATATTCTGCCTTCCATCTAGCCGACCACATCCTAGGTCCTGGACCCGCATTGCAGGCCGCCAATCATCCAGAACAAAATCTCGCAGCAATACCCGCGATGGCATACGCTGCAGCGGTAACCAAGGACATTAATATCGGCTGCCGCGTCTTTTGCATCGATTATCATCTGCCAGTCGTTCTAATCAAGTCAGCGATGACCATTGACAGATTATCTAATGGAAGACTTGAGCTAGGTCTGGGCGCAGGCTGGATTACCGAGGAATATAACGCCCTTGGCATCATCAAAGACGAACCCAAGACTCGTATTGATCGGCTTGCAGACGTGATCGAGGGCGTCAAAGCCTTTCGTAGTGAGGGTAACGCCGACATACAAAACGATACTCTCCAATGGAAAGGTTTTGAGGGCGTGCCTAAGCCCATATCCAAACCGCCGATTATGGTCGGGGGCGGTTCACCAAGGGTGTTGCGCCTAGCGGGTCGGGAAGCTGACATCGTTAGCCTGAACTTCAATAACCGATCGGGCATGATCGGCCCAGATGGGGTAAATCTGTCAACTGAAGACGAGACGCAGAAAAAAATAACTTGGATTAAAGAAGGTGCCGGTGAACGTTTCGACGACCTTGAAATTGAAATTGGTGCTTACTTTACCTTTGTCGTAGACGATCCCACACCAGTTCTAGGCCAGTTCGCTCAAATGTTCGGGATGACTGAAGACGAGATGCAAAAACATCCCCATGCGCTATTCGGTTCTGTTGACACAATCTGCGCGGAACTGGAGCGACGCCGAGAACTGCATGGAATCTCTTATATCACCGTGGGTAAGGATAATATGGAAGCNTTCGCGCCAGTTGTTGCAAATTTAANCGGANAATAATTAAGGCAAAGGTGACCAATATCGGCGCACTATCCGGCCAGATAACCTGATAAGATCATGTCACCTGTTTCTAAAAATTATGCTGACTGCAACGCTGGAAACGAAAAAAACCCTCGATCGGTAAACAAGATCAAGGCCCGAGACTAATTTACGAGTATTCAAGTCAAACCTAATAGATCAAAAAACAAANAGGGGATGCCATGAAAGCTGCTGTATTTCAGGAAGCCAACAAACCGCTAACCATTGAAGATGTCGACATCATAGATCCACGACCGGGCGAAGTATTGGTTCGCACCAGCTGCTCTGGCGTTTGTCATTCAGATCTGCATTTTGTCGATGGACTGTGGCAACTCCCCACGTCATGCGTTCTTGGTCACGAAGCAGCAGGCGTTGTCGAGGCGATCGGAGAAGGAGTTAGCTACGTGAAACCCGGTGATAGGGTTATCATGAGCTTCAAACCCTTCTGCGGGAAATGTTATTACTGTCTGGGAGGAAGACCTAATCTCTGCAATGATCCGGANATCGGTGCAGCATCCGCCAGTCGACTGCAATGGCAAGGCAAACCTATTTTACAATTCGCTTCAGTTGGTTCTTTCGCTGAAATGATGGTAACCACAGAAAACGGTATTGTGAAAATTCCCGAAGAAATGCCTATGGCGGAGGCAGCCTTGATTGGTTGCGGTGTTATGACCGGCGTAGGAGCTGCCCTNTATACAGCAGAGGTTCCAGGAGGAGCAAATGTAGCAGTCATAGGTTGTGGCGGGATTGGCCTTAATATTATCCAAGGCTGTCGGATCGCAGGGGCCGCAAAAATCATCGCTATCGATATTATCGACTCCAAATTGNACATGGCAATGCAATTTGGTGCTACCCATACAATCAATTCACGTGATACTGATAACCTGATTGAGGCAATCAACGACATTAATNACGGCGAGGGCGTGGAATATGCCTTTGAAGCNATCGGTATCCCTGAGGCCGCAACGCAGGCCTTCAATATAACACGACCAGGCGGCACGACAGTCGTGGTTGGCATGCATCCCATTGGCTCGGAAATAAGCGTGCCTGGACCGGCATTCCTCCAAGAGAAGAAACTGATTGGATGCATGTACGGCTCCACCAGATTCCGTGAACATATGCCGAAGCTAATCGACCTGTTTCTGCAGGACAAACTTGATTTAACTTCCTTAGTTTCCCGACGTCTAAAGCTTGAAGATGTCAACGAGGCTTTCCGCTCAATGAAGGCAGGTGAAGTAGCTCGATCCGTACTTGAATTTTCTTNAGGGCCCGACATGACTGAAAATCTGACTCTAGAGGACGTAATTTACACCTGCAGAGCCATGAGGCGCCTTAAANATACCCAGGTGCCCGAAGAAGTGCTGATGAAACTTATCAGCGCTGCTAATCAGGCACCATCGGGTTCAAATTCTCAGATGGCAAGATGGGTGGTGGCGCGTGATCCTGCCGTAAAAAAACAATTAGCTGACTTGAACCGACAACACGCAGAGCCTTACATTCGTCCTAGTCTCGAAAACCCCAACGACGAAAAACATCGTCGCATGCTAGACGCCGTGGTCTGGCAAATGGACCATATGCATGAGATCCCCGCTCTGATAGTGGCCTGTTTCAACTATCCCGAGAAAGTTTCTGGTATTGATGTCTACCGTCAGGCGGGCTCGGTTTGGCCAGGCATTCAAAATCTGCTCCTCATGGCGCGCGCACTGGGTCTNGGAGCTGCACCAACGACACTTGCCCTACGCGACCAAGATGCTGTGCGAAAAGTCCTGAATCTACCAGAGACCTTCGCGGCTCTATGTCTGATACCAGTTGGTTATCCGATGGGTAAATTCGGCCCGGTAAGCCGACGGCCTGTCGACGAAATCATGCGTTTTGACCAGTGGGACTAAAATGATTGCCACTGCAATAAGGTGAAAATAGNGTCAGTCTCATTATGATGCTNAAAAACAGGCTGCACCTCGCCACCAATATCAACANTTTGCCTAGGATCACCTAACAAATTACCAACCACACGAACATTGTCTGCAGCCGGCAGTTCCACGAGTACAACAAGGTAAGGTCCCTGTTCAGTAAGTGCCGGATGCACTGGATNCCAAACTCGCTCATAACTGTANATCAAGCCATTCCCTAACACCTCTTCAAAAAATACATCTGGAGCCAGTTCAATTAACCAGTATTTATCCACCGCGCCTTGGCCCGATGCTAACACAAGCCTGTGACCTCAGTGAGTGGCTGAGCCTCTCCAGTTGACATAAAGTTTTTCACAGGTGAGCATCGCGCAAGCGAAACCCAATGGACAGAACTCAACTTTATATAAAACCAATGCAAAGCCCATTAGAGAAAGGGGAGACGGTAAAATGGCTGAAGAAAGGCTACATCAGGCCGCTGACAAGATAGAGATTATGGATTTATCATCAAATTACATGCGTGGCCTCGACCGTCTCGATAGAGAANTGGAGCGATCCGTCTTCTGGGATGACGCTTTTTGCAGCTATGGCATCTATGAGGGTGGTCCTGATGGATTCGTTGACTACTGCCAAAACGCCTTAGTTTCACATGGTTCGAATCATCACTTTATCGGACAGATCAATATCGACCTTCTAGGCGACGAAGCCTTTGGCGAGGTTTATTATCAAGCATTTCATCGNGTCAAAAATGATAAAGGGGAGGATCGCGACCTTTTNATTTCCGGCCGTTATGTGGATCGTTACGAACGTCGCAAAGAAGTCTGGAAAATCGCTTACCGTAGTGAGCTNGTCGACTGGGTNCGAGAAGAAGCGGCAGCAGACAACTGGTTCGTTNNTTCGAAGATGATNGTTGGCGCNCGTAAGCCCAACGATCCGTTATACAATCGAGAAGCCATGAGACAAAGTTCATAATGCAGTCACAATTAAGCCCTGCACTACTCGATGCTTATTTGAAGACCGACTACATCATTTCAGATGATCCTCCAACCCTGCTGAATGTAGGAGTCCAGAGTGATGATGCGAAAATCCTTTTGGCCAGTTTTAATACCGATTGCGGAGCATTCATTACCGCATGGAACCCTGGCAGCACAATTCTAAAAGATGAAGACAACGACGATCGGCAAGCTGCTCTGCTGGCTGAGATTGAATTACGACGGTTGAATTATTTAGTTGGCTGCGGAGAAAGAGAGGACTGGCGCGAATACAGTTACTTCATATTAGGCATCAACCGAGAAGAAGCCTCAGCGCTTGCCCTCCAATTCGAGCAAAACGCTTNNGTTTGGGTTGGCCCCCATGGTGTACCGGAACTGGTCACCTTGATCTAAAATTTTACTGCAACATTTCTCGACCTAAGATTTTATGAATTCCAAACTATACGGCTTGATGGTGTCGACCCTAGCAATCGTTATTCCCTTTGGGGCCTTTAGCGATATCGTCGAACCTTTTAACACAAGCAATCTGAATCCTTTTGTGCAGACTCACAACCTACCATCTGCACGGTCTGCTCAAGTGATCGAAAGAAACACTTGGCAGTTTCGCCTGACCTCAGAGGTCGCAAACAATTTCACCAGTAGCGACCAAAAAGGAGAAACCATAAAAATCGATGGGGAGACATGGCGCAACCAGTTAATGATAAATTATGGGATGTCTGAGCGTTTCGAAGTCAGCGTTGCTATACCTTATGTTGTGCATGACGGCGGTACATTCGATGGCTTCATCGAAGGCTGGCACAAGACTTTTGGCCTGCCNAATGGTAATNGAAATTCAACTGAACGCGACCAGTTACTCTACCAATGGCAGGCAGACGGNAATATGCGATACAACCTGTCAAATAAAGCCCAAGGTNTGGGAGACGTTCGATTGCAACTCGNTCTGCAGCTTTACAAGGAGGCCAACCGACATATCACCCTAATCAGCGGCGCAAAATTATCGACAGGTGACGCTGATTTGTTACTCGGCTCTGACTCCAACGATATTTTTGCGGGAATTTACCTATCCCAGCATAANTTTTTAGGTAAAAGCTCTNTGACGTTTCATGGNAGCATCGGCGGCGTCCGATTGGGAGATAGTCATCTACCGAGGGTGAAAGATTGGGCCGGCTACGGCAGCNTTAGTCTAATCTGGAAGCGTTGGCAATCTGTCGCTTTGAAGACACAGCTCGACTTCCATACCGCGCTTTACAAGAGCAGACTGAGCGAATTAGGAAAGTTCTCAGGTCAGCTCAGTGTTGGCGGTACAATTGCCATCAACAAGAAAATGTCACTTGATATTGGTGTTGTAGAGGACATCATCACCGATACNTCGCCTGATGTCGTCTTCCACCTCAGTATCCGCAGGCACTTTTAATTTGCGACAGATCAACTTCTTATCACATTATCAAATTATGCTTCTCCGGCTAACAGACAAGTTAAATAGGCTCTGTTAGTCTGCGAAATCGTATCCGAAGAGCACCACCATGAGAAAAAACCACATACTCGAGTCCTGGCGCGCGAATGAGCCCACCCTAGGCGGCTGGATATCTATGGACTCAACTTTTGCCGTTGAAATCATGGCTAATGCAGGGTTTGACTGGCTTTGTCTGGATATGCAACACGGCATGCTTGATTACAATGATGTTCGACAACTGCTGCCCGCCATATCCACTACACAAACTATACCCTTGGTTCGAGTACCCTGGAATGAACCCTATGAGATAATGAAAGTGCTGGANGCTGGCGCCTATGGGGTCGTCGTNCCGATGGTAAACAATCGGACAGAAGCAGAGCAGGCGGTCAGCGCCTGTCGTTATCCTCCTGCCGGCGGAAGATCTTATGGTCCAGCACGCGCTTTGATTTACGCAGGCGAGGGCTACGCCGAGGAGGCTAATAATGAGATAGCCTGCGTGGTTATGATTGAGACACGAGAATCGCTCGATAATCTCGACGAAATTATGACGACACCCGGACTCGATGGGATTTATATCGGACCTTCAGACCTTGCGTTCGCCTTGGGTCTAAAACCGGGGACAAATAGCCCTGAACACGAATCGACCATCGCCACAATTCTTTCCACAGCAGAAAGACATGGCATCGCTGCTGGGATACACACGAGTGGTGCCGCACAATCTAGGCATTATCTGGATATGGGATTTCAAATGGTGACTCTNGGAACAGATCGCCATTTCATGGATCGAATGGCCAAGAGTGACCTCGCATCAGTCAAAGGAGACCCTGNAGCGCAAGACTTAGATGGCGAGGCCTCCAANAACAATCTCTATTAANTTANGTTCTCTTTCTGATAATGCTAACCAGCTTAGACCAACCCAGNACAATGGATGATGAAATGAATAAGCTTCGATCCGACGCCAACAATTGCTTCGTTTGCGGACCAGAAAATCCTATAGGATTAAAACTCATTTTTAGCATCGGCGACGACGACATATGCCGCAGCACTTTTACACCTGNAGAGAATCATTGCGGCTACGATGGAGTNACGCATGGAGGCATTATATTTAGCGCNTTAGATGATGTAATGGCAAACTGGCTGTTCCTTAAAGGGTTTAAAGCTTTTACCGCAAAATGTGANGTAAGGTATCGTGNCGCTTTACCGATCGGCACTCCAGTTCGTTTGGAGGGTCATTGCCTGAAGCAGCGGGCAAGATTGACACTAATGCGAGGCCTTTTGATCCGCAATGACAGCGATAAAGTTGTAGCAGAGGCGGAAGCAAGCTTCATGCTCTCCGGAGAGCCCATATAAACGAACCAACTAATCGCGTGAGGTTCTTAGGTAAACCGATTAAAACGCTCAGGACCAAATGTCAGTTAATTAGGATACGGTCTGCTAGCAAACCCACAGAAACCGCATATTTGTTCGCGCAGTTGTAACTCAAAATAGTTCTAAAATTACCTCCCACAAGGTAATACCTTCGATCTACAGGTCTCGGGATCACTAAAGCATAGTTCTGGCCAGCATTGAGCTTAGAAACGTCGAAACCAGCCTTATCCCAAAAGTCCAATGAAAATTTGCGAGTGTGATCTCTCAGAGCCCGACACCNTGAATCAGGCTCAACCTCCCTNAAAGCNGACCAATCACCAATGACTCTATTGTTAGCCTTACCCCAACCCTCACCAAGGCGCCAGCCTGCCTGCCGCAGATAGTTGGCTATGGATGCGAAGACATCAGCACGGGAATGCCAAATATCTTTTCGGCCATCGCCATCCCAGTCGACGGCAAACGTGAGGAAACTACTTGGCATAAACTGCGCTTGGCCCATTGCGCCGGCCCAGGCACCAACGAATTGTTCAGGGTCAATATGCTGCTCATCAAGAATCCGAAGAGCCTGAACCAGCTCCGTTGTAAAAAAAGCCGACCGACGAGGGTCATGGCCAAGCGTAGCCAAGGATCGGATAATCGAATAATTACCCTGATACCTTCCAAAACTCGTCTCAAGCCCCCAGAAAGAAACTACAAATGCAGCATCAACCTGATACGTCTGCTCAATATCAGCCAGTAAAGATGCGTGCTTTCGAAACAGCCTTCGACCCTCGCGTTCCCGGAAGTCGGAGACTCGAGCATCTAGATATTCTTCGAACGTTTGAACAAACTCGGGCTGCCGACGATCAAAACCAATAACCCTTTCATCTGGCACTAGGTCCTGAAAAGCACTATCAACCGTGCTAGAGCTAATACCCTTTTCGATAGCTGCACGTCGGACTTCAGCGAGATAGTCGCTAAATTCTTGACCAAAAACAGATGGACTTATCGTCAGCAATACAATCAGCCAATGTTTTATCATGATAAGATTTTCCTTATGCAAGCGACTCAAGATACAGCGGAGCCAGCAAGTCTTTGGCGCCGGCTGGCTGCAATGTTATACGACTCTTTACTGTTGATCGCCTGGGTATTTATCCCTTGGGTCATTATTTTCATGGTAGCGGAACGCAGCTACGATGGCCCCGTATTCCAAGTGTTGGTTTATCTTCAAATCGGCTTTTTTTTCACCTATTTTTGGCAACTTAGAGGTCAGACTCTCGGCATGCAGGTCTGGAAGATAAAAACGATCAATGACAGCGGTGAGACCTTGTCTTTAGCTGAATGTGCTGCTCGCTTCTTTTTCGCTACTCTGTCTTTTTCTTTTATGGGTCTTGGTTTCGTCTGGATTCTATTCGATCCGGATCGCTTAGCCTGGCACGACAGAGCTTCAGGCAGCCGTGTCGTGTTTCTAGGAAAAGATGCTTACAAAAACGGGACCGGAGAAAGTTCCAAAATCTAACAACAAACTAATGGCGCACTATTTTGGTTATCTTTTCAAGATGCCAGATTACAAAAGTGATCAACAGGAAGACCCCGTGTATCCACCACAACCCATATTCGGCAGGGAAATCCTCTCTCTCTATGCCAGATTTTCCTGCAGATAATGCAATCACATAGAGAAAACAAAGGATCATAGCGGGTACAAGTCGTGTAAATCGACCCTGCCGTGGGTTAACTCTAGAAAGGGGAATCGCCAGCAAGCCAATGACAGGGATCATAAGTACCACCGAGAGTCGCCAGTGTAATTCAGACAAGCCGGCAGGGTCGCTGCGTTCAAACAGGTCTAAAGACGGAATAGCAGAATTTCTTTCATCCAGGAAAATACTGCTATCTTTCTCAACTAACTGACCGTATTCCTCGTATTCGATGATCTGGTAACCAGGATCGCCAGGTTTTCCCTCGTAACGCTGACCGTTATTAAGGACAAGAAATCGTCGTCCCTCTATATCCACCTCGGTCCGACCAGATGTGGCAATGACTGTGGCAGAAGCGCGTGCCGAAGGGAGTGCGGGGTCAAGATATTCATTAATGAAGATCTCAGTGAGTTCACCTTTATCATTAATCTCCTCAGTGTAAGTCACACGCCGACCTGAACTAAGAGACTGGAATCGACCGGGTACCAGAGTATCGAATTCGGTCAGGTTCTTCTGCTCCTGGAGAAGCACTTGCACCTGCCTTTCTCCCATCGGCTTGACCCAGAGAGCAACCAATGAAGTTAACAACATGACGATAGCTGAGATCATCAATGTAATAAATACTATCCTGGTCGGACTCATGCCACAGGCCTGAAGAACAATCATTTCATGATCGACATGAAGTCGTCCATAAGTGAGCATAAGGGCCAAGAAGAAGCTGATTGGGATAATAATTTCAAGAAACCCTGGCAATCTAAAAGCCATAAGGGCGAATAAGACCTCACCCGTCATAACCCCAGCTGCTGCCCGGTCAAGATAACCACTAAAGCGCCAGCCCAAAGAAATCACCAAGACAATAACAAGCACCACAAACATGGTAGTAAATATCTCTTTAGCGAAATAACGAAATAGAATCAAGTTACACTTCCAACCGGCTCCGAGTGACCACCTCAACTAGAAACGTTATATTAGACTCTTTAAAACCCTTAACTGTTCCCCTGAGGTCAAAATGAAGTATGGCACACGAACGGGCAGCGTCGCCAAAGCCAAAACACAATGCGCAATCGTCGGCGTTTACGAAACTGGAGATCTAACTCCATCAGCTCAGAACCTCGACGAGGCTAGCTCGGGGTATTTGAAAAAAGTTCTCAAACGCGGTGATATTGCTGGCAAAGCAAATCAGGTTCAAATTTTGCACGACGTACCGAATATCGGCGCGACCCGGGTTATGTTGATTGGACTTGGCAAGGCCAAAAGTATGGATGCGACCCGTTTTGCAGGGATAGCCAAAGCTGCCTCCAACAATCTAAAAACACTAGCAGCTAAACAAGTCCTTTGCTGTCTAACAGAGGTGGACATCGAGGATCACAACATAGCATGGCGGACCGAAAAACTTATAGAGGCACTCAGCGCAACCTTTTACAGCTTTACTAATTTTAAAGGCAAAAAACCTCAAAAGCGCTCCACGACCGAGTCGGTCGACTTTGCTGCCAGCAGCCGCTCGACGAAACGTCAAATCGAATCATCTATTCATAATGCTTCGGCGCTTAGCAAAGGCATAGCCGAAGCCAAAGACCTAGGTAACACGCCTGGCAACGTCTGCACTCCCACGTTTCTTGCTAAACGAGCCCGACAGCTTGCCAGGCAATACAGCACGTTATCAACAACCGTTATCGACGAAAAAGAGATAGAAAAACTCGGCATGGGTGCGTTCATGTCCGTCAGTAGAGGCAGCGTCCAACCCGGCAAGTTAATCGTTATGAGACACAACGGCGGCAAACCTGGGACCAAACCTCATATTCTCGTTGGCAAGGGCATCACTTTCGATACAGGTGGTATTTCACTGAAACCGGGAGCAGGGATGCATGAGATGATTTATGACATGTGCGGCGCGGCCAGCGTTTTCGGCACCATGGTAGCGATCCTCGAGCAAAAATTGCCACTCAATGTTATAGGGGTAGTCGCAGCTGCCGAAAACATGCCCTCAGGTAAGGCGTCACGGCCCGGTGATATCGTAAAAACGATGTCCGGGCAAACCGTAGAGATACTCAATACAGACGCCGAAGGCCGGTTGGTGCTTTGTGATGCTCTAACCTACATAGAAAAATACAAGCCGGAAACAGTAATAGACATCGCGACACTAACGGGAGCCTGTATTGTGGCACTTGGCAGCCATGCTAGCGCTCTTTACGCAAACGATGATAACCTTGCCGGAAATATTACTAGCGCTGGAGAATCAACGCTGGACCGGGTATGGAGAATGCCTCTTTGGGAGGACTACCAGGCACAACTAAATAGCGCTTTCGCCGACATGGCTAATATTGGTGGTCGTGAGGCGGGCAGTATCACAGCCGCCTGTTTTCTGGCTCGTTTTGCCAAGAAATTTCGGTGGGCTCATCTAGATGTCGCNGGCACTGCTTTTAAGGGCAGTGGGCCCGCAAAAGGCTCTACCGGGCGACCGGTCCCCCTTCTATTCAAATACTTAAATGATCGAGCCAATGAGGCGTGACCAAAATAGATTTTTATCAAATAAAGGAAGAGGAACTCGGATTCACTTGCAGACTCATAGACCAAATCTACNGGAGAGGCCATCAANTTTACGTGCATACACTAGATGAAAAGCAAGCAGAAACGCTGGACGATCACTTATGGGTGTTCAGAGAAGANTCTTTTTTACCTCACGCCCTGCAGTCGTCAGGCGTAGATGCCCCGGTAAAAATAGGTTGTGACCACGAACCTGAAGAACATCAAGATGTTTTGATTAATCTGACNGGAAGCGTGCCCAGTTTCTTTTCCCGGTTTGATCGGGTTGCGGAGGTGGTCCCGGTTNACGAAAATAAAAGGCAAGCGGCTAGAGAAAACTACTCGTTTTACAAACAACGCGGCTATGCCCTGAACTATCACCAGATAAAGTGATCTTCGATTTGGAAGACGATATAAAAAAAACAAGCAANCAAANACCTCTGAATCCCAACGTGGTATTCGAAGAATCACTANCTCTAAAGACACCTGTCAGATTTTCTGAGACACAGCACNGCTATNGTTCCGATTACGACCCTGACACTATGGATCTTTTTGAGGGTCAGTATGATTACATGTATCAAACAATCAGTGANGAGCTAGTTGGCCAACATAAACCCAAAGTCGAGNAAAGTTTACGACGANAGCTNATAANTGANTTGATAGATGTCCTTANGGACCTGAAACACCAGGACAGAAACGAAAAATAGTAAACAACATGAGCAAATATTCGCCACAGGACATAGAACAATCCTGGTATGCCAGGTGGGAGGAGAATAATTATTTTGCCCCATCTGGCCAAGGCCAGCCCTTCAGTATCGCCATACCGCCGCCCAACGTGACAGGCACATTGCATATGGGACACGCTTTTCAGCATAGCTTAGTTGATGCTCTTGTTCGCTACAAACGAATGCANGGTCACAATACTCTTTGGCAAATGGGNACTGATCACGCAGGCATTTCTACTCAGATGGTGGTGACCGAGCAACTAGCGAGCCAAGGTATCAAGCCCTCAGAGTTGGGGCGANAAAATTTCATTGAAAAGGTCTGGGATTGGAAAAATGAATCCGGCGGNATTATTTCTCGCCAACTTCGNCGACTTGGTGCCTCCTTACACTGGAAAACCGAGAGATTTACCATGGATGAGGGGCTTTCACGCGCGGTGCTTGAAGTTTTTGTCCGCCTTTACGACGAGGGCCTAATATATCGAGGCAAACGATTAGTCAATTGGGACCCTGTCTTGAAGACCTCAATCTCCGACCTTGAGGTTATTTCCGAGGAAGAGTCTGGTCAACTCTGGCATTTCAGATACCCGCTGGCCGATTCCACAGAAAATTATTTGATCGTTGCAACAACGCGACCCGAAACAATGTTAGGTGACACAGCCGTAGCAGTTCATCCTGACGATGAACGNTACCAGCACTTGGTTGGCAAAGAGGTCTTATTGCCACTGGTCAATCGACGCATCCCGATCATCGCGGATCATTATGTCGACAAAGAGTTTGGCTCTGGCTGCGTGAAGATCACCCCAGCGCACGATTTTAATGACTACGATGTTGGACGACGGNACAACCTAGACATAATTAATATTCTAAATATCGATGCCAGCCTTAACGATGCGGTACCTGAAAAGTACCGTGGATTGGATCGCTATGAAGCCCGTGAAGTTATAATAGAAGATTTAGAAGCTGAAGGTCTCCTTGATAAGACCGAGGACCATACTCTGGCGATACCGCGAGGTGAGAGGTCTGGAGTCGTGGTTGAACCTTACCTGTCAGATCAGTGGTTCGTCGATATCAAACCGCTAGCCGAACCCGCNATCGAGGCAGTCGAAAACGGCGATATTGAATTCATTCCGAAGAATGCTGAGAACACCTACTTCGCCTGGATGCGTGATATTGAGGACTGGTGTATTAGTCGACAACTTTGGTGGGGGCATCGCATACCTGCCTGGTATGACGANGAAAACAACATCTATGTTGGTNACGACGAGACGAACGTNAGAGCGAAGTACTCACTCNCACCCAACCTAGTCCTACGCCAGGATGAAGACGTCTTGGACACTTGGTTTTCCTCAGCTCTCTGGACCTTCTCAACCTTAGGCTGGCCAGATCCCACCGATGATCTGAAAACTTTCCACTCCACTGACATTTTAGTGACCGGTCACGACATTATTAGCTTATGGGTCTCTCGAATGATCATGATGACACTCAAGTTCACCGGGGAAGTACCCTTTAAAAAGGTCTACATTCATGGCCTGGTCACTGATGCCGACGGTCAAAAAATGTCTAAATCAAAAGGCAACGGCCTGGATCCGCTGGATATTATTGACGGCATTTCTCTCGAAGACCTAATCACCAAGCGGACCCGNGACTTGATGCAGCCTAAGATGACTGAACGGATTGCCCAAAGCACAAAAAAAGAATATGCAGAGGGCATTATGGCTTTCGGCACAGATCCACTGCGTTTCACCTTCTACGCCATCGCATCNAGNACTCGNACCGTAAGATTTGACATGAAACGAGTCGAGGGCTATCGAAACTTTTGTAATAAAATTTGGAACGCCGCGAATTTCGTCAATTCTCANCTACTTGGTCAGGAAGAAGAACTNTTATCCGACGAAATTATTTTAAGCCCTGTCGATGCCTGGATTNTGACGGAGTTACAAACCGTAACCAANGCAGTGATNCTAGCAATGGAAACCTACCGCTTCGACCTTGCCGCCAGGTCGATCTATGAATTCATTTGGGATGAATTCTGTGACTGGTACCTCGAACTCAGCAAACCGATCCTGAACGCTAAAGATATCGATCCCGCTATGCGCCGCGGAACGAGGCAAACTCTGGCAAAGACCATGGAAGCTATCCTCAGACTGAGTCATCCTTTCCTGCCTTTCCTGACTGAGGAGCTTTGGCAAAACTTACCGAGTTACGCCCGTGAAAAAGATGCAACCCTCATGCTACAACCCTATCCTAAACCTGATAANTCATTGATCGATGAGTCAGCAAAAGCAGATGTGTATTGGCTGAAGGAAGTAGTTTCAGGCGTCCGCAACATTAGAGGAGAAATGGACATCTCCCCCGCTAAACCAATTCCAGTNCTTTTTTCTAATGGCGACAAATATGATCAGGCCCGANTGGANCNNTTTTCGGACCTNCTAGANTTNCTCATNAGACCCGAATCGATTAGCTGGCTAAACAAAGATAGCGTGAGGCCTGCCTCCGCAACAGCATTGGTCGGCGCGATGGAGTTGCTGGTTCCTATTACTGGACTTATTGATAAGGACGCGGAACTAGCGCGTCTCGATAAAGAGATAGAGCGCCGTCAGAAAGACCGACAGCGGGCAAAGGAGAAAGTCAACAATCCAAACTTCGTCTCCAAGGCACCTGCCGATATCGTCGAGAAAGAACGCGATAAACTTCTAGAGGTGGAAGCCGCCTTAGCAAAGCTTTTAGAACAACGCACCAATGTTGCCGANATATAACGTACAAAAAAATTTGGACACCCATCCCTAATTTGTGCTTTTATCNNCAATCNGTCCCATTTAAAGGGACTTTGGGGGAANAGAAAAAAAGAGGTAAGGGCCATGTCGGAACGAAATTCCGGAACCGTAAANTGGTTCAATGACGCAAAAGGGTACGGATTTATTGAACGCGAACAAGGTGATGACGTGTTCGTTCATTATCGATCGATACGCGGTGAGGGCTTCAGAACTCTAAAGCAAGGTGCGAAAGTTGAGTTCAATATATCCGAGACAGATAANGGTTTTCAGGCAGAAGACGTAGCAGAAATCTGATTTTCAGCTCGTGTGTGCATTAATGATCTATCTCGAGTATCACTTTGCCTATCGTCTGATCAGAAGCTATTAGAGTATGGCCNNGTTCCGCCTGTGCAATTGATAAAACAGAATCTATAGTTACGCTGACCTCCCCTGAACTGAAAGCCGGCCAAAGCCTTTCTTCCAGCTGGCGCATCACTTCTGCTTTCTCCCTGATAGGACGGGCTCGTAAAGTTGACCCTATCAACCGCACTCGCTTTATCATCAATGATGAGAGATCTATATTTGATTTTGCGCCACCCATTAAACCTATCAAAACTAGTCTTCCGTTCAGTCGTAGAATTTGAAGATTATCCTCTAGGTAGCTGGCGCCCACTGGGTCCAGAATGACGTCCACTCCATTTGGTGCAAAAATCTGCACCGACTCCACAAAAGCGCCATTATGGCGATTGAAACCGGCGGTGGCTCCCAGCTCAAGACAATAATCTAGCTTTGATTCATTGCCTACGGTCACAAACGTATCGACACCGCTGATCCTGCACATTTGGATAGCAGCAGTACCAACACCGCTAGCACCGGCGTGCAAAACAACTTTTTCCCCGGGGCGCAGACCTGCTTCAATGAAAAGGTTCAGCCATGCAGTTGCAAATACCTCGGGAATCCCTGCAGCTTCCCTATAGCTTAAGCCCTGGGGAACCGGCAAAACGCTTCCTTCATCTACAGTCGCATATTCAGCATAGCCACCACCAGAAAGTAACGCACATACCTGGTCACCCTCCCTGAATCTCTGACACTTATCCCCAAGAGCCACCACCTCGCCTGCGCACTCTAGTCCCAAGATTGAACTAGCTCCAGGAGGTGGCGGATAACCACCGTTCCTCTGAACCAGATCCGCTCGGTTAATGGCTGTTGCTGAGATCTTAATTAGCACTTCATTTGAAGACGGCTCGGGTTTTTCATAATCTTCCCATACAAGGGATTGATCATTAGAGATTTGGATAGCTTTCATCATTTTCGGTATCAGTAATGGGGAGGCTTTTCGTCAATCGTTGACTGAGGTTGGCTCACTTCAATTTTCTGTAGCTGCTGCATCAATAACTCGATCTTCCGTTCAGCAGCCATTAGCTGCTGCTGCTGATGCGCGAGCGCGTTATCTAGTTTTTGAATTGTATCTTCCTGAAAAGCAACCTGCTCTTCTAACCTAGACATCCTTTCTTCAATCATCAGTATCGCATTCTCACCTTGACACCACGCTCGCTGAGCCAGCTCTTAAGGCCGCTCACCGTATAGTCACCATAATGAACCATTGAAGCAACCAATGCCGCGTCAGCTTTGCCGTCAGTAAGAACCTCAAGCAAGTGCTCGGGTTTTCCAGCACCACCCGAAGCAATAACCGGAATGGAGACTGCCTCTGCAATCATTCTAGTTAAATTGATCTCATAGCCCTCCCGTGTGCCGTCAGCATCAATGGAGTTGACAACCAATTCCCCCGCCCCCAATTCCTCGCCTCTAAGTGCCCATTCGAGAGCATCAATGCCCATCGGCGTTCGCCCACCATTGATCACCACCTCATAACCACTGGGGAATTCCCTCGATGCCTTAACTTTGAGAATGTCCATTGAAAGCACCGTATTCTGATTGCCGATTGCGTGAGCACACTCAGCGATCAATTCAGGACGCTGGACCGCCGCCGAATTTACATTAATTTTCTCAGCTCCTGCCCAGAGCAACTGGTTAGCATCGTCCAATGTTCTTATACCACCGCCGACAGAAAACGGTATGTAAATCTGCCTCGCCACCTTCTCGACAACATCTAGCATAATGCTCCTAGCGTCACTCGAAGCAGTGATATCATAAAAGACCAATTCATCTAGACCATCATCATAATATTCCTTTGCCTTATCCACAGGATCGCCTATATCCTGGGTGTCGACAAACTTAACACTTTTTGCCAGCTGGCCATCACGAACATCTAGACAAGCAATAATCCGCTTACTCAGCATGGTGACCACTCTGCAAATGCAGCGAGCATCCTTAAACCCAATTCACCGCTTTTCTCTAGATGAAACTGAGTAGCGAACAAATTATCCTTACCAATGACTGAGCAGAAGCTCCGATCACCGTAGCTGGTCTTGCCCAGTATATGATCATCCTGTCTGGCTATCGCGAAGTAGCTGTGGACAAAGTAAAATTCATCACCTGACTGCAGGCTATCGGTAATCGGATGGGGTCTTACGAACTCTACTTCATTCCAACCGATATGCGGGACCTTAAGGCTATTCTGATTGAACTCGAAACGCTCACAGGCGCCTTCTATTAAACCCAGACAAGGCTTATCACCCTCTTGCGTATGCTCTAGAAGAATTTGTAATCCCAAGCA
>NZNP01000019.1 GCA_002694945.1 Gammaproteobacteria bacterium
AAGTAATAGCCAGTCGTAAATGAATGGCATTACACCCCAGGAGAATTATTTGTCAACATTTTATGAGGACATGCATTTAGTTTCCTTTTGAATGCCCAATGATATAATCGCGGCCGAAAGCCGACCCAATACCAAATCATTTCGAATTCAATCTATGTCAAATGACTTTCCCACGCGGCCTAAGCTGGATCGCTCACTCGTTAACCAACATAGTTTTAGTAAAGCAGAACTAGTTGATTGTGGTCTGGGCAATTTGTTCGGTCCTGGGAGGGCGCACCTGCCTGTGGATGAAATGCTAATGGTCGACAGAATTACAGAAATCAGTGAGGATGGTGGTGCTTTTGATAAAGGTTTCATCAGGGCGGAGTTGGACATCAATCCTGATTTATGGTTTTTCAAATGTCATTTCATCACCGACCCTGTCATGCCTGGCTGCCTTGGTCTCGATGCCCTATGGCAGCTAGTCGGTTTCTGGCTGGCATGGAAGGGGAACTGGGGTGTGGGACGTGCATTGGGCTGTGGCAAGGTCAGTTTCCGCGGTCAGGTCCTGCCAGATGCAAAACTAGTGGAATACGAAATAGATTTGAAACGTTTTCGCGAAGGTAAAACAGTACTTGGAATCGCCGATTGTCGCATGCTCGTCGACGGTAAACATATCTATACTGCCAATGACGTTAGGGTAGGTCTTTTTACTTCACTAGACGATTTTTCAGGATAAGCATGAAAAGAGCCGTTATAACTGGATTAGGGATAGTTTCTCCGCTTGGTAATAATTTGACCGAAACGTTTACGTCTCTTTACGAGACCCGTTCTGGCATTAAATTTCAGGATGCTTATGCAGAGATGGGGCTGCGCAGTCATATTGCGGGAAGCATCGATATTGACGTTGATGGAATGATTGATCGCAAGCTACGCCGTTTCATGGGCGACGCAGCGGCTTTCTCCTTTATAGCAATGCAGGAAGCGATCAATGATGCCGGTCTTTCTGAGTCCGACGTTTCAAATGTTCGTAGTGGCATCGTCGCTGGTTCGGGTGGTGCTTCTTCATCAAATCTTACTGAAGCATCTGATATTCTCCGAGCTAAGGGGCTGAAAAGGATTGGCCCCTATCGAGTAACGCGGACTATGAGTTCAACGATTTCTGCATGCCTGGCGACACCCTTTAAGATTAAGGGTGTAAATTATTCGATTACGTCGGCCTGTTCCACTAGTGCTCATTGTATAGGTCACGCATTGGAACTCATTCAGTTAGGAAAACAGGATATTGTTTTCGCTGGTGGTGGAGAGGAAGAACATTGGTCCATGACCTCTCTCTTTGACGCCATGGGCGCTTTGTCTACCCGGAATGACGCGCCGGAAAGTGCCTCTAGAGCATACGACAAGGATCGTGACGGTTTTGTTATCGCGGGCGGTGCAGGTTTTGCAGTGGTAGAAGAGCTAGAACATGCCATAGCGCGAGGTGCCCGGATTTATGCTGAGATCGTTGGCTATGGTGCGACTTCGGACGGCTATGACATGGTTGCTCCAAGTGGCGAGGGCGGTGAAAGGGCAATGCGTATGGCTCTTGAAACGATCGAAGGTAATGTCGATTACATTAATGCACATGGAACGAGTACACCTGCTGGCGACCCTCCAGAAATTGCTGCTATCCGCCGTGTCTTTGGGACGGAACTGCCCAAAATCAGTTCTACTAAATCTCTTTCGGGTCACTCGCTAGGTGCGGCAGGGGTGCATGAGACGATTTATTCTCTGCTGATGTTAGATAATGACTTTATCTGCGCTAGCGCCAACATCGATAATCTCGATCCGGACATCGAGTCAGCCCCGATCGTAACCTCGAGAATAGATAACGCAGGCATAAGAACGGTCATGTCAAATAGTTTTGGCTTCGGAGGAACAAACGCGGTCCTGGCTTTTCAAAAGGTTTCCTGACTGAATTTCTAAGATCACCCTGAGGTTTTTTTATAAAAAGTTTCAGCGGATCTGATCATCAATTACCTCTATGGGTTTTTTCTCTAGTGAACCGAAGGAAAATTATCGTAATAGAAGACGAGCCTGATATTGTCGAGGTTATCAGTTACAGTCTGAAGCGCGAAGGATACAACGTGTTGGCTGTTGACCGAGGCGACGAGAGTATCAATCTGATTCGGAATCAATCGCCTAGCCTTATTATCCTAGATCTAATGTTGCCTGGCATGGATGGGTTGTCCGTTTGTCGACAATTGAAGTCTGATCCAATAGTTAAAGATATACCTGTTATAATCATTTCTGCTAAAGGTGAGGAAAGCGATATTGTTATCGGGCTTGAAATGGGCGCTGATGACTATTTGACAAAGCCATTTGGCCCGCGTGAGCTCCTGGCTCGCGTTAAGGCCGTTTCAAGACGCGGGCAGGTTAAGGAAAGCCAATCGAAGGAACGAATCGTTCTTCAAAACCTGACGATTGATGTTGCAAGGCATGAGGTTAGAGTCGATGACGAGATGGTCAGCTTAACAGCGACGGAATTCAAGATTTTGCATCAGCTAGCTGCCCACCCGGGTAGAGCCTTTACCCGTGAACAATTGCTCAATAGGGTTCTAGGAATGGGCGTCGTGGTTGTTGACAGGAATATTGATGTTCATATCCGGTCTGTTAGGAAAAAACTTGGTGATGCTGCTCAACTCATCCAAACGATCCGAAGCGTGGGTTATCGAATTCTAGACAACTGAGATGTTAAGTTCTCGATTCCTCTGGCAGATTTGGGGTCTCCTTGGCCTGGCGTTGATTCTCAGCACATCTCTTGTCAGTCTTCTGGTGGCAGATCAAGTGCGACGGGATGCCCTAAATCGTGTGGAACAATCGCTGCTAGATCAATCCAATGCTTTAGCTGAAACCGCTGGCGCGCGCATTGATTTAGGTGGGCTTCTCGATTCTGAAGAGACTTCCCGATTGTTTACAGGTATCACTTCTCGTCTGACGATTATCTCGGANAGCGGCCTGGTTTTAGCGGATAACTTTCGCGATGCGATAGATATGGACAATCATCTTGACCGCCCNGAAATTCAATTGCTTATAAACGAAGACTTAGAGTTTGGCGTTGCTAGTCGCTTCAGCGAAACTCTCCAGCTATCTATGTATTATTTGGCGTTTCCCGTTAAAGGCAATGAAGGTAACCAAGGTTTTCTCCGCCTCGCGGTACCTTTGGAATTTATCGATCATCAGATCCGCGCTCTTCGAACGCGCTTGATATTGGGGGCTACCATTGTCGGACTANTTGTNCTNCTTTTGGGTTACTTCCTAGCGTTGCGGATTACGATTCCTATCACTGAGATTACGAGCCTCTCTAAAAATATTGCGCGTGGTAACTACCAACTTCGTTTGCCGGAAGTTCGAAATGATGAACTCGGGGTGCTAGTTAAAGCAATCAATGAGCTGGCCTTAAATGTGAAGCAGACTATCGATCAGGTAACCGTTAGCCGTAATCGATTGGCAGCCGTGCTAGCAGGTCTTGCTGAAGGGGTTGTGGCCGTCGACTCAGAGCAACAATTTTTACATATCAACGAGGCCGCATTATTAATGCTAGGCATCTCACAGGACGATACGGTTGGTAAGCGATTTGACGAGGTTTCTGTGTTTAACGAACTTAAGCAGCTCATTCGTACTTGTATCAGTGAACAGGCCGCTGTTGAATCAACCATAAATGATGGTGCAAAGATTATTGAATGCAGCTGTCATTGGATGGACGAAAGCGGGGGAGCCAATGTAAGTGGGGTCATTATGGTCCTGGAAGATGTAACTATGAGTGCTCGACTTGAAGAGGTTAGAAGTGATTTTGTTGCGAACGCCTCTCACGAGTTAAAGACACCGATATCAGCCATCCGTGGTTTGGTAGAAACTATCATTGATGATCCTGAAATGCCTGCAGATGTAATTGACAGATTCATCGATAGAATCGGCGTTCAGGCCATTAGACTCGATGTGATCGTGCAGGATCTTCTTCAGTTGTCGCGATTTGATTCGACAACTAGGGTAAGAGAGTTTCAAGCTGTGTCTCTCGACTCTGTCGTTCCACAGGTTTATCAATCAAAGCAAATGGACGCTTCCGACGTGCAAGTTGAATTGAGGCTTGATGTTCAACAAGAGAAGCTATGGGTAGAAGGTGAGGTTGAGGCACTAAACCAAATGATAACCAACTTGGTGGACAACGCACTAAAATATACTGACGCAGGCGGTGTTGTAATTATGCGGATCAATCGAATTGGTGCGATGGCCCAGATTGAAGTGCTCGATGATGGTATTGGTATTTCGAAAGATCATAGTGAACGTATCTTCGAAAGATTCTATCGCGTCGATCGTGCTCGATCGCGCTCGCTTGGCGGTACAGGGCTGGGGCTTTCTATCGTAAAACACATAGCGCAATCTCACAGAGGCAATGTTGCGGTAAGGAGTATTCTTGGTGAAGGATCGACATTTACCGTGCAGATTCCATTGGCTAATAGCGCTGACTAAGAACATGGTTTTTGAAGAAATCTTGTTCTGATAAGTCTTAGCGTGTAAATTAGCGCCGCCTCAATGCCCCCTTTAATTTACGCTGTTATTCCTGCCTTAGATAAGATCATGACTGAAACGGACGGTGAAAAAGCTGCAGTTATAAGGGCGCCAGAGCTGGGTATTTGGGAGTTAGCCTGGCCCGCTATCCTAAGTAACTTGATGTTTGCCGTGATTGGTATTGTCAGTATCAAAGTCGTCGGCACCTTGGGCGCTGACGCTGTTGCAGCAGTGACAACAGGACATCGTATTTTCTGGGGCCTACAGGCTATTCTTATGGCCATCTCAGCCGGTACGACAGCCATGGTCGCTAGGGCTTGGGGCGCAGGTGACGAGCGGGAAGCCGCTCGTGTTACTAGAGTTTCGCTGTGGCTCAGTAACAGTGTTGCCCTTACGTTAATGATTCCCTGCCTACTGTTTCCAACTCAGATTGCCAGTATTTTCGGTCTAGAAGACCTGCCAACCATCATGGCGGGAGAGTTTATATTTTATCTAAGCCTGTTCAACATTGCTTTTTCAATCAACATGATTCTGGGTGCAGCTCTTCGTGCCGCAGGCGATACGAAAACTCCATTATGGATTGGGGTAGTCACTAATTTAGTTAATGTTGCTTTCGTCTATTTGTTGGTGTTTGGTCTCTACGGATTCCCTGAACTTGGTATTGTAGGAGCCGCACTTGCCAATGGCCTATCATTCGCGGTGGGCGGTCTGATTTTTCTTTACTTGTACTACACCAGGCGGATGAGGGTGCGGTTAGGAGACAATGAATCCCTGACTCGCGCCAGAACTCGGCAATTAATACACATTGGCTATCCGGCTGGGATAGAGCAATTCGTCTTTCAGATTGGTTTCGTCGCTTTTCTTTGGTTAGTAGCATTCTATGGGACTGCGCCGTACGCCGCTTACGGTGTTGGCGTACAGATCCTCAGCATCTCATTTGTTGTGGGCTTTGGTTTTTCGATCGCTGGCGCTACCTTAGTGGGCCAGCACCTTGGTGCAGATGACCCTCAGGGCGCTGTCAGAAGTGGTTGGCGAGCTTTAGGCCTCGCAACTGCATCAATGACAGTGCTAAGTGCGGTTATCGCTTCTTTTGCTGGCGAAATTGCTCGTTTTCTAATTGATGATGACGAAGTNGTTCGGCTCACAGTTGCCTTTATTTANATAATGGCACTGGTTCAGCCCCTNATGGCGATTGAGTTTACCCTTGGTGGNTGTCTACGAGGAGCTGGNGACACTCGTTTCCCNCTTGTGGCTACTATGGTTGGTCTTTGCGTTATTCGGGTGGGACTAGCCGCTATTTTCGTGCTACTAGATTTNTCTGTTGAGTGGATTTATGCGGCTTTGATTGGTGATTACGTCGTTAAAGCTGCGATGTTGTTGGCTAGGTACACGAACGGAAAATGGCAGCAGGTATTCTCTGAGTCAGAAAAAAGGTTTGCTNAATTAGCCAGTTAAGCTATTCAGAGCGGTTAAGACCAGTGGGTGATCTTTTGTGATTACCATTGTGTACTCGTACTGGGCAGAAAAATTGCCTTCCTTCGTCATCAGCGTCCAGCCATCTTCAGCCTTAGTTGTTGACTCTGATGAGGTCGAAAGAAACGGTTCAATTGTAATTACTTGGCCTTCTTCTAGAATGCGGTGATCGCTGTGATCGTTAAAGTTGGGAATGAAATGCGGATCCTCATGAAGGCTCTTTCCAATTCCATGACTACCTAGATCCCTAAGGGTCTTGAAACCAGACTCCCGCGCAGTTTTTTCGATGGCTTGACCAATATGGCTGACTCTTGCGCCCGCTCGTGCNGATTTCATTGCAGCTTTTAGCGCTTTTTTCGTNGATTGACATAGATACTCGANACGTGGGTCGACGGGTGGGACTGTGAATGTTGCACCAGTATCGCCAAAGTAACCNTCTAGNTCGGCAGATACNTCTATATTNACGACGTCNCCAGGCTCTATCTTCCGGTCTGAGGGTATTCCATGTGCGGCTTCACTGTTGATGCTTATGCAGGTGTGACCAGGAAAATCGTACATTAGGATGGGCGCTGACTGAGCACCAAATTTCTCGAGGTTGGTCTGTCCGATCTTGTCTAATGTCTTGGTCGAGATGCCTACTCTGAGATTTTTTTTCATAAGCATGAGTGTTTCGAAAACTATGCCGCCGATCACTCGTAGTTTCGCCAGATCTTCACTATTCCTAATTTTCATCGTTCTTTTCTACTTAATACTTATTGCCTTTCACTTTTCGCTGAAAGCATTGTTGATTCTTTCTGAATTAATTCTCGAGCGATTCTTCCTGTCTTTTCTTTTGACTCCTATTTATAGCTTTTTTACATTCCACCAGTGGGTGACTAGATATATTCGCTAGTTTTCCAGTTTGAGGATACTATTTTGCCATGAATTGTTCNAAGAATGGCTCGTTGACTGTCCAATCAAAGCTACCCTTGGTTGTTGCGATTGCTATGTTAATCGCACCANTATCTGGTTGTATAAGCTCTCAGGCTAATCCCGANAGTATGATTGTTGGCCAATGGCAATCAGAATTAGCAGGATTTGTCTTGGTTACTGTCTACACTTCTACAGAAGTTTTTTTGGACGAGCACCCTGGCTTACCTTATGCAATTCAGGGAAACCAGCTCATTATTGACGGTGACGAAAATGCGAAACGGGAACTCAGTTTTCCATCACGTAATATCATGATTCAAACAGACTCTCTGACCAATAGTCGACGTCAGTACCGTCGAATATATTAGTTTAACTGTATATAAATACAGTATAAAATCACAGTGAATTGTTTTAACTACTCCTGCTTATGTCGGCGGAAACTGTCAATCACCTAACAGAAGACTACTATCTGGATAACTTTCTTTATCTCCTGAATTTTGTTGCTAGCCATTACGAGCATCTTCTGTCTGCAAACGAACAACATTTTAATGAACGGCTTCGACGATTGCCCGATGATGGAATACGCTTGTATGTGCGTCTGACTAACCGTATTGGGCCTTACTTTCGTTGCGATAAGATTAATTATCAAGAAATTAAAGACTTGTCTGCAGCAATCGAGCATTTGAAAAGTGACCAGCTACTAGAAGTGGTAGAACCGCCGGTAGAGGAAGCTTTCGAGCTCTGCAGTCGCCGTGAATTGTTGACCCTGCTAGGTTTTGAAAAAGTATCCAGCGGCCTTAAGAAAAGTGAACTTAAAGTGCGGATTAATGAAAGAGCCATTAATCCGTTAGCAGAATTAGGCGTCACTGTGATTCAGCTTCTTGGGCTGAAAGAATTAAGGGTTTTTAGGCTGTTATTTTTTGGTAATTTCCATCAAGACATGACTGAATTCGTCATGCATGAGCTGGTGGCGCCTTTTGAAAGTTACGAAATTTCACGACAATCGATAACTTTTACAACCAGAGAAAATTTGGAGCTGGTACTTCGCTTGAGGGATCTAGCAGAACGAGCAGAAGAAGTTTTNGCATTAGACAATAATGGTGATTCGATAATGNCTCTAGTTAAGGAGCTGCCGTGCAGACCTNAGGACTCTNGTGCAGCTAGACGNTTNGATAGGTTAGTNAATCGGTTGGCGCGACAGCTGGAAAGNCTNAAATGTGATGAGTGTGCTTTACAATTATATACAAAGACATTAACGCCACCTTCTCGCGAACGCCAAATTAGGCTGCTCGACAAGCTCGGTGAGCACCGTTTAGCCCTTAATCTCTGTGAAGCTGTAGAGCTCGAGCCACTTAATCAGGAAGAGCAAGAATTTGCTCGATATTTCGCCACAAGGCTTAGTCAGAAAAGTGGGATGTCTCATGCTCTCCCGATAATCTCCACAAAAAGTATACCTTGCGACACCATAAAAGTTAGAGCAAGCAAGATTAGAGTGGAGAAAGCTGCTGCCGATTATTACGAAGGGTTATCGGGACGTTGTTTTTATGTCGAAAATGCCTTGTTCAAATCCCTTTTCGGTTTGTCTTTTTGGGACATTATCTTCGCCTCAGTGCCCGGCGCATTTTGTCATCCATTTCAACGTGGCCCGTCCGACCTCTATACCCGGGATTTCTTTATAAATCGAAGGGAGATGATTGAAGATAGATTGACGATATTGGACAAGCCTGGAGAACTTAAAAATCGTGTCCTGAATGTTCTCGATCAGAAAGTCGGCGTGGCAAATGATTTTGTGTATTGGGGGCTGTTGAGTGATGAATTATTGAAACTAGTGTTGGACTTAATTCCGCCTAAGCATTTACAGATTATCTTTCGTCGCATGCTTGTCGACTTAAAAAATAATACGAGTGGGTTCCCGGATCTTATTTGCTTTGATCACGAGGGTTACCGACTTATAGAAGTGAAAGGGCCCGGTGATAAATTACAAAAGAACCAACTTCGCTGGTTTCAATATTTCCTTGCAAATGGCCTTCCTGTTTCAGTGGTGAATGTTGAGTGGGAAAGAGCGTAGAAAAAATTAGTTTGTCGGTCGGTGAACTCGCCGACATCTGCCAGACTGGGGATATCAATTACCGTTTCTCATCAAGAAGTTCTGCCAGAGAAGGCATTGCGGCTCATAAAAAAATTCAGAAAACTCGACCAGATGGTTATTTTTCCGAACATTCAGTCGCGTACCAGGTTAAGTGTGGTTGTTTTGGTATAAGCATTAATGGACGGGTGGACGGCTTTTCCATGTCCGATGACATTATGCTTGTCGACGAAATTAAAAGTATACGAGTGAACCCAGAAGTTATACCGGAATATGTGCTTGAGCAGTTCTGGCGTCAGGCATGCTTCTATGCGTTTATGCTTGCAAGCGAAATGGACGCGGCGGAAGTTTTAGTCCGCTTGTGTCTTTTCCACTTAGATGAGGAGCAGGAGTATCAACTGGAACAACTATTCTCCGTCGGTGAACTAACGCTTAAATTTGCCGAGGCTATACTCGTATTGGTAGATCGGTTGGAGAGCAGGCGACAGTGGCGGCAGATCAGGTCCAAGGCGAACAAAACCTTGAGTTTCCCTTATCCTAATTATAGGCCTGGACAGAGAGAATTGGCTGTGAATGTATATCGTCAGTTGGTAACGAGTGGCCAATTAGTGCTCCAGGCACCCACTGGTATCGGAAAAACAATTGGAACGTTGTTCCCGGCGTTACATGCCCTAGAAAAGACAGGGAAACGCAGAATATTTTACTTGTCGGCTAAAACTTCAACGCAACAGATGGCGGAAAAAGCAGCGGAACAGCTATCTGAGGCGGGTGCGAGGATCCGATTGGTGACGCTCACTGCCAAAGAAAAGATCTGCTTCAATCCTGGACTGCCTTGTGACCCAGACTACTGTAATTATGCCAAAGGCTACAACGATCGTGTGAATCTTGCAGTTAGAGAAATGCTAGATCTTCAAGACCACTTTGACCGTGATTCAATTGAGCGCTTTGCCAAACATTACGAAATTTGTCCATTTGAGCTAGGTTTAGATATCTCTCAGGAAGCCGACCTGATTATCTGTGACTATAACTACGTCTTCGACCCAGCGGTGTACTTGCGTCGATATTTTAAAAGTCAATCGTTTGAGTCGATCGCATTGATTGACGAGGTTCATAACCTTGTCGATCGAGGACGCGAGATGCACTCCGTTGAATTAGTTTCGTCTCAATTTCTTCGTTTCGCTCGCTTGATTAGGTCAAGGTCATCTGCATTGGCCAATGTAGGAAAGATTGTTAGCCGTGCGCTCCTAAAACTTTCCAGAGAGGATGACCTTTTTGTCACAGGAGACTTCTTTCTTTTGAGTGAGCCCCCTGAGGCCCTGACTTCGTTACTACATAAGTTCTGCACGCAAGTCGAAGCTACTCTTTTACATAACGACTCTGGAGCGGAGGCGCCAGGTGATTCTTTATCACTTTATTTTGAAGTTTTACGTTTCCTGCGAATAGCCGAAGACTATGATGCTGACTATGTCACGCTGCTGCAAAGAGCGGGCAATAGCGAAGTGAGAGTCAAGCTTTATTGTGTTGATCCATCCAATCGACTAGCAATTGCCTTTGATAGATTGTCAGGCGTGGTT
>NZNP01000020.1 GCA_002694945.1 Gammaproteobacteria bacterium
AAGCAGGCTGGACAATTGGGACTGCCTTACATCGCGTCACCTATGGAATCCCTGGATAGCCTGAAGTCAAATATTGAGCAACACCGTCGACACGCCACAGAGGCGGGCCACGAAGGTATTTCAACAACCCCAATTATGCGTACTGTATTNGTGACCGACAATATTAAGTTGGAAAACCAAGTCAAAGANAGCCTGACAAAGGAGTCATCCGNACGAATTAGNGAGACCGAAGCGTTGTTAGAGGATTGGGCNATCGTCGGGAGCNAGCAGNANGTAAAAGACAANNTNGCNGANTATCGCGAACAACTTGGNATGGACTATCTNATCGCNCGAGGCCGCATCCAGGGAATTAATGAGCCTCAGCAAATCGAATCACACGAGAACCTACTGAAGCTAATCTAGCTCAATTAATGATCTTAATCAGTTGACCAGCCTCTGGCTGGCCCGATGGATAAAGGCCGTTCATCACACGCAATCGGTCTAGCGCATAGTTAGTAATTGGAGAATCATCCGCCAGTTGCTCCATNGTAGTATCNTCCTCAGCCCGAACCACCTGCACTTTGGGTAGTTTCGCGACAGAGAANTCGTCCCGATCCATTCGGTCGAAGCTGAATATACTGGCAATGAAATTTTTATCACTAGCAATCTTACGCAAATCATACTGGCCTGCGCCCCTTAGCACGTAACCAATACGCTTTCGGGTATCTAAAATTACTGCAAATCTAACTGGCCTTGGCCCAAATGGTGAGTCCGCACGGTCAGCTATNCCTAGGAAAGCAGGCAAGCCCGCAATGGTNATCTCGCGTCCTTCACGAACGCGAAAACCAAGGCCTTCGTTCACGAAGGCGCTGACTGACGCACCTCTTGGCAAACGTGCTGTGGAAACTGAAAAAACCGCGTCGCCTACCTGACTAACCACTGCTACGCCACCGGGCTGAGCTTCGTAACGCCATTCCTTAGGGAAGTTAAATTTAATCCCTAGTCGTGGGTGATAAAAGGTATTTTTGCGCACCACACCGACTTTCCTAGAAGGACCAAAGGTCATACCGTTTAGCTTCTGAAGAAACTCATCTGTCCTGATAAATTCATCATAATTTCTAACAAGCCCTTCAGATGCTTCTATCGCTTCTTTGTATCGGGTGTCATGATCTGGGTGCGTCGACAGGAAACCATGATAGACCTTAGGCTCTCGATTCTCGAGGCGCGCCTGTTCAATTTCCACACGATCCTTGGCTTTCAAAATTTCGATAGTTTTCAGCATCGCTTTAGGCGAATAACCCGCTTTCGCCATATAGCGAGCACCAACTTCGTCTGCTTCCAATTCAAACTCGCGGCTGTATCCTGATAACAGAACCCCACCAAACATATTCCCTAACTCGTATAAGGCAGGTTGACCGGAGACCGCTGCCAGCACGGTGTTAAGGACACTAATGCCCTTACCACGCGCATTGCGGCGCAAAGCATGTTTTTCTGTGACATGAGCGACCTCATGTCCTAACACAGCNGCAAGCTCAGACTCTGAATTCATGTGCATAAGCATGCCACGAGTCACGTAGATGAAACCGCCTGGCAGAGCAAACGCATTGATCATGTCGTCATTAAGAATCGTAAACTTATAGTTAATCTCTTCACGATTGCTCTCCGCCGCGACTCTCTGACCAACTTTATTAATGTACGCTTGAAGTTCTTGGTCACGATATACGCCAAATCGGCTAATAATCTTAGCGTGCTCCTCTTTTCCCAATTTAACCTCTTCCTCAAGCGAAACCGCGCCAGCAACATCTACACAAAAGCAGATCTGAATGATCATCAAAAAATTGAGCCGNATTTTTCTATGTTCCAACATGGTTACGCTCTTTTGTTTTGTTTTCGCAGCTGAAACGGAGCTAATCAGAAATCGCTATTATTTAGACCGCATAATATAGTGAAGGGTTCATCTTTCATTGCAATTACTTCACGAGATGATGCTTACTATCTCTAATAATAGCNCCAGAGAATAGGTAAACTCGACGAATGGTTCGGATTATTATCTTTATGACTCTGGGATGGCTAGCTCAGGCTGGATCGGCTGANGATCAATTCGACCTTGAGACCATCTCAGAACTAAAGGNNGGTATCAAATTAGTCGAAGATGCCAATGGAACGTTTTCCGAAACCCTTTTTGCCCCGTTAATGAAACTGGCTCTCACGCAGCTTGAGTTTGGACTAGAGTCGGAAGCTTTAGACACCCTTTATCGTGCGCAAAATATTACCCATCGCAATGGCGGTGTCTACAGCACCCAGCAATTACCCATCATCGATCTNCTATCTGACTTGTCGCTGAAAAATAAAGAGTTCGCTGCGGCAAATCGACAAAAACGTTTTGGCTTCTTCGTNGCCACCCATGCTTANGATCTAGAATCCNCAGAGGCACAAGCTGCCTATGCCAATCTGGCTGAGTGGTACATGCAAACCGGTCAACCGAGACGCGCAAGAGACATCATTGAAGACGCTATCTACATCGCCAAAAACAGGGGACTAGACAGTCTGCAATTAGAAGTTCTTAAAAACCAAACCTACAGACTAGGAGGAAATTGTTGCAGTCCCAAAAATCTTATAGCTGCAGTTAAAGAGGACCGAGATGATAGGCGACCAGAAACCTTGATATCCGCGTACCTCGAAATTGCGGACTCTCTGACTCTTGCGGGAAAGGCGCAACGCGCCAGAGCGTACTTCGAACTCGCCAATCTCATTTCACCTCAAAATACGCCACCCAAGGCGTTGGCATTCCGCAGGGCAATCGAAACGCCACTATCGCGGCAAAAAGANACCTATGACATAACACGAAACCTTCCATTATCTACCCAAGCCAGATTACGACGACTNACACAGCAGGAGCAGATTGAGCGGCCCAACCAAAGACCGCAATGGTTCCGTTTTGACCCAGATAAACATCACAAAGGTTTTGAAACTAGGGATCTTAATCAACCTTATGATNGGGAGAAAACCACGTACGCCTTGATCGGTCACCCCATACTCTTCAGCGAAAATCANTTAGCTCAAATTCTTCCTTTCAGCTGGCACAAGAAAAAAGATGAACTATCGATTACTATGTCGTTCACCGTTNCTGAAACTGGCAATCTTCAAAACATTCGACTTGTGGAGTCAAACGCGCCGAACAGACTCAATAATCTAATTTTTCAGGTCCTGCGTAAGACCTACTACCGACCGTCATTGAAAAACGGTGAGCCCGCAGCGACACCAGACATCATATTGGTCCAAACCTTCAGCCCAAGAGAAATATAAAAACAATGAAACTCTCTTTGATCTGCTTNCTATTTTCTTTATTAATATCGGCGAGCGAACGCATTGCCGCCGAAGAGGACTCTCTTCTATATATCTACGAACCTGAGCTTCGATCTCCCTTTGCGGACACCTACAGACAGATGCTTTCCCACGCCAACAACAATGAATTTGACCTGGCTACCAATCTGTCAGATGTCCTTCTGGAAGCCCACTTAGACTTCGCTGATAGCAATCCAGTGCTCTACGGACAATTAATGGTTAATCACGGCATTGTCAGGACAGCTGCAACAGACTACGAGGTAGCACTGCCTAGTATAAATGATGGATTGAAGCATCTTGAATCAAGAACGAAGCCTTTCAGTGTTGATCTGATCAGGGGTCTGATGGCCAAAGCAATCGCAGAGTTTTCTCTTGATCAAAATACGGAAGCCGAGGACACCTTTCGACGAGTTCAGCACATCGTCCATAGAAACCAGGGAGTCTATGCGTCATCTCAACTTTCAGCACTATCCTGGATAACTAAGACAAATTTAAAACGCGGTGAGGTATTGGCGGCAGATCGAGAGCAGCGCTTTACTCTTCGAGTAGCTGAACAATCCTTCGGTTCCCAATCCGTGGAAATCGTTCCTTTTCTCACCAGCATCGGAGCATACTTTGCTTCACGCGGCAGCACCATACCTACGTTGATGCAGTCAGATGCGAGGCTCCAAAGGGATCTACTCTTTCGCAGATCCGTTGATCTTTATCAGCGTGCAGTAAGAATTTTAGAAGCAACTTATGGAGAAGATGATATACGACTGGTAAAACCTTTACGGGGTCTTGCACATGCGCGTCTACTTCAAGTCACCAACCGAAAACGCGCTGAAGCAGCGCTTACGAGATCATTGAAAATCGTAAACAACCACTCTGGTTCTGACCTTACTGACAGAGCAATAGCGCTAGTCGATCTTGGCGACTTTTACACCATAATGAGAGATGAAAAAGCTTCGCCTCTATATCTGGAAGCGTGGAACAAGTTGCAAGAAGACGAACAGACCAGAGCGTTTGCTGCTCAATTGTTCGCTTTGCCTGAGAGACTTTTCCCAAGCGAAAGCGACACTCTTTTCCTCGATAGAAGACCAGACGCGGCAGACGAGGATGAGGAACTTTTTGTTAATCTAGAATATTCGGTCACTGCTGCAGGCACTGTAAAAAGCGTTCGGGTGATAGACAAGAATGTGCCAAACGAGCAGGTCCGTATCCTCCGGTATCAAGTTCGCAATGCCTTGTATCGACCCCGTATCGAGGATGGCGAGCTTGTAGCTACTGAAGGGCTTACTTTTTATCAGCCCTTTTCTGTTTCTTCCGCCAATATTGCTAATGCCCCGTCCACGAGCAATGACATCCTTACCGCTCCAGAATCGGCGCCACATAAACAGATGGCGCGCTAACTATCACCTTGTATAAACGACCGAAGTTGTTCCGCAAGACCTTCACATGCCGCGTTTCCCGGCCTCGCTAAAATAGGAATGGGCAGCACTACACCCGCGAGATAGGACGTTCCTGTTGCGTCTGCGCTAATCTGCCCTGTAGATGTCATCGCTTTTAAATCCCAGATCGATGCTTCATAAGATGCATCCTCTTCCCAGTAGCTCATTCCAAAGCAGCCACCTCCGAAACTGCTAATCGTACAGCTCATCGATCCACCGCTGTCAATTGTAACGGTATCACCATCGATCCACGCTAAATACCTAACGTTGGCATCATCAATTCTTTCTTTTACGCCGGGTTGAGCAAAGAGCCTGCCTAATTCGTCAGCAGAGGTGGGTGCTGTCCGAGGTTCAAACCAAGGGTAAAGATCATCTTTGAACTGCTGTTGCGCTATCAATCGGATTGATTGGTCACCCTTATTGAGTACATCAGCAATGCAGTCCGTGAAGCTTTCCTCTGTCTGTTTTTCGTTGTAACTGGCGCGTCCTAACAACACCATAGCTTCATCAGAAGAGATCCCCGTCACAGCGTCACGAGACTGTTCTATACGGGATGTGACACATCCACTAAGCATATTGGCCACTATCAAGACAAGCAACAGGCGCATAATCACACATCCTCTTCCGCAGTCGGTTCTATAACGCTGTTATCTAAATCGGTTTCGACAGTCTTGAACTTCTTTATCCACGCAACCACAGCAGCCTGATCTATCAGCTCTATCGCAATTCTCGCACCACCATCTCTGATCGCCAGCACCGTTGCTTCATTGATAGCTTCGTCCGAGGAGAAAATCCCCCCTTCGCTCTTTCCATAACCGATAATATTCCAATCACCAATTTTCTCACCGGTTTTATCATACAAAGCAATCCCATATTCGATAGACGCCGAGTAAAATTTCAAACCGGAAATACTGGGCGTCAGAAAGCCATACTTTTTTATGCTGGGGATTAGAATCCCATCTAATTCAGCCATTTCCGCCGGTGTGTGCGGCGGCGGCCCTACTTCGCTAACACTCAGAAAGAGAGAGTCGAGAAGGTTTGAAAAAAAAGTAAAATTTTGTGCACCAAGATCAATGTCCCAATTTCCGGCCTCTCTGATCTCTTCCTTGTGGCGAAACGCCCTAAACCCATCAGGGTAATGAACACCTATTCGAGCAGGAATTTTATTGACTAACGGAGTCGGTACAGAGCCTTCGACCAAAACACTTGTCGTACAGCCTTGCGCAACAAACAGCACACATAGGGCTAAAATCCTAGCCAAATCCGTTACTCCTAAAACGTGTCCTCTACATCCTACTCGTCCTCCGAAGACTTGCCCAGCCCTAAGTAATCCTAAAAATTAGCCAGCTTTTAGAAACATCTGACAATCTGGAATTGAACGTTTTTAACGAAAAAGTGGTCAAATGAGAGGTAGATCACAAAAACACGAGGTTTAATACGTTAAACTTCTTCAAAAATATCCATTACGACCGCGAAACAGATTATTGATATGAACAATTTCGATCGGATCCTTACAGTTATCTGCCTCACCTTGTTATTGCAAGCATGTGAGGCACCGCAACGCAGCACTCCTCCACCTCCAATCCCCTCGCCACCATCTTCTTCGCCGCCCACGCCCCCAAGCCAAACCTCCTCCCCATCCAAGCCAAGCTCGCCCGATGTTTCTGCGCCGTCGATGCCAAACCCTACAGCAGATCGAGCCGCAACAAACGCACCACCCCAGAAGTCGCAGAATAAAGAATCTTCCGATGCGAACTCAAACGACCAAGACCAGAGAAAGGCTGCCGAACAACTCCAGAAGTCAGGGCAGGATGTAGCTGATGCCGGACAGGCTATGCCATCGCAGGGAACCCAATCGGGAGCAGAGGAAGAGTGGGACCCATTAATACCAGAAAGCGATAAGGTCAGTCAGTCAGAGTCTGACCTATTCAGTGAGGAAGTAGCCGAGACAACTGCAAACACTATCGATGAACCTGAATCGACAAAAAAAAATGAATCTAGCGAAGCAAGCATAACAGATAGCCAGGTCGCATCAGGAGAAGCCTCTGGACTCGAGGAATCCCGGACCCGGGAGCTTGACGAGCAAATTGAGGCAGCTCAAGCTGCTATGGAAAGAGCAGGTATCAGCATGCAGCAAGCTGCTGAGCTTCTGGCGGATGCACAGACCACAGAAGAGCTATCCGCCGCTGAAGCAGCCCTAGCGCGAGCACGCGTCGCCGTTATCGTCGCTGGTCAGGATCTGCTTGATCTTGAGACGGTGATGCAGGGCAATAAAGACAATGATTTTATCCGAGAGTCGCAGGAAGCTCTCAGCGAGGCTAATGTCGCGATAGTCATCGCTACTGAATCAATTTTTTCCTCTCGGATTGAACTTCCTGAGTACGAACAACAACAAGCTCAAGGCACTATTGTTGGCAGACAGAGTCAGTTAGAAAAAGAACTACACGACTCAATCATAGTATTTGAAAATGAGATCTTGGAAGCACGGGCCGACGTCATTGGCAGTGCACCTCCTCCAAAATCCAGCGATAACGTGCCCGGTATTGCCATACTCGGTGGCGGTGTTGAGCCGGACAAAGAGACCTTTGAAGAGAATGGCGAAAACCCCACAATGGTTGAAGTTCGAGAGTCCCCTACCCAACAGGGCAGAATGCCTGAGGGTGCCGAACTCGCGTCTGCTGACAATGGAGCTAGTCCGCTAATCCCAGATGACATACCCGATCCTCAGGGTGACGACATCGTTGCACAGCAACTCCGCGAAGCAGCAATCGCCGAATCTGACTCGGACCTCAGAGCGAAACTCTGGGAAGAGTATAAACGATATAAGGCAGGCCTATAAAAGGAACATAAAAGCAATGTTGACCCATCACCCAATATCAATCTTACTGACTGCCCTTTTTATACTCTTCTCGTCAGTTGCCTGCACAACCACCCAGGTGGTGACATCTAATTCAAAGCCCGCTATCCAATCAAACGAACCCACAGCGGTTGACGAACTTTTAGATATTGGCATCAGGCCCTTTGATCCCGGAATACCGAAAGACCTTAAGGAAATTGAGGAGCAACTGATTATTCCAGATGTAAGGCGAGCCGAGGCAAGCTACCTAGCTTTCCAGTTAAAAGATACGCTCGAACTAACCGGAAATTGGGGCGCAGTGCGGGTAACACCAGAAACCAGCAATGCTGTTGACCTGCATGTAACCGGTCGCATTCTTGAATCAGATGGAGAGCTTGTCAGGGTTGAAATCAGAGTCAGCGATGCAACTGGTGAAGAGTGGTATCGCCGAACCTATGAAGACGTCGCCAGCAAATTCTCTTATGAAAAACCTATTGAGGATCCATTCCAGGATCTTTACAACGATATAGCCAACGGTCTTCTCGCTGAGCGCGCAAGACGAAGCCGTGATCAACTATTGAATATCAAAGCCGTAGCCAGCCTAAAATTTGCGGCAGACCTCGCTCCCATGGCTTTTGGCGACTACCTCGGAGCATCTTCTAACGGCGAGCTAACGATTAGTCAGCTACCCGCAAGCAATGACTCAATGATGACACGAGTGAACCGAATCAAGGAGCAAGAGTATCTGTTCGTAGATACTTTAGATGACTACTATTCACGTTTTCATCGAGAAATGAGACCTTCATACGACGAATGGCGTCATGCCACTTACGATGAAGCCATCAGGTTAAGAGAAGTAGAACGCCAGGCTCGCAACCGACTGGTCGCAGGCGCCTTGCTCATTGCAGGTGGGATTGCTGCCGGTAGCGAAAGCGATACATGGGCTGGGGATGCTGCGGCTGCAGGCGCAGTAGTAGGAGGTATTGGAGCCATTAGGGAAGGTCTTTCAAGGCGGAAGGAGGCAGAGATTCATGCCGAGTCGCTCAGAGAATTGAGCCAGTCGCTGGGAACCGAGATTACTCCCTATGTTCTGGATATAGAAGGCCGAACTATTGAGCTAGTTGGTACCGCAGAGCAACAGTACACGCAGTGGCGAAAATTACTACATGACATCTATCTCGAAGAGACCCGCGTAGAATGACGTGTAGGCAGGACGGCAGCCGTAGCAATGACGATAACACTGATTGANAGGGAGGCCTTTCCCCCCGGATACCGACTTNACCTGAAAATCTCTACCCAAGATAGCGGTTGGGACATCTGGACTTGCACGAATGAGAAGACTGGAGAACGCGCCTTGCTGCGAGTCATCGATAATGACCACGCCGCAGACTGGCCGACTCAGATAGAAGGAATCACCAAGACGCAAGGTCTGGTACATGANTGCATCAATTTAGTCTTTGCCCACGGAGAGGAGAAAGGACTCTTTTACCTACTTGAACCGTATTTACCAGAATGTAAGTCATTAGGTGAGGAAACAGCTGATCCCTGGCCAGCACTCCTTCAATTACTCGACGTCCTAATCTATNTGCAACCTCTCGGTATCTGCCACGGCGACCTAAATCCAGATAGGCTGTTAATCACTCCTGAAGGCANCTTAAAAATTACCGGTCTTGGTATAACCGCAAACCCAAACCAANAATCCGTATTCATCAGCCCCCAGATTGCAGCAGGCAGCAAGCCCGANCCTTCTGACGATACTTACGCGTTCGGTCANATGGTCCATCAATTTTTGAATGACAGTNCCTCAGGCAGCGCCGTTTTCAAAGGCACACCTCTGCCCGACGATATAAGAGTCGCAATTGAGCAGATGACCAGTGGTTCGGTAGTCGATCGTGGCATTGATCTCACAGAGGTCAAAGCTCTTCTTACCGACTTCTTCGAAAAGGCCAACAACAGCCTTTCAATCACGAATTTCAGTCGTGCCGAGACATACACCGAAAGCAGTGAAACAGAAGCGCCAGTGGCCACACGAAGGACTAGAGTCCTCAATACACGACAGGTCGCATACGGCGTCCTGACCCTAGTCCTAACTGGTCTATTTCTATTCACTTTGCTGCCGACCAATAATAAGGTACCAATAACCAATAAAATTAATCCACTCATGGAGACCTCACCAGACGAGGCAAATCTCAAGAACTACACGGAATCCGGTCTGGAGACCCAGCCGCCAAAACGCGACGGTCCAACTCCACTCGCAGCTGCGAGATTGGAATATCTTGAACAGGAAGGCCAGTCAATTGCACGCGATATACTCAAAAGACAATTGAACCTTGAGGATCACGGGATATTTCTTTGGGCAAACACCCGATATAGTCAACTCAATGCGGCACTCGACGAAGCCGAAAACCTTTTCCGGGAAGGTCAATATGAAAACGCCGTCGAAGAATACACTGACATAAGAGACTCACTCCAAGAGCTAGAGGAATCCATGTCAACCAGACTTCAGGAATATGTCACCGATGGCGAGTCTGCCCTGATTAGTGGTGATTTCGACACAGCGCTAACAACGCTGACCATTGCCAACGCCATCGCTCTTGATAATCCTGAAATAAAAGAGAAGTTGAAACGCGCGGAGAACCTCGAAGAAGTGTTGAACCTGGCCCGGCAAGCAGGACTCGCAGAAAGAGAATTTGACTACACCGCTGCGCTTAAACTTTTTCAAGCTGCCGCAAAGCTTGATCCATACTGGACGCCAGCCACTGAGGGCTTAGACCGCATAAAGGCAGCTATTAAAAACCGACAATTCAACGATGCGATGTCCGCAGCCTTCCGAGCGATTGCTCTTGGTAGATATGACGAGGCCCGCGCTGGTTTCAATAATGCGCTATTAATTCTTCCTGACTCTCCCGAACCTGCAGACGGCTTGGCGCAAGTGGATCAGGCAGAAACCAATGACGCGATAAATAAGAAAAGACAGGATGCCGAGGCATTCGTCGCCGATGAAAACTGGCAAAAAGCTATCGAGAGCTACGAAGCTGCTCTAGCTATAAGCGAGTCCCTTGCTTTTGCCCGCGAGGGATTAACCTATGCTACCTGGCGTGCGGAAATCGACACAAAACTTGTCTACTATCTTACTGACCCTACACTGCTGCAAAGTAACACGGAGCTGCAGTCGGCATCTAGCCTTCTCAAAGAGGCCTCACGAATCCAATCGAAAGCGGTCGACTTCCGAAGGCAAATTGACAGTCTAGCAATGCTCATCTCCACTGCTCGTATCAAGATCCCAGTAACGATTAAATCTAATGGGAAGACGTCAGTGGTTATACGGAAAGAGGCTGATCTTGGCACACCCATCAATGAAACGGTTTATCTCATTCCTGGACGGTACACCATTACTGGACAACGCCCAGGATACCGCGACGCACGCGAGGAACTGGTTCTTATCGCCGGAAGGCCTGTACCCGATATNTTCATCGCCAGCACCGAAAGGATTCGCTGAAGCCATGGANGAACATAAAACTTATCAGACTATTAAGCCGGCGGCGTTCAAGCGCGCAGAAGCCGCGCCCAACGATCGGCTTATCAGCATCAATCCGCTCAAACTTNCAATCGCTGCCGCGTTTCTCATTCTCGCACTAGCTGCATTGTTCATGTTCAATGCNCGCGCCGTCCTAATAAATTTTTCTCCGGGGGTAGACGACGTAGCTGTCAGCGGTACGTTCCCCACTTACAAGCTAGGCAAACGTTATCTAATGCTATCCGGTAGTTATGAACTATCTGCGCGTCTAGAAGGCTATGAGTCTTTATCNGAGGCAATTGAAATTGGGAATGAATCTGAACAAACACTGACCTTTAGCATGGTGCCCTTNCCCGGAATCGTTGAAGTTAAAGCTCGTTTCGGGAATGAGGAAATCGAGGGAGCCGAGGTTTTTGTTGATCAAGCCCTAGTGGGCACCACACCAATTGTACTCGAAGCTGTCCCAGCTGGCACACGCGACCTATATGTTAAGCACCCGCGATTTCTTGCCTATCAAACGGAGATCGAAGTCATCGGTAAACGGGAACGACAAACAGCGAACATNCTTCTGGCACCTGCGTGGGCATCAATAAAGATATCTTCAATGCCTTCAGCTGCAACCATCAGCGTCGACGGGGTCGAAGTTGGCTCGACGCCTGACTCAGTTGAGGTAATCGAGGGCATCCGCACGNTAACATTAAAAAGAGTGGGCTATAAATCGTGGGAAACTGAAATTGACGTTAAGGCGCAGGTTGATCAGGAGATCGACGTCATAGTTCTAGCCAAATCTGACGGTAAACTAACGATTACATCATCACCTACCGGAGCTAATATAACTATCGCAGGTCGATATAGAGGGCAAACCCCATTGTCTATCGCCCTGCCGCCCAACGATCGCTATGAAATGGTAGCGACACGTGCAGGCTACGCTAGCCTATCTCGTTCAATACGAATTCGTGCCGAGGAAGACCAGACGATAAATCTCCCCATGAAACCGATAACAGGCCAGGTTCGAATATCGGTTTTGCCTACTGGAGGACAACTGTACATCGACGATGAACTAATCGGCGAACCAAANCAAACTCTCGATCTAACGGCNCGCAGCCATCAAATCAGAGTGGAGCAATCAGGTTACNCGAGTTACGAAACCTCGATAATTCCCCAACCTGGTTTCGCTCAGCAACTCAACATAATACTGCAAACNGAGGCAGAGGCGCTCGCCGCTGCCATACCGGAAAGAGTAACGACTAGTCTGGGTGATATTCTGCGTTTCATTGTGCCAGGCGAGCTGTCGATGGGAGCAGGACGCCGCGAGCCTGGCCGACGATCAAACGAAATTGAAAAATCCGTAAAACTCACTCGCGCTTTTTATCTCGGCGAGAAAGAGGTTACCAATAAATTGTTCAAGCAATTCGACCCCGGTCACGACGCNGGGGTTCTCGGTCGTGCCCTTCTGTCTNAGCCTGATCGCCCGGTGGTTAATGTATCGTGGGATCAAGCTATCAGATTTTGTAACTGGCTGAGCAACCAAGACGGAATCGAACCTGCTTACGAATTAATCGATGGTAATTGGTCATTAGTCAATCCTGTCAACACCGGATATAGGTTACCTTTTGAGTCAGAATGGGCGTGGGCGGCTCGTTATTCCGCTAGCAATCCGAGCCGCTTTCCATGGGGAAACAGTATGCCGCCCCCATCGGGTGCAGGTAATTTCGCAGATGAAACTGCAGTCAACATGGTCCCCTACCGGATCATCGGATATAACGACAACTTTCGCGGGCCCGCCCCACCAGGAACTTTCTCGCCAAACGAACTCGGGGTCTATGATCTTGCAGGCAACGTATCTGAATGGATACACGACTTTTACGCGGTGGAACTGAGCAGAGAAATGCTCATCGACCCAACCGGTCCNAAGGCAGGNGACTACCATGTTATACGGGGNTCAAATTATACCCACGGTCGATTCAGCGAACTCCGATGGACATTCAGAGACTACGGTAGTAACGGACGACCCGACGTTGGTTTTCGAATAGCGAGATATCTCAAATGATCAGACTTATCACTCTAGTGCTCTTACCGATTATTATTCAGGCCGAAGAGGTCGACGAAGCTACTTCCCAAACGGAATCAGTATCCAGCCCAGAGATAGAGATTGCCAACGAGAGCGCCGCCTCGGAGCAACTTCGGAGCCGTGAACTCAGCGATGCATTCAAAAATTTTCGCCCTAGTGAAGAAATAACTGCTGACAACGCGGTCAGCTTCCCCGTCGATATTTAATGGAAAACAAACATGAATAAACAGATTTCTTTTGAATTTATTTTCCAACTGTTCTCCTTGGTAATTGCAATCATCGTCGTGCACGCCATTTATGTTTCTGTTATACGGCCGAATGCCACAGCAGTTCTTGAGGAACAAGCAATTCAAATCAACGCCAATCCTGATTATGTTCCAGAGAGATCTGCTTACGTTGTCGTCAGAGATTTTGAACAAGAGGCTTGCTTTATCTTGGCGCTATGGGCTGTCTCACTAATGGGTTACAAAGCACTACAAACGACTCATGAACGACGCATTCTGCAGCTTGACCTAATTCCCCTAAACCAGGGCACCAGCATTCTGCCTGAAGATACTCGAGAATACTCAAGGCCAATACAGGCCTTATCCGAGGACCAACAAAGTTTCCTGTTACCAAGAGCCTTGCTTACGGCACTGCACCGTTTTCGGTCCACGAGAAACATTCAAGATGTGTCAAACGCCGTAAGAGCTATCTGCGAATCCGAATCCGAACGACTCGATTCTGAAATGTCGATGATTCGTTACATTGCGTGGGCTATTCCCTCTATTGGCTTCCTTGGCACGGTCCGAGGAATCGGCCAGGCACTTAGCCAGGCTCACAAGGCTGTTCAGGGTGATATCGCTGGAGTTACGCAAGCTTTGGGGGTGGCCTTCAACTCAACGTTCGTTGCCCTTCTTATAAGTATTATCGTCATGTTCCTCATGCATCANTTGCAGCTCGCGCAAGAGCGTCTTGCTATGGATTCTGAGGAATACTGTGACCTAAAACTTATACGCCACCTGCAGACCTGATAGGAAAAATTCATGAGCCTAGCCATTTTCAACATTAATGATGCCGGACTTCAACTCAGTTTGAACGGTGATCTTATTGACACGAGTCGAGGTTATGCAGTTCTTGATGGCGATAAGCTTATGGTGGGCGAAGAGGCGGCACAAAACACCAAGCTTCTCACAGGTTGGACCAACAATAAATTCTGGAACCAGTTAACGACTACGCCCATAAAAGGCAAAAAAAATCAGATACGTCATCATGCTGACCTAGCTTTCGCTCACTTGGAAGATCTTTGGGAACCTATTTCAGACAAAGCGCAAGCCGCTCTATTCATNGTGCCTGGACACTACCATGGCNAAAATCTCTCACTNTTNCTGGGTATCGCCAAGGAATGTAACATTCCTGTCCGAGGTGTCGTCGATAATTCGATTCTAGCCGCCTCGGATCTGCCGCTTCGAAGGCATGTCATCCATCTGGATTTGCATTTGCACTCAATTACACTGACCTGTCTAACTGCTAANGGGCACTCGATCGCTCGAAGCACAGTTGATGTTGTTGTTGAAACAGGACTGACAACGCTATTAGATCGCTGGGCCGATATCATCGCAAATCAACTCATCCAAACCACCCGCTTCGATCCGATGCATGATGCAGATAGTGAGCAGCAACTGTTCAATCTATTGCCTAACTGGATCAGGCAACTAGGTCCGGAGCAAATGTACAGCTTTTCAATGCATGCAGTTGAGACAGAACACACCGTTGCCGTTTCTCGAGAAAACCTCTTGAGGGCCTGCGCACCAATCTACCCGCAAATCGTTCAGGCTATCAGGACGAAAATTCCATCGGGAGCAAAAACCAGCCTTCTGCTATCGCATCAATTCGAAGGTTTCCCTGGCCTAAAGGAATCACTACAACTCATCTCTGACATTGAGATTATCCATTTGCATGCGTCGAAAATTAACGACTCCGCTTACCTATACCGCGATCAGATTTTGAGCCCCAGCGATTCAGCGATCACACACGTTCTAAAACTAGATATCAGCAGCGAAGCTGAGCAAGATAGCTCCAACAATGCTGATTCAGCCCCTACTCACATCCTGCTCAAAGATATTGCCTACCCTATTGGCAAAGGCCGCAGACTNCCAATAGATGACTCAGCACACCNAAAAGATGAATCCCAAACATCCAGTGTTTACTTCCGTAATGGCGAACTAATACTTGAGACGAGCGATTCGCAGCACGCTACCGTCAACAGCACACCAGTAGAATCCACGAGTAAACTGCGCACTGGCGATATCATTGAATACATGGGACAACGCGCGGCTGTGATCACGGTAATTGAGGATGGCTAAAAGAAGAGAAACAAATGTCTTCAGTTTGTCTTTCTTAGACATCATGTCCTGNGGGTTCGGAGCGGTTATTCTCATTTACATCGTCATCAACCACGCTACCGAGACAACAAGTCAGGAGGTCAATGCCCAGGTCCTTGCAGAGATTTCTCGAATTGAGGACCTTATAGAAACAGAAACAGCCCAACTCATCATGTTACGTAATAGTGTGCAAGAACAGGATGACGAAATTGTAACAACGCAAGATATGGCGGCACGTCTGATAGAAAGTATAAGAAGACTAGAACTCGAACTTGCGACCATAGAACGCGATGGCGCGAGCCAGGAGCAGTCGATCGAATCTCTGAAATCAGAGCTCAAGGAACTCGAACTGGAGGCTGCTAATCTAAAGGGTAGCGTAGCTGCTGATGAATCAGCTGGCACTTCCCTACGAAGCATTGTNGGTCAGGGTGATCGTCAGTATCTAACCGGCATGAAGGTCGGCGGTCAGCATATATTGCTACTAGTGGACTCATCCGCCAGCATGCTGGACAAAACTATTGTTAACATCATCAGACGACGAAACCTACCTGATCCTCAGAAGCAACAATCCAAAAAGTGGCAGCGAGCACTGGATACGGTGGAATGGTTGCTAGCCAATTTACCCAAAGATGCTAACTTTCAATTGGTTACCTTCAATAATGAGGCTAGATCAGTCGTAACTAACAATGAGTTAGTTTGGCTTCGCGCTATCGAAAAAGCTGACACTGACGGCGCAATGGAAGGACTTAGAGCAACGNTCCCTCAAAATGGCACATCTTTACACAATGCTTTCGGCCTGGCATCTAATCTATCACCACTCCCAGATAACATTTTTTTGATTGTCGATAGTTTGCCTACAATGGGAGAGGAAGAANCNAAAAATNCGCTTATTGAAAGTCGAGAACGAGTAGAGCTNTTTTCCGAGAGCATTGAGCTGTTGCCATTTGAAAGTCCGATCAANGTTATCCTGTTCCCAATGGAGGGGGACCCAATTGCCGCACCATCCTATTGGCGATTAGCACAAATCACGGGCGGTTCCTTCCTATCGCCTCCAGAGGACTGGCCATGAAAAAAGGACGGCGGGAAATCGAGGGCATAAGCTTATCTTTTTTGGATGTGATCAGTTGCGGTTTTGGTGCCATTATTCTCCTACTGGTNCTAACTAAAGTCTTTGAGCCGATCGTGATTGAGGAATCTATCGACAATCTAGGGGGATATCTCGCCACGCTTGAGCAGGACTTATTTGATCTTCGCGGCGAAAGCCGCGACATCAACCGTCGTATGCTGAGACGGGAGGATCAACAAGTGAAGGAGCTCGATCGACTGAATCTACTGAATGCTCAATTAGAGGCTCTGCAGAACAAACACGAAAANACTTTGGATAAAACTAGGCTTTCCAACACGATTGAAGGTCGTCTCGCAGAGGCCAAACAATCGCTNACAGACGAAATGGCAAGTCTACTGGCTGATTATCAGAAAGCTGAGGATGACAACAAGATTGGTGGCGTCCCGGTAGACAGCGAATATGTGATTTTCATAATTGACACGTCGGGCAGTATGTACAATTACGCGTGGCCATTAGTCCTTCAGAAGGTCTCTGAAACACTAGCAGTCTACCCTCGTTTAAAAGGGATTCAGGTCATGAACGATATGGGCAATTACATGTTCTCGCAGTACACCAATGCCTGGATACCTGATACACAAGCTCGTCGCCGCGCTATTATCGAGCGGCTACGAACATGGAATGTCTTTTCAAACTCCTCTCCAGTCGAAGGAATAACCAAGGCAATTTCNACCTTCTATCAACCCGACAGGAAAATCAGCCTATACGTTTTCGGTGACGAATTTAGCGGCCGATCCATCCAGCAGGTCATTGATGTAGTTGACAAAATTAACAGAGCAGATGATGCCGGAAATCGACTAGTTCGCATTCATGCCGTTGGCTTCCCCGTGCAATTCGCTAATCCACCAAGGTATCAAGAAACCGGTATAAAATTTTCCATCCTCATGCGGACTTTGTGCGAACGTAACGGCGGCACATTTGTNGGACTAAATGATTTCACAGAAAGCAACTTACTTGCCAATCCAATCTGAAANGNTAACTCACCTACTTTAAATCTAGCGCGACGAGTTTAGTGAGCAACCAAGAGTCGCAGAAAGANCTATTTGTTTCATGAAATTTTTTTGACAGAAGCCCANGACTAGACCCATTCTATGTGGCAAGNCATCAAATAGCTAAGCAGGGAAATTATCATGCCACAACGATCTTTCAGCCGGTCTAGGGGAGATGTTGGCAATATCTTGTCGATGGAGCATGTTAACGTCACNGTTCCTGATCAGGCNCTGGCGACTTTTTTTTACGTTAATGGTNTAGGNTTTACTCGAGACCCTTACATAGATTTCGGTCCATTCAACGTNTGGGTCAACGTTGGNCGTCAACAATTTCATCTGCCCACGGCTCCTCCACAGGTCTTAAGAGGAAGGGTAGGCGTCGTCGTACCGCAAATTGATAGCCTTATTGAACGCTTATCTCGAGTAAGCAAGCGCCTTAGGGATACCAACTTTCACTTTAATCCTCGCAAGAATTGGGTTGATATTACCTGTCCATGGGGAAACCAAATACGTTGCCATGCGCCGGGAAATTTCGGCAACCTACAATTAGGNATTCCTTACGTTGAGTTCACTGTTTGCCCNGGCNTGAGTGCGGGNATCGGNCGCTTCTANGAGCACGTNATGGGTTGTANAACAACCGTNCNGAAAAATAGCGTTNTGGTTTCGATCGGGCAACAGCAACAACTTAGGTTTACCGAAAACAAAAAGNTAANCNCGGAATATGATGGGCATCACATTGCTATTTATGTCGCCAATTTTTCTGGCCCACATAACTTTTTAGCAAAAGGAGGCCTCGTAACAGAGGAATCAGACCAGCACCAGTACCGCTTTCAGAAAATAGTCGATCCCGACAATGGCGACGTTATGTTCGAGATCGAACATGAAGTTAGAAGCTTATTTCATCCCATGTACGAACGTCATCTGATCAACCGCAATGCCACACAGTCATTTTTTGAATACCAGAAAGACCGGGATATGTTTGTACCAGAGGAATCGACAAGCTAAAATCTCGCACCCCCCATCCGTTAGCGGTTAACAATGCCTGCTAAAAATCACCGACGGGCCTTCGGTCTAAACATACTTAACGCGAATCACCCTCGTGTCAGACAATTAAAGCGTGAGGGTGCTGTTGCAGAAATTCACGGCAATAAGTTTTGGAACTCCTCCTACCTGATCATGGATTACCTGAAAAAACACCCACTTCCGAAACGAGCAAGAGTCTTAGAGATCGGATGTGGTTGGGGCTTGCTGGGCCTCTATTGTGCTAAGCGTTTCGATAATCGAGTTCATGGCATCGATGCTGACAAAAACGTCCTTCCCTATCTTGATCTGCATGCAGAGGTCAATGGCCTCAAAATGACACGGGAGAAAAAAACATTCAAGCAGCTAACGGTGAGTTACTTGAGTAGTTTTGATGTCATCATGGGAGCCGACATCTGTTTTTGGGACCAAATGGCGGACGAGCTTTTCAAGCTGATTAAACGTTCGGAAAAGGCTGGCGTGAGACAGGTATTAATCGCAGACCCCTGCAGACCACCCTTCTCTGCCTTAGCTTCCCGTTGCCAAGATCGATTAAGCAAAGTCGAAGTCTTGGAGAAATTCTTAAAGCGCCCTGTCAATGCGTCCGGCGAAATACTTATAGTCAACAACAAGTAATCGGCTATTTAGCGCTACTGGCGTGGTCATCATAACTACACAGTAAATAGTCACAACGAATAGGGTAAAAACAGACTTGTTCGATCAGAAAACCAGACAAGGTGCTTATTTTGCGCTCGCAGCATACTGTTTCTGGGGCGTTGTACCTATTTACTTCAAATGGGTAGATGACATCGCNCCTTTGGAAATTCTGTNCCAGCGNCTGGTTTGGGCGCTTGTACTCTTGCTCGTGATTCTTACTTTTACTGGAGACCTGTCGAAACTAAAAACACCTTTACGCCAGATGCCCCGCATATTCCTGAGCGCTTCCGTACTAGCCGTCAACTGGTTGGTCTTCATTTGGGCGGTAGTCAACAACAATATTACGGATACCTCACTTGGTTNNTTCATTAACCCCTTAGTTACTATTTTGCTAGGTGTCTTCTTCCTTAAGGAATCACTTCTGCCNCTTCAGTGGCTGGCTGTCGCTCTAGCAGCGATNGGCATCTTTATCGAGTTAATCTGGTTGGGTCGATTGCCCTGGGTCGCTTTAACNCTTGCATTTTCTTTCGGTTTTTATGGGCTGCTTCGAAAAAATCTGAACATGCACGCAGTCGCCGGCTTAGCAATAGAGTCAGCAATCATCTTACCGTTCGCTCTNCTCTACNTTTTCTGGCTAAGTACAACCGGNAATATGGCCTTTGGCCGNGATATTGAAACGTCGACAGTGCTAGCGCTNGGCGGTTTTGTAACAGCNTTTCCACTCCTTTGCTTTGCCGCGGCAGTAACAAGATTACCNCTGACAGCTATNGGCTTTTACCAATATATCGCTCCTACNATCTCATTGATTATCGCTATCTTNGTTTTCGGCGAACCATTTGACTTCATTAGAGCGACTAGTTTTAGCTGCATCTGGTTAGCTCTGGTTATAAGTACGATTGCAAGCCTGCGTTATCAGAGAAAAACGGAGAAAATTCAGCTATCCTAGCGCCCGCCAGATGCAGGGAACTACCCTAAAAGGAGATTATCATGACCATGCAACAGACGCCGCTGCTTATGTCTAGAATCCTGGGCCGAGGCGCCATGCTTGACCCAAATGTAGAAGTAGTCACTTTGACCAACGAGGGCACACATAGACAAACTCTAGAGGCTACCGCAAAAAGAGGAGCAAAACTCGCTCATGCACTGGCTAGTCGCGGCATTAAAGTCGGAGACCGTATTGCCAGTTTTATGTGGAACAACTATCGCCATCTCGAATTATACCAAGCTGTGCCTTCAATGGGTTGTGTACTCCACACTCTAAACATTCGACTCAGCCCTCATGACCTCGAATACATCATTAATCATGCCGAAGATCGAGTGATCTTTGCCGACGAAGACCTATTACCCTTACTTGAGCCCATCCTCGACAAGATTCCAACGGTAGAACTGTTGGTCATAGCAAGGCACGGGGAGGCTGGCGAGTCAGGTTTCATAAACCAAGTCGACTACGAAGACTTTATCGATGGACACGAAGACACTTACGAGTGGCCAGAGATTGACGAAAATGCCCCCATGGGGCTTTGTTATACCAGCGGCACCACTGGCAAACCCAAAGGAGTGATGTATACCAACCGGTCCACTTACCTGCATACGATCACGCAGAGTATGACCGACGCTATGGCCTTGACCGGCGTCGATGCGATTTGTGGAATCGTTCCAATGTTTCATGCCATGGGATGGGGATTACCCTTCGCCGCTTCAATGCTAGGCTGCAAACAAGTGATGCCTCATCGCTTCATGGATCCAGCTCGTCTCGTCGAGCTGATGGCAAACGAAGAAGTAACAATTTCTGCGGGTGTCCCAACTATCTGGCAGGGCGTGAAGGCAGAAATCGAAAATAACCCGGATAAATACGACCTAAGTAATCTGACTCGCTTAACTTGCGGTGGCAGCGCCCCCCCCGTTTCTTTGATGCGCTGGTACGCAGAACAGCAAAATATAGAAATGGTGCAGGGCTGGGGAATGACCGAAACTAATCCGCTCGGAACACTTAGCAGGAAAGTCGCCAAACGTTCGCATCTATCTTTGACCGAAGATCAACAGTACGAAAACATCGCCAAGGCAGGACTTGTTATGCCAGGTCTCGAAATCGAAATCTTTGATGAACAATGGAACCCACTGCCGCATGATGGAGAGGCTGTGGGTGAATTACTTATACGTGGGCCTTGGATCTGCAGTGAATACTACAATGATCCCCAACCCGATAAATTTCATNANGGCTGGCTCGTAACCGGCGATGTCGCAAAAATCGACAGTGAGCAATACCTAATCATTGCCGACCGCTCAAAGGATTTAATCAAGTCCGGGGGTGAATGGATTTCCTCTGTCGACCTAGAGAACCATATCGTCGCCCTCGACGGAGTTTCACAAGCTGCCGTGGTCGCACANCCCCACCCTAAATGGGATGAACGCCCCGTCGCACTAGTTATTTTAGTCGAAGGGGCAAATGTTACGCGCGAATTGATTCTNGATCATTGCGCNGAAATATTCGCNAAGTGGCAGCTCCCCGACGACGTCATCTTTGTGGATGCCATTCCACTGACCACAACAGGCAAAATCGANAAGAAAACCATTCGAGCNCANTTAGAAGACGACAATTACCAATTACCTGACCTAAGAACTGCCTGAGTTGACAGAAAGTCGACCAGGCAGTTCCTGTTACGTAATTACTTTTCTGTCGGAATCAACTCAGCGACTATGCTCAAGACTCTCGCTAGAGTTTTTAGCTTCCTGATAATCAGACTTCTAAATAGCAAATGAAATATTACCCAGTCGCCTCGACCTCCGAGCTTAATGATACAGGACAATTACACATNAACTTGAATGGAGAGGAGATTTTNTTGTGNCGCGCTGAAGACGAGTACTTTGCGATTTCTTATTACTGTTCACATGAAGCCTTGACACTGGAGGGAGGAATGATAACCAACCGGTGTATAACTTGTCCTTACCATGGAGCAGAATTTAATCTAGAAACAGGTGAGGTTCTCGCGCCACCTGCTTGGGAAAATATAAAAACCTATCCAACCACCATTAAAGAGGAGATTATCTCAATAGGAATCCCTGACTGATAGACTGAGGGCCAACAAATGCTAAGAATCGCTCTTGTCAATATTTGCACTATCGGAAGTTCGTCCTGTGGCGATACCGATGGACTGATAATATTTTGACAAAAGATTCGCCTGGTCTTCTTCGAGAGCATCTAAACCGCGCTGATGCGCTTCGATAAAGTCGGCAATTGACCCATACCTCGCCACCTCGCGCCCTTGCCAAAGCACAACATAGTCCTCTCCAGACTTACTAAAAAACACACCTGTGCGGGGCTCGCTACTTTTGTCTGCCATTTATCTTAAGTCGGTCTNACTCNAAGCAATGNCGGCATTAACCTGGGTACGCAGGCAGAACTTCCTGGATAAAAAGCCTAGTCTGCTCCATCATGTCCGCCGTGCCATTCGCCATGGGCAACAGCACAAATTTTTCACATCCGGCATCCAAAAATTCACGTACTCTCGTTAGGATAGCTTCGGAATCTCCAGCAACCAAATACCGATTGATCGGCGAGGCTAATCTGCCTTTAAGTCCCTCAGACGTTTTCGCCACGATAGGATCTTNTAAGTCGCCAAACCTAAACAGGAACGTCGCCCCATAATGATCGTCGTCAATCGATCGGCCATTTTCCTTCAAAGCATCTTTTACGCCCTTAACTACCACTTTTGCTTGCTCTGGGGTGTCGATGCCACCCAACCAACCAGTCCCCAGACTAGCAGTCCTTCTGATAGCAACTTCGCTTGACCCACCTATCCAAAGTGGAATCTCAGAATTCGCCGGTTTTGGCTCAATACGTGCCTCGTCATATTTGAAAAACTCACCTTCGTAAGTCACCGAGTCTTCTCGCCACAATCTAGCCATCAATTCGAGTGCTTCATCGGCGCGTTTACCACGTCGTTTCGTTGGGGTACCGGTTGCAATATAGTCGCGAGAAAATGCACTGCCTAAGCCAAAGGCTGGCAGCATGCGGCCATCACTCAAAAAATCGATGGTGGCGCATTGTTTAGCGGTCAGCAGCGGATCGCGCAAAGCAATTGATGCAACATTCATCCCGAAACGAATGTGTTCTGTATGCCCAGCTATCGCTGCCATGGTAGAAATGCACTCAAGCATCGCTTCAGAGGATATCAAACGATCCGTCTGCCAAATCGAGTTAACACGATTAGCTTCACAAAGTTCAATCCAACGCCAATAATCTTTGGCACTATCAAATGGAAAGCGAGATACACCCAAGCCTAAACCTACAGTCATAATTACTTTCCCTTCCAACCGACATAATTTAGCGGAATTTCGTTACATAGTTCCAAACTAAAATTCACTGCTTGCTACCTCTTTCTTCTTTTTTTCATATCGCACACGTGAACGTTCAATAGCGATAAAAAGAGACCAGCCAAGTCCACGTTATCCTAGCTGCTACCTTGCATTTTACCCGATTAATTTGCGGTACAAGTTCTACAAAGACAGTCTTGCTTAACCTTCGTCTATTATTGTTTTACTCAGTAATCTTTCCCGCATTGCACTTTGTGCCAGATCGAATGTTCTGCTAGCGATAAGTGTCAGGGGCACCATCAAATCTTTCATCGAGATCCCAGATACGTTGAAAATCCAACAATTCGTTCAATTCGTTAATATCTGCCACTTTATCCGAATGCCCGATACGACCAAACGAATGAAGAGCATCTTGCATGCCTCGAAACGCGGCTCCTAACAAATAAATCGGGTGAATAACTATCTGATAACCCATCTGAAAAAGAACCCTATCATCATAGATAGGCGTAGCGCCCCCAGCGACCATATTTGCGATCAAAGGCACACCAGCAAAAGTATCGCAAATTCTTCGCATATCCTCTTCGGAGCCAGGAGATTCCACGAAGAGTACGTCCGCACCCGCCTCCAGATACTGTTCGGCCCGTTGAAGCGCCTCATTTATGCCATGCTCGGTCAAGGCGTCAGTTCGGGCAATAACAAGGAAGTCTTCAGAGGATCTCGATTCTTTTGCAACGGTAATTTTCTTGATCATCTCGGAGATCGGGATGACCTTCCTGTTACGGGTGTGACCACATCGCTTGGGAAACTCCTGATCCTCTAACTGTATGGCATCAGCGCCGGCAGCCTCATAACCCGTAACAGTCCTACCTACATTTGCTAATCCACCGAAACCAGTATCGCCGTCGGCGATCAATGTCGCGTCTGTCGCCTCACTAATGCTCCTCACACGGCCCACCATTTCCGCATATGACGCAAAAGCAGCATCCGGCAGACCGAGCAACGTCGCATTCACGCCATATCCGGTGATGTAGAGAACGTCGAAACCCGCGTTTTCTGCGATGCGAGCAGAAAACGGATCAAAGACCCCTGGAGCCGAAATGTTGCCTCCGGCCTGCAATTTTTCTTTCAAACTCATAGAGTGGATATGCTTAATTGATCCAGTAAGTGATGATAAGCCATCGTGACACGCCTTTACCATGTAGCGGCCGTCCATGAATTAACTTAATATCGGACGATCCTAACGAGTCGAGTAAATCTGCTTAATGCGCGCGATCATTTGTGAAGAATTTGCGAGTCCTGAAACCCTAAAAATATCAGAGGTAGCTCAACCAGAACCAAAAGGAAATGAGGTGCTCGTTAGGGTAGAGTCAGCGGGCCTTGGCTATGTGGATGCGCTAACAGTCGCGGGCCGTTATCAGATAAAGCCTAAACTGCCATTCATCCCAGGAAACGAGTTATCAGGTGTTGTCGAGAAAACCNGCACTGATGTCCGACATCTCCGACCAGGCCAACGCATTTTGGCGTCGAGCAGCGGTGGCTTAGCGGAATTTACATTGGTCGAAGAAGAGAGATGCACGCCNATCCCTGATTCGCTAAGCCATGAAGCAGCCGCTGGTTTTCTTGTTAACTACTGTACGGCTTATCATGGTTTCAATTACTGCGGAAAGTTACAGGAAAAGGAGACAGTACTAATCCTTGGTGCCAGCGGTGGAGTAGGCATCGCTGCAATCGATGTAGCGAAGGCCATGGGAGCGAGAGTTATCGCCGCNGCCTCTACTGAAGCGAAGCGGGATGCCTGNCTAAAAGCNGGCGCGAATCAGGTACTGGATTACAGCAGAGACAACTGGCGCGATNAACTNCGTCAAATTCTGGACGGTACCCCACTTAACCTTGTATATGATCCCGTCGGCGGCGATTTTGCTGAACCAGCACTCAGATCATTGGGCGCAGACGGCCGGTATCTGGTCGTTGGCTTTGCCGGAGGAGATATACCACGCTTTCCTATTAACCTAATGCTACTGAAACGCTGTTCTGTTATCGGTGTAAATTGGGGCGGCCATATAGCGGAAAACCCCTACATATCGAAAGAAGTGCTAACGACTTTACTAGAATGGGTAGTAGAAGAAAAAATCAGTCCTTCCTCAAGCGACACCTTCGGCCTAGATGATGCCGGAGAGGCTATGATGAAGATGTTGAACCGGCAAGCCATTGGTAAGATTGTCATCCACCCACATGAATAAAGAGTAGGATATGTCTGAGATAACTCCCTTTGCTATCGAAACGAGCGAGCAGGAGCTTGCAGATCTAAAGCAACGGCTAGCAATGACTCGCTGGCCAGATGCCGAAACACCAGACGACTGGAGCCAAGGCATCCCACTAGCTTATATGCAAGAAATTCAGGCTTACTGGATGTCAGAATACGACTGGCCTGCGCGGTTGGCGAAATTAAACCAATGGCCTGGATACAAGACAGAGATCGATGGACTAGATTTCCATTTTCTCCATATCAGATCCACTTCTCCGAACGCTATGCCATTGGTACTGACGCACGGGTGGCCAGGTTCCATTGTCGAGTTCCAGAAAGTCATAAAACCTCTGGTAGACCCAGTAAGTTATGGCGGAGAAATATCTGATGCCTTCCATCTCGTTATTCCAACACTTCCTGGCTTCGGTTATTCCGGTAAGCCCAGAGCTACCGGCTGGAATATAGAGCGCATTGCTTCTGCCTGGGACCAACTGATGCTTAGACTAGGCTACGATCAATACTTCGCCCAAGGTGGAGACTGGGGCGCTATCGTTACAGCAGAAATCGGTGTCCAGAACAAGGGGCATTGCCGGGGCATTCACATGAATATGCCAATCGCGCCTCCTGACCCAGACCAAATGGAAGATCTAAGTGAGCTTGAGCAGCGCGCACTAGCCGCTATGCAATTCTACCAAGAACATGATTCCGGCTATTCAAAGCAGCAAAGCACACGGCCACAGACACTCGGGTACGGTCTTGCTGACTCGCCTATGGGACAAGCAGCCTGGATTATGGAAAAGTTCTACCAATGGACAGATTGCAACGGACATCCAGAGAACATCGTCAGTCGGGATGAACTTCTGGACAACGTGATGTTGTATTGGCTCCCCGGTGCCGCCGCTTCTTCGGCCAGAATATACTGGGAAAGTTTCGGAGNAACNGGTANTGAGCCGATTGAANTACCTGTCGGATGTTCGATTTTTCCAAAAGAAATTTTCCAGACCTCTGAGAGATGGGCTAAAAAGCGCTTTGCTCAACTAGTGCATTTTNATGAGATGGAGAAAGGCGGCCATTTTGCAGCTTTTGAACAACCAGAAGCATTTGTAGAGGAANTCAGAGCCTGCTTCAGCAAAATCCGCTAGAACCAGCTGTTATTGGTTTCACAACCTAATTGCTGGGTCTCAATAATCTCCCAGGTCTTTAATGACATGCTCTATAAACTGGGCATGTCGTTTAATGGCGAAGTCAGCGATAACCCGATCGACTATACGTTTTTCCTCGTTAATGAGAAACGTGACCCGACGTACTCCAAAGCCCATNGGACCGTTGACCCCAAAGGCCTTGATAACCGTTTTATCCGGATCAGCCATGAGCGGAAAAGGAAGTTCATATTTGGCTTTGAAACGTTTATGCGTTTCTGCAGTCTGAGGGCTCACACCCACCACATGGGCGCTCACTGCCTTGATATCCGGGTACATATCCCGGATATCGCACGCTTCTGCAGTGCACCCAGGAGTGAAATCTGCGGGGTAAAAATAAAGTATTAGCGAACCTTTAGCGAGCAACTCATCCAGGGATACGGTCTGGCTGGTATCAGTAACCAGCTCAAAGTCAGGGACCAGGTCTCCTTCTTCCAGCATCTTTTAACTTATGTTGACGATTCAGTTGGGCGATAATAACGCAATCCTTGATATTTCATGAGAAATCTTTGAAGAGAGTAGAAACCAACGCCCTCGTTGTNTGTGCTATGTATCGCTTCGTTCTCGTCAATGAACCAGAAGCGTTACAGCAAGAATTATTGCTGATTCTTAAAGATAACAACATCAGAGGAACAATGCTGGTCGCGGCCGAGGGAATCAACGGCACTGTTGCAGGCTCAAGGGCAGCAATTGATAATCTCCAGCAATGGCTTCTCACAGACCGTCGCTTCGCGGGTATAGTCTTTAAAGAATCTGAAGCACTTTCCGCGCCTTTCCTCCGAACCCGAGTAAAGTTAAAAAAAGAGATCGTGACAATGGGTGTCGAAGACATCAATCCCAGCGATATCGTAGGAACTTTCGTCAAACCTGAGGATTGGAATGAACTTATTTCTTCCCCAGATGTAATCACTATCGATACCAGAAACGATTACGAAGTTCAGATAGGAAGCTTCAGNAACGCAATAAATCCTCACACGTCAAGTTTTCGTGAATTCCCATCTTACGCAGCGAAGAATCTAGACGCCACAAAACATAAAAAAGTCGCTATGTTTTGCACCGGCGGTATTCGCTGCGAAAAATCTACCGCATACCTCAAATCTCTAGGTTTTGAGGATGTNTATCATCTAGAAGGTGGGATATTGAACTACCTAGAGAGTATTCCGGAAAAGGACTCACTTTGGCAGGGTGAGTGTTTCGTGTTCGACGAAAGGGTCACCGTGGACCATGACCTTAAAGCAGGCTCCTACGACCAGTGTCACGCCTGCCGCATGCCTTTATCAGNGAACGACAGAGCCAGCAGTGACTATGAACGCGGTGTTTCCTGCCCACACTGCAAAGAACAAAAGTCAGACGATGATCGCGAACGCTTCAGGGAGCGGGAACTTCAANTNCGACTTGCAAAAGAACGCGGCGAATTTCATATCGGTGCTTCAGCTAAACAAACCCAAATCGATCGAAGCGCCGGGAAACGAGACTATCGCCAGAGCCAGCGACAGTTGACTGAGGACTAGCCCCAGCTGTCCCAATGTATGATAGTANNCGGATCTGGTCGTTNCGCTCGNTTGAAATCNGTTCCTTTTGTGTAGGCTACAGGTAACAAAGCGACNTGCATCACATTATCGGGGATGTCCAGAAGAGCAGCAGCCTCCTGTTCAAACATTAGATGCAGAGATGTCAGACACGAGCCCAGTCCTCTAGCCCTCAGGGCCAGCTGAAAACTCCAAACTGCTGGAAAAATTGAACCCATCATGGCGGCCACACTGACAATCGGTGTACCCTCTTCAGGTCTTCCCATCAAACAGGGAATAACATGCAACGGAGCAAGTTCTAGGTTTTCCGCAAGGTACAACGCAGAATGAAACACTCTCAGGGTCTGCTGATCTCCAGCTTTTTCTGCTTTTGCCCCTTCAGCCTTTAAATACCCTCCAGCAGCTTTACGGTATATCTCTGCCAATGAGCGACGCTTGTTTTTATCTTCAACAACAATCCAGCGCCACCCCTGGGAATTACCACCAGTCGGTGCCTGTTGTGACAACGCAATGCAATCATTGACCAGCGCTCTGGGCACAGGCCTATTAAAATCGAGGCGTTTACGCACGGCTCGCGTCGTCCCCAACAGTTCGTCAGTTTGCGCCAAGTCAAAATTCATCTTTAATTCTCCCTCATCTCACGACAGNCAAGTCTGTAGCCNTTACACATAGTGNCTCGGAAGCAAANCNAGTTGAATGCCAAAAGTTNGTAATATTCAGCATCCGGCGAACGNTCATCATTACAGCCTCTGGGTCAAGGCCAAGACAGTTGCAACGACACCTTCATCTGCAAGTCCTATGCAGAAACTGCAAAGTATCTAAAGGCGCTTCGGCGTCGAAAACAGGCAAGCCTCCATAAGTGGCTTCAATGNTCTAAGAGATTCTATTTTTGAACCTTTTCGCACTGATTAGCAGCTTCAAAAGCTAGTAAGCAAATCGAGGATTGCATAACGGGTACAAGCTTGTAAAGTTGTCGCATGACTTCCGANATACGNCAGAAATTCGCAGAGCTTTCGACTTTGCCAGACAGCCAGATCAATATCGATGAGGCGGCGCTGCTGATCGCCGCGGAGGATGAAGATCAGATCGATGTGCATAGTGCTGTGAAGCACTATCTCGCTGAGCTTGATCACTACGCAGACAGCTTTAATTCCTTTCGAAAGGGAAACGAGGCCCCAGTGACTTCGCTCGTTAATTACATCCATGGTGAACTAAGTTTTTCAGGCAACATCGCCGACTACTATGATCCAGCAAACAGTTATCTGAATCGCGTTATCGAAAACCGACGGGGTATCCCAATTAGCCTAGCCTTGATTCATTTGACGATCGGATCAAGACTGGATCTCCCTGTCTGTGGAATTTCTTTTCCTGGTCATTTTCTAGTTAGATACAAGACTAGCGAGGAGATCATTGTCGACCCATTTTCCGGCCGAAAACTAAGCCCAGCCGACTGCCAGACTTTACTGAGGCAAATCGCAGGACCAAAAGCTAACCTAAAAAAAGAATACTTCGATGAGGCAGGTCCAAGANACATTCTTATTCGAATGCTCGACAACCTGAAGCAAATATTCTGGAGGGAGAAGAGATGGGATAAGAGCAAAGCTTGTTTAGACCGACAACTTTTACTGCTGCCGGATCGCGACGAGTTTACCATTCAATTAGGNGCAGTTTATGAAATGCAGGGCGATAAATCGCTCGCCCAACACACCTATACACAAGTCCTCCAGATGGCCAGCGACAAGAAGGTCAAAGATCTNGCCGCCANGCGCTTGCTAGCCCTTGAAGGCCCTCCGCCACTCTTACATTAGTTCAACTNTCTAGCAAATCCATCGCAGCCTCTGCACGCCGTTTAACACCTTCTTTCTGACGCTCCAGATCCACATCACGNTTGTCGCCCATTGCACCGACAAGATACCGTTTATATACGCCCTGCCCTATGGCGGCGAGGCGCCAGTGCGAGAAAGCCCTGTAATAATTAATGGCGGACAAGTCCCGNCCGGTTGTATTCTCATAATAGCNAGACAACTGGTCTCGCGAAATNAACCCACCTGCAGCAGTCGGAGCTTGATCACCTTCACCCGGCTCCAAAACTTCATCCAGACTCATCCAGTTATTTAGCAGATAACCAACATCCGCCAAAGGATCTCCCAATGTACAGAGCTCCCAGTCAAGCACAGCCTGTACCCGACCTTCATCGACCATCATATTGCCAAGCCGGAAATCTCCATGGACAATAGCTGCACCGACCTGCTCCGGCTTTCGTTCCTTTAGAATACGACAACTGTCTTCCATCGCTGATATCTCATGGGTCTTTGAAGCTTCCCATTGAGCGGTCCACCGCTTGATCTGCCGTCCAAGATAATCCTCCTTTCGGCCTAAATCCCCCAATCCAACTTCATCAGGATCAACNCCATGCAGCCGGCACAAAATGTCAACCAAGTCTTTACCGATCGATTCACGTTCGTGATCAGGTAGCTTCAGACTTACNGTGGAGTCGTTCAACACAAGACCATCGACATACGCCATAACATAAAAATCGGCTTCGTTAACCAGCGGGTCCTGACACAGGCCGTAGTTTCGAGCCACCGGAACGGAAGACTCTTTCAGCGCGTCAATAATCTTATGTTCACGACTCATATCATGGGCAGACTGCAAAACATATCCGAGCGGTGGTCGTCTTAGGACGTAGGTCGCACCTGCTGCNTCCTCGCATCGATATGTCAGGTTTGAATGTCCTCCAGCAATAAGGGAATAACGGACTGGCGGCTTCAGGCCTGGGATATGATCTGACAGCCAGNCTGTAACATTACTTTCATTGATTCCTTCCATGATCGATATCCTACTCTGCCGCAAAGACAATCCGGTCAGTTATCAACTTCTCTACGTCATCACGGGTAAAACCATGCTCCTCAAGAATAGTTAGCGTGTCCTGCCCATATTCGGGNGGATCATTTGCGGCCTTTCTCGCTTCGCCTAAAATCCTAATTGGATTATTTATCGTCCAATCAAACAACGGGTTTTCCGAGTCAGTGGGAACAACAACCTCATTCTCAATCANATGGGCATCACTGATCACGTCAGTTAGCGTTTCTACAACACCATAGGTCAATTGCATTTCGTCAAAGGAGAGGCACAATTCCTCCAGATTTCTTGCAGCGATCGCCGTACGGAATCTGTCTCGAACCTCGTCTCGATTTCTCATGATGGACCGCGTCTCAGAAAAACGTTCGTCGTCCGCCCATTCAGCTAGACCAAGCGAAGAAGCGACCTCACGAAACTCTTTTTGTGGGTTAGTCAAAACCAAACAGATATGACGGCTATCTNTTGTTGTATAAACCATAGCAAAGGGACTACGAGCGCCNGCTTTATCGAGGGCACGACCNACATCGAAACCCGCGATAGCTCCCTGAAGCTGCATACCATTAGTCCAGCAACCTGTCGCTATCAAGGATGTTTCTACAAANCTCCCCTCACCCGCCCTATCGCGTTTATAGAGTGCCATCATTATACCTGCGAACAAGGTCATCGCTGTCGCATGATCACCTATGCCACCNGGAGGGAAAGGAGGAGCNTCATTGGGCTGCCGAGTTATCTCCATCAAACCTGCTCTAGCAAAGAATGCTGTTGAATCATAACCNCGCCGNAACCGATCTGGTCCAGCANTTCCATAACCGGTGAGCTGCGCAAGAATAAGTTTAGGAAATTTGTCATGCAGTTTTTCCCAACCTATTCCATAACTCTCCAGTTGATCATTGCGAAAGTTCGTTACCAGCACATCTGCTTCTTCCAGCAATTTCATTAACACAACGANACCTGNCTCGGTTCGCACATCCAACGACATACCTCGTTTGTTTCGTGAGGTTAGCTGCCAGTTGTAATCAACTTCCCAGTTACCATGCAGACGCCGATAACCATCACCACCCGGAGGTTCAATTTTGATCACNTCGGCACCATAATCGGCCATCAGCGTTGCAGCCCCTGGTCCCGCCAGAAAGCTGGCGAGATCAATAACTTTTATTCCTTCTAATAGATAAGCCACAGCATCTCCCAAAATTCCTCAGCCTGTTTGCATAAGACTGGCTAAATCCCTATCTTACCGGAACTTTTTATTTCATGGGGAACCAGCCGCCTATGTACGAAACCTACCAGCAAGTATGGAAGGAACTAACTTCCAAAGGCGCACCCTTCCACGTCGAAGAGATTGAAGTAAGAGGTTCTCCGATGCGTGTCTATTCGGCTGCACCACCGAGCTTACGCGAAATATGGCTCGCCTCAGCGCTCCATAATGAAGCTGAATACCTGGTTTATGGTGATGAACGCTGGTCCTACAAGCAAGCTCACGCTAATGCCGCTGCGGTTGCTAACTGGCTTAAGCAAAATAATGTTCATCCCGGCGATCGCGTTGCGATCGCCATGCGTAACTTTCCCGAGTGGCTACTCTGCTACTGGGCCTGCGTCGCTACAGGCATAACCGTCGTCGGAATGAATGCCTGGTGGGTAGAAGATGAGATGGAATATGGCCTCAATGATGCCAATCCTAAAGTTATTTTCACTGATAGCGAAAGGTTAGAAAGATTTCTTCATATTCGAGACNGGTTTCCTGATCTAATTACCGTCGGCGTCCGACTNCCCGAAGAGGTTGATAATGTTATTCCTTTCGACACNGTCCTTGCTACCAGNGGCACATTGCCCGAGGTCAACGTTGATCCAGACGCTGATGCCTGCATTTTTTATACCTCTGGCACGACAGGCTACCCTAAAGGAGCTCAGTTGACCCATAGAGGCTGTGTCCATAACGTACTTAACCTAGCATTTGCTGGCAACCTTTCCACGCTGACACAATGTAGGCTCCAAGGAGTCGAACCACCTGACCCTGAAACTTCGCCCAAGAGCTCTGCTCTGGTGACGACACCTCTCTTCCACGTNACCGCCAATAATTGCTTAGCTCAGGGAACGACCGTTGNNGGGGGCAAGCTAGTGCACATGTATCGCTGGGACNCATTGGAAGCCCTACGGCTGATCGAAAGAGAGAAAATNACCAACATTACAGGAGTGCCAGTTATGAGCCGCGAGCTCATAAGCCATCCCGAATTCGACAACTACGACACTTCCTCATTGGTGGCTGTAGGAGGTGGAGGCGCTCAACTCCAACCAGACTTGGTTGGCAAAATCGATTCAAGTGTCAGAAATGCTCGACCGGGAACCGGCTACGGTATGACGGAGACCTGCGGCATTATCACATCAATCAGTGGGGACTTTTTTCTCGACAAACCGGAAAGTGCAGGACCTGCAATGCCTACTTTCGAAGTAAAAGTAGTGAACGGCAACGGAGACGCAGTTGGTCAGGGAGAAGCCGGCGAACTGTGGGTTCGCGGAGCGCCAGTCATTAAAGGGTACATCAATCGTCCAGATGCAACCGCAGAATCCATCACCAACGGCTGGCTTCATACCGGCGACATTGCGANGCTGGANGACGAAGGATTCATTTATATCGTNGATCGNGTAAAGGATATGGTGCTNAGGGGAGGAGAAAACATCTACTGCTCAGAGGTCGAAACCTGTCTCCACAAACTAGAAGCAATCCTCGAGTGTTCAGTTTTCGGCGTTCCAGATGACCGACTCGGAGAAGAAGTCGGTGTCTGTATTTTCCAGGATGCTCGAAAAAGCCTCTCAGCCGAGCANATTCGAGATTTTTGTTCAGCACATATGGCCAAACATAAGATCCCAAAATACATATGGTTTAGTAATGGGTCGCTGCCAAGGAATGCTAATGGCAAGTTTTTGAAAAGAGAGTTACGAGATTCTCTGGAGATAAGCGAAGCCGTTTGACAAATTAGTCAGGAATTAGTTTTTCAGTCNCCCTAACAAGACGCCTNGGGGAAACTCTCGCTACCTCGGTTTTTTCGGCGAGATGGGTAAGCCTGTATGTTGAGTTCGAAACGACTTCGCGCCCCGNCGATTCGGTCTAGCGAACTGAGTCCTTGGCACCAGGTGAGCTTTACCGTTGCCAATGAGGTTAGTTCTACCCATCTTACGCAACGCCTCCCTTAATATCGGCCAGTTTTCTGGAGCGTGGTAACGTAAAAAAGCTTTGTGGAGTCGGCGCTGACGTCCCTTTCTNACGATCGANACTCGTTCACTTGATCGTCCCACTCGTTTCAGTGGGTTCCGACCACTGTGGTACATCGCAGTGGCTGTAGCCATTGGCGACGGATAGAAGGTCTGTACCTGGTCGGCCCGAAAACCATTAGATTTCAGCCAAGTAGCCAGATTCAACATATCTTCGTCCGTGGTCCCAGGGTGACCAGCGATAAAATAAGGGATCAGATACTGTTCCTTACCGGCCTCTTTCGAATATTGATCGAACAAAGCCTTAAANCGGTCGTAACTACCTATACCAGGCTTCATCATTTTCGAAAGCGGCCCGGATTCCGTGTGTTCGGGAGCGATTTTTAGGTAACCCCCCACGTGCTCTGTAACCAACTCCTTCACATATTCGGGCGTCTGCACAGCCAGGTCATATCGAAGCCCGGATGCGATGAGAACTTTTTTTACGCCGTCGGTTTCTCTAGCTTTGCGATAAAGAGATACCAGAGGCATCTGATCGGTATTTAAATTTGAACAAATATTTGGNTATACACANGAAAGTCGCCTACATTTGGATTCGGTTTCNAGATCTTTACAACCAAGACGCCACATATTAGCCGTAGGGCCACCGAGATCAGAAATCACCCCAGTAAACGAGGGCGACTTATCTCTGANAGATTCTATTTCACGGAGAATGGAGGCTTCAGANCGACTTTGAATAATACGGCCCTCATGCTCGGTGATTGAACANAAAGTACAGCCACCNAAACAACCACGCATTATGTTTATCGAGTGACGAATCATTTCGTATGCGGGTATGCGAGCATCACCATATGATGGATGAGGTATACGCTGAAACGGTTGTTCAAACACCCAATCTAATTCTTCGGTCGTCAACGGTTCTGGCGGTGGATTCAACCACAACAATCGATCCCCGTGCGGCTGTAAAAGCGGTCGAGCGTTATGAGGGTTAGTTTCTCTATGCAGAATGCGCGAAGCGTGCGCGTAAAGGTCACTGTCTTCACACACCGCTTTATAACCTGGTAACTCAATATAACTAGGAGCATCGTCATCTATCAGACGCANAGCTTTCTCACGNTCTTCGGGTAGATGAGACTCATCAACTATACGAAAGCCTTTAGGCCTAGTTTTCAAAATGAAAGCTGTGCCTCGTATGTCACGGACCGCCTCAATAGGCTCTCCGGAACCCATTCGATGGCTTAATTCAACAATTGCACGCTCAGCATTACCATAGAGCAACATATCTGCCTTGGCATCAAATAAAATGCTCCGACGAACTTTTTCACTCCAATAATCATAGTGCGCAATGCGTCGCAGGCTTGCCTCAATGCTGCCAATCACGATAGGCACACCGGCGAAAGCTTCCCTGCANCGCTGCGAATATACAATCACCGCCCTATCTGGTCTCTTTCCACCAACGTTGTCAGGCGTATAGGCATCGTCCCGACGGATCTTCTTGTCAGCCGTATACCGGTTGATCATTGAGTCCATATTCCCTGCAGCTACACCAAAATAGAGNTTAGGCCTGCCAAGACGCATAAAATCTGAAGCATCCTGCCAATTAGGCTGCGCGATGATACCTACTCTGAAACCATGTGCCTCCAATACCCGACCAATTACAGCCATGCCAAAACTGGGGTGATCTACGTAGGCATCACCTGTAATAATAATCACATCACAGCTATCCCAGCCAAGCGCATCCATTTCCTCTCTGCTNGTCGGTAAAAATGGTGCTACACCAAAGCANTCCGCCCAATAAGGTCGGTAATCGGTNAAGGNTCGNGAGGGCTTAAATTCCATGCTGCGGATGTTGCGGCCCAGGATCGACATGTCAAGAGTAGATTTAATATTTTTGTTGTAATTCACTTTAGGTATAAGCCACGTGAAGTTTCGGCATCCCGATTATCTTTGCTAGACGACTGACTTAAGCCCCTGTATCCTCGANCCTTTCGACCCGTATGCTCTCCTTGCCTAACATGTGGGCCGAATATACAGCGCTAGAATTGGATAGGTACGTTAATGTTGAAGCACCAGAAGCTGGCGACATGGCTTGAAGATATTAAAGCCCTCTGTCAGCCAGAAGCGGTTGTTATTTGTGATGGCAGCACCGAGGAATACGACCGGATGTGGGAGCTACTGGTCGGTTCGGGGGTTGCTCGGCAGCTCAATGAAGAGAAGCGTCCAAACAGCTATCTTGTTAGATCAGACCCAGCTGACGTCGCTAGAGTTGAGAGTCGAACATATATCTGTACAGAGCANNTGCAGGATGCNGGACCNAGCAATAACTGGATGGANCCGGAATCTATGCGATCAACCCTGAACGGCCTNTTTGACGGCTGTATGNGAGGCCGGACNATGTACGTCATTCCGTTCTCTATGGGCCCAGTCGGCTCTCCTATCTCNCACATCGGNGTCGAAATCTCCGATTCCCCGTACGTNGTGGCAAGCATGCACATCATGACAAGAGTGGGACAAGCTGTGCTCGACGAATTGGGCGATGATGGCCACTTTGTACCTTGTGTCCACTCAGTCGGTGTCCCTCTGACAGATAAGCATAGAGACGTACCCTGGCCATGCAATCCAGAAAACCTATATATTGCTCACTTCCCCGATACCCGTGAAATTTGGTCATTCGGCTCCGGTTACGGCGGCAATGCTCTCCTCGGGAAGAAATGTTTCGCTCTCCGTATAGCATCTGCGATGGCTAGAGACGAAGGCTGGATGGCAGAGCATATGCTAATACTGAAACTAACCAACCCCGAGGGGGTATCAAAGTACATCGCAGGCGCCTTTCCGAGCGCCTGTGGCAAAACCAANCTNGCCATGTTGATACCTACAATCCCGGGCTGGAGAGTAGAAACTGTTGGAGACGATATCTGTTGGATGAAATTCGGTAACGACGGAAAGCTTTACGCNATTAATCCGGAAGCNGGATTCTTTGGTGTCGCTCCAGGCACNGGTATGGATTCCAATGCGAATGCGATGCTGAGCCTTAATAACAACTGTATATTTACCAATGTTGCAGAAACCGATGATGGCGACGTATGGTGGGAAGGCATGACTTCGGAAAAACCCGAGCATCTCATAGACTGGATGGGCAACGATTGGACTCCAGAATCCTCATCGACAGCCGCACATCCGAATGCCCGATTCACAGTATCAGCNGCTCAGTGCCCGGTTATTGCCGACGAATGGGAGGACCTAAAAGGCGTTCCTATAAGCGCCATTCTTTTTGGTGGCCGCAGAGAATCCGTTGTACCTCTAGTCAATGAGGCAAAAAACTGGCAACAGGGTACTTTCTTTGGCTCCATCATCGCTTCCGAAAAAACGGCCGCAGCCGCCGGTAAAATTGGCGAGCTCCGNCGCGATCCGATGGCAATGTTACCCTTTTGCGGCTACAACATGGCAGACTACTGGGGTCACTGGATAAACATCGGTAAAAAAGAGGGAGCAGACCTCCCTAGAATCTACTACGTGAACTGGTTCAGGAAGGATGAAGATGGCAACTTCATCTGGCCTGGTTTTGGAGAGAATTCAAGAATTTTGCAATGGGTATTTGANCGTTGCGAAGANAATGCCGATGCCCTGGAAACCCCGATTGGTAATCTGCCAACCATCGATGGCCTCCAATTGGACGGACTGAATCTGACCGAAGATCAAATAGCTCAATTATTAAGAGTCGACGTAGACGGATGGCTAGCGGAAATCCCNCAGATCGAAGCATACTATGCCAGTTATGAAGGTCGCACGCCGCNGGANCTCNTGTCTGAACTCGCCGATTTGAAGGAAAGGCTCGAAGCAGCCCGCTCCGCAGCAGCCTAATGCGTCCTCTCGACCGGTTTCGCCTTGATAATCGTGTAGCAGTAATTACCGGCGCTGGAAGGGGTATTGGTGAGGGAATAGCTAAGGACTTCGCCGCCGTCGGCGCCAAGGTAATTGTCGCCGCTCGCCGTGTCGATGAAATCGATGCTGTAGCCAATGCCATAAGAGTGGCCGGAGGCAAAGCCATCGCTGTACCTACCGACGTTACCGACCCTCAAGCTCTTGAGCACCTGGCTCAAACAGCAGTGGACAAGTTCGGCACCCTTACTGATTGGATCAATAATGCCGGAGGGTCTCCCATGCGGATGCCCTCTAAGGATTTACCTCGAGATGAATGGCATCGTACTCTCGCCTTAAACCTAACGGCAGTCTATGAAGGGTGCCTAGTCGCTGAACGGTATATGGAAACCGGTTCAATTATCAATATTACCTCTGGCGCAGGTAGTGGCCCGGTGCCTGGCAGCGCTCACTACGGAGCTGCTAAAGCCGGTGTTAATTCATTAACCTGGAGCCTTTCCGCTGAGTTCGCACCAAGGATTCGTGTTAACGCAGTGGCACCGGGCGCGATACCCACCGAGGTTATGCTTAAGGCCGTTGGAAGAGACGAGACAGAGTTAGATCAACTACTCGAGGAGTGGAATATTCCTCTNAATCGCCTAGGAACTCCAGACGACATATCATCCGTCTGCATCTACCTAGCCTCAGACGCAGCAAGTTGGGTGAGCGGCGAAATTATTCGGGTCGGAGGTGGCGCTAAACCGCGCTGAGACATCGGATGATGTTTTTCTATCCGACTCCTTGCTAGCTCCTTCATTCTCTCACTGGGGTTTCTAGTCAATTCTTGAGGTGATTCAGAATGGGGAGACCGAGCNGTGACCCTGNATCGNCCCGGTGATGATAGNAGCCCTAGTATGGTTAGAATCAGGATAGTGGACTACTGTAAGGAAACCTATGTCGAATACGCCGATCTAAATTTCCACTGGCTTAATCAATTATNACATCGCTTTAAGTCAANGTAACCNGACAGAGTGACACCNGNCAAGACACTGCCTCCCCTGAACTAANATCAAACGATCTTTATCAAAAACTATGTCAGAAAAAATTGGTCTGGGCAGATACTATGATTACTTTAATGGCCGGCAAGGGTTGCTCTAGTGGACAGCCGCGAATAAATCCGTAACTTAGAGGNGCGTTTTCACCCGTCCACTGAAATGCCTCATCTTCCCTCCATTTTCGCCATTGTAGTCATNGAAATTTATGTTTTTTGAAGAGCTTTCGCCTCTTTGCGACGGGCATGCAGCACAGGCTCAGTGTAACCATTTGGCTGTTCTCGGCCCTTGAAAACTAGATCACACGCCGCCTGGAAAGCGACACTATTTTCAAAGTCTGGAGCCATGTTTTGGTAAGAATCATCATCTGCATTTTGCCGGTCAACTACAACCGCCATCTTTCGCATGATTTCCATGACCTCTTCTTCTGAGCAGATACCATGACGTATCCAATTCGCGATATGCTGGGAGGATATTCTCAGTGTCGCACGATCTTCCATTAGGCCAACATCATTAATATCNGGAACCTTCGAGCAACCAACACCTTGATCTATCCATCGGACAACATATCCCAAAATGCCCTGAGCATTGTTTTCCAATTCTCTGGATACATCCTCTGCAGATAGATTTTCACCCTGCAGCAATGGAATGGTGAGCAAGTCATTCATACTTGCACGAGATCGACTCTTCAACTCATCCTGACGACTCATTACATTTAGCTCGTGGTAATGCATGGCGTGCAAAGTCGCCGCTGTCGGGGAAGGTACCCACGCAGTGTTCGCGCCTGCAGCTGGATGCCCTATTTTCTGTTCCATCATCTGNGACATTTCGTCCGGCATAGCCCACATACCCTTACCAATCTGGGCTTTACCCTGTAAACCGGCACCAAGACCAACATCAACATTCCAGTCTTCGTAGGAGACAATCCACGGCTGTTGCTTCATAACAGTCTTTTTGACCATCGGACCAGCTTCCATACTGGTGTGAATCTCGTCGCCGGTCCGATCAAGGAAGCCGGTGTTGATGAAAATAACGCGATTTTTTGCGATGCGTATACATTCCTTGAGGTTCAATGTCGTACGCCGTTCTTCGTCCATTATGCCGACTTTGAGTGTATTGGTGGCTAGCCCCAGNGCTCTTTCGATCCGATCAAAAAGATCNACAGTAAACTGTACTTCTTCAGGCCCGTGCATCTTTGGTTTGACGATGTAAACACTTCCAGCTCTCGAATTGCTGATAGCACCAGTCCGGTTCAGGTCATGCATNGCAATCAGACTTGTGAACATTCCATCCATAATACCTTCAGGAATTTCACTACCGTCTTGCAAGAGAATCGCGTCATTGGTCATAAGATGGCCGACATTACGCACCAACAGCAGACTACGGCCGTGTAACGTCAACTTGGAACCATCTGGTGCATGATAAACGCGATCAGGGTTCAGCGTCCGTCGAACAGTGGTATCGCCCTTCTGGAATTCTTCAGCAAGATCTCCGCGCATCAAACCCAGCCAGTTTCCATAGACAACCGCTTTGTCATCGGCGTCGACAGCAGCTACAGAGTCTTCACAGTCCTGAATCGTGGTAACTGCTGACTCAACCAGAACGTCCTTAACGCCGGCTTTTTCATGTCGACCCACGGGATCTTCCCGATCGACCTGAATTTCAATGTGCAAACCATTATGTTTCAGCAAGACACCCGAAGGATTGTCCTCAGCTCCTGTATAACCGACGAATTGGCTCTCGTCTGCCAACCCAACCGGTCCCGTATCGGTCTCGCAGACCAGCTTGCCGTTATCGATCCTGTATCTGCTCACCATTTCGTGTCGAGAGTCTGCTAANGGATAGGTCTCGTTTAAGAACCCNGTCGCATANTCGATNACTTTGGNNCCACGACCCGGGTTATAGGCCCCACCTTTTTCGGCACCAGGACCCTCCGGGATCACATCGGTACCGTATAGTGCGTCATACAGGCTGCCCCATCGGGCGTTTGTCGCATTCAAGGCATAGCGTGCATTCATGACCGGCACAACCAGCTGGGGACCCGCGGTCAACGCAATTTCCGCATCAACATTCTCTGTTTCAATTTCAAAATCCGGACCCTCCGGAACGAGGTAGCCGATTTCCTGCAGAAAACCAGTGTATTCGGCCTCATCAATTACCTGGCCGACTCTTCCCTGATGCCATGCATCAATTTGTTCCTGCAGCTGGTCTCGCCGGATCAGCAACTCACGATTCCTCGGCACAAAGTCTTCTGCAATTGCTGCAAGTTCCGCCCAAAAGTGCGCCGGATCGACCCCCGTTCCAGGTGCAATATCTTTTTCCAGAAGCTCATTCAAGACCCCGGCCACCTGAAGGCCACTGCGCAACACTCGTTCTGTCATCAATTTCTCCCAGCAGGCCGGCGTCTGCTGCTCCATGATAAAAAAGACGCAATCCTACGCGAAAATTAACGATCTTGCATGATTCCCAGTTGTCATTTTAAGGATGCACAAAACCCTTTATGCTGTCCCAGTGCCTCATTGGGCTTTCTGGAACCTGCAAACATAAAGCACACNATGCCAACAAAAGGCTTTCAATCCTCAAATCAACAAAGGAGCAACCATGATAGAAGCTGAGCTCAATATCATCACCCCCGACGGATCGATGAATACCTTTATCACTTATCCGGAAGAAGGTGGGCCATACCCCGTCATCCTGTTCCTGATGGATGCACCGGGAAAACGCGAGGAACTTCATGATATGGCAAGACGTATCGGCACAGCAGGTTTCTACGTCATGCTCCCCAATCTGTATTATCGACGCACCCCGGAGTTCGTGATCGATGGTACACCTGAAAGTCGAGAAGTCATGTTCGAACACATGAACAGTCTCAGCAACGCCATGGTCGTCNAAGATTGTCGGACCCTGCTGGACTACGCCGCCAATCAAAGCGCCGCCAGCGACGGACCCGTCGGTTGCACGGGCTATTGCATGAGCGGNCCCTTCGCNTTTGCGGTAGCGGCGCAAATCGCGGACCGAGTAAAAGCTTCAGCTTCCTTTCATGGGGTGAGGTTATGCATTGATACCGCCGACTCACCACACCTGGACGCCGACAAAATCCGCGGCGAAATTTACTTCGGCTGCGCAGAAACTGATGACTGGGCACCACCCGAGATGATTGAAGCACTGGACACTCATATGCAGGAAAGTGGTGCCAACTACCGGATCGAATGGTACCCGGGCACCCATCACGGCTTTGTCTTTCCACAACGAGTGGGTATGTANGATAAGGATGCGGCAGAGCGACATTACGAGCGCCTTTTTGCCTTGTTTAGCCGCAACCTCTAACAGAAATCCACAATGCCACGAAGACAGCTGGTTCTCAGCTTCATTTTCCTGACCGCCNTGATTGACTCGATCGGTTTNGGCATTCTCATGCCCGTGCTACCCAGTCTCTATATGAAAATTACCGGAGGGGCCAGATTACCAGGACACGCAACCTGATTTACCTGCTATAATCCGCCTGTTCCTTGGGGGTGGCGAAAGCCTGAGATCAAACCCCGGGGGGTTCCTGTCGGAACTCCAAGAACCTGATCCGGATAATACCGGCGTAGGAAAAGGATAAGCCTCTCCCTATCACGTTGAGTTTCCCGGGTCTCCATTGTACTCAAAGGAGACAGTTATGAAGTACTTTATTCTTCTACTGCTGGTGTTCGGCGCAGCGGCCAACCACGCTAAAACCATCGAGGAAGTCATTGTAACGGCCGATCTTCGACAGTCATCCACGATGCACCTGGCAAGCAGCCTGACCGTTATCAGCGAAGATGTGATTCAGGCCCGGGCAGCGCAACACTTCGAAGACATTATTCAGGCCATTCCCAACTTAAACTATGCGGCAGGCAGCAATCGGGGCCGATTCTTTCAGATTCGCGGCATTGGCGAACGCAGCCAGTTTATTAATCCGNTCACTCCGTCCGTCGGCGTACTGATTGACGATGTCGATTTCAGCGGCGCTGGTACCATCGCCACCATGCTCGACGTCGCCCAGGTTGAGGTACTACGAGGCCCCCAAGGGACCCGATATGGAGCGAATGCACTCGGCGGACTGATTAACATCAGCACCAACGCACCAGACGATACCCGGCAACTGAAACTCAAGGCAGGTTTCGCGGAGTACGACACAACCACCCTGGGACTGATTGCCAATACGCCTCTCAACGATACGCTTCTGGCCCGTCTGGCGGTCGAGAGCCATGAGAGCGATGGCTATATCGAGAATGACTTCCTGGGGGTCGATGACACCAACGGCCGGGACGAACAGACGATCAGACTGAAACTAGCCTGGGAGGCAACAGACAACTGGCAGGTCGACTTCACTCTTGCCAACATAGACATCAACAACGGCTACGACGCTTTTTCGCTGGATAATACTCGCCACACCCTGTCAGACGAGCCTGGATTCGACCACCAGGACTCTACCTATATCGCTATTAAAAGCACCTGGATGCTTGATGGTCTCAGTGTCGAACTGCTCCTGAATGGTGCCGAATCAGATCTCGACTATGGTTATGACGAAGACTGGTCCTTTACCGGCATTCATCCCTGGGGCTACACCTCATCAGACTACTATCTCCGAGAACGACGGACCAAGAGCGCAGAAATCAGATTACTGTCAAACGATGAAAGTCGGCTCTTCGCGGGCTCCACTGACTGGATTGTAGGATTCTACACGCTCCAGTCTGATGAAAGCCTGGAACGGATCTATACATACGCGGGTCCATTTGCCAGCGACTATAACTATGACACGCTCGCCATCTTTGGACAGCTTGACACCCAACTAGATGAACGGCTGCTGCTGAGCGCGGGGCTGCGGTTTGAAGAAAGAGATACTCAATACAATGACTCAGCCAATGTCAATTTTTCACCTGATGACTCTCTGTGGGGAGGGAAGATCGCCCTGGAATATTCGCTGACTGGCGATGCTTTGGCCTACCTGTCGATTGCCAGAGGCTACAAGGCTGGCGGTTTCAACACCGACGGATCTCTCGATGCAGATCTACGGGAATTTAGCGATGAACACCTGATCGAATACGAAATTGGCTATAAATCAATGTTGATGGACGACAGGGTCGCGCTCCAGATTGCACTGTTTTACGACGACCGCCAGGACCAGCAGGTTAAAAGCTCACTGGTACGCGTTCGCCCCGATAACACGACGGCGTTCATCGACTTCTTCGGCAACGCTGCCGAAGGTACCAATCGGGGACTGGAAATTAATGCGAAATGGGCTGTGACCGACACGCTTGGACTGGACTTCAGTGCCGGCTGGCTGGACGCAGTCTTCGATGACTTCATCAATGAATTCGGGGAAGACCTCTCTGGCCGGGACCAGGCACATGCGCCGGGCTATATGTACAGCATTCGTGCCCNTTGGCAAAAGGGGCCATGGTCCGCAAGCCTTTCTGCTGACACGAAGGATGAATTTTATTTCTCAGACCGACATGCGGTTCGCAGCGACGACCAAACACTGATCAACGCGTCTTTATCCTATCAAGCNNAAAGCTGGGGGCTCACGCTCTGGGGGAGGAACCTGACCGATGAAGACTACTTCGTCCGGGCTTTCGGCAGTTTTGGCAATGATCCTCGAAAGTTCTACGTCACTGAGCCTTACTACCAGTTCGGCGAACCTCGCATCCTCGGCCTGACGCTTGACCTGTCGATCAAGGGGCAATGACAGAACTCGTCGACGCAACGCTGGCAGAACTGCAGCGCAACTCAATACCAGAACTGGGGGCGGTCATCCTCGCGGTCGCCTACTTGCTCCTGGCGGTTCGACAGAACATAACCTGCTGGTATGCTGCTTTTCTGTCGTCAGCTATTTTCTTGTTTGTTTTCTGGCGCGTTGACCTCTTCATGGAATCAGGCCTGCAGGTTTATTACCTGGTTATGGCAGTCTATGGCTGGTGGTCGTGGCGACACGGAAGCGCAGCAAAACAATCCCTGCCCGTGTCAACCTGGCCTGTCCGCTATCACCTGCTCGCCCTGACCTTTATTGCTGTAGTGACATGGATCAGCGCTCAGCTACTCGCAGAAACCCATCAGCGCTTGGCCTACCTCGATTCATTTACCACATGGAGCGCCATCTTGACCACCTACATGGTCGCGAGAAAAATTCTCGAAAACTGGATCTACTGGCTGGTCATCGATGCGGCGTCCATCTACCTGTATCTGGACCGGGAACTCTACTTTACTGCTCTGCTGTTCGGCATCTACATCATCATTATCTTCTTTGGCTTCAGGGCTTGGCTAAGGGACTATGGAGCCGCCAACACGCAGCACACGAGATTGTAGGGCTGTGGTATGATCTGGCCAAACCACCCGGATGGTCACCATGCGTCCTGAACCAACAGAATACATCCGCCAGACGCGAGAGAACTACGCGAAACTGGGTTTCGAGCCCTACGACTGGTATGCGGCAGACTCTCCGCCACCGTTCACCCCCGTTAAGAAACCTCTGAGCCAATCCCGATTGGGGCTGATCTCGACAGCTGGCACCTATGTCCACGGCCAGGTCGCATACTATTACAAGGACGACACCAGCATACGCGCTATTCCGCGCCAAACGCCGGTCGCGGACCTCCGCTTCGCCCACATCATGGAAAACCACCTGGTCGAAGCTCGACAGGATCCTTGCACCGTTTTTCCTATCGAGGCTCTCGCCCAGCTCAGGGAAGAAGGTTTCATCGGCGATCTTGCCGAAAACTATTTCTCCTGCATGGGTGGGATTTATTCCCGAAAACGTGTCATGACAGAACTCATCCCTGCCCTGGATGAAGCTGTGACCAAAGAGGAACTGGACCTCCTGCTACTTGTCCCCTTGTGACCCGTGTGTCATCAGACCGTGTGTCTGATCGCGCGTCACTTCGAGGCAAAGGGCCTGCCCACGCTTATTATCGGCTCTGCGCTGGATATTCTCGACAGTGGACAACCACCTCGCGCCAGGTTTGTTAACTATCCACTGGGTTTCGAATCTGGCCGTTTCCGGGACAAGTCAGATCAACTGGGCGTCATTCGAACTGCAATAAAGGGCTTCGAGGACATTCAAGAGCCGGCTATCCAGTCACTCGACCTGGAATGGCTCGATGGCTGGACGATGATCACTGACCGTGAGCGTGGCAAACTCGATCACCGCAGCCCAAGAACACTTGAACCACAATACCAGACGGATGCAGATCGTATCGCCGCCGAAGGAAAATCCTAGTCCCAGGGAATGAAGCGGCAGCGTGATTGCCGATGCAAAGCTGCCCCTATCCCTTTTTCTCCTGGTTTTGCGGACGCATCAGTCTCGGCGTCGTCCCGAGGTCATCTCGAAAGCCTGTATCAAGTTCCTCGTCCGTCACAATGAATTGGCAAAGCCGTTTACCGTGATCTGACAAATCATCATATATCTGTCGCGGCATAGAGGGTCTTAGATTTTCGCGATACCAGGGCGCCCAATATTCCACATTTGGAATGGGCCTGACTTCGCGAGAGAGATTGGGTGTCCCACCGTGCCAAGCCCTGATGTCACGAATTAGCACCGTCCCCGCCGGCGCAGGGCAAACGGTCGACAACTTCATCCATTCAGGCTCTTCTCGCAATGTAGGCAGTGCTTCATGAGAATAGTGGGTACCGGGAATCTGCCGGATTGGACCATTGATACTCGTGAAGTCTACCGTCAGGAAATTGCAGACAATTCTCGGAACCGGCAGATCCCGGTAGGTAAGCGTGCCACGATGGTCGTGGAAAGAACCAAACACGTAGTCACCTCGCATGATCCGATCAGCCATATCAGAATGCAGCCGCTGGTATTCTGTTGTACCCGGAAGGCAGAAGTCCCCTGCACCACCATTGCACAGATAAGTCGGCGCTCCCCAGATTGCGGCGATGATGGGGGTCACCGTGGGCAAATCGACGAGCATCGCCCACTCTGCGTGATGCAGCAGCTGGCCGGTTTTACTCGCACTCCCGAATGAATAGCGGTGCGATCCGCGATTCCCCCTGCGNTGTTTGTCGAGCGCCAGGATGTTCCTGATTTCACGTTCACATCCTGCGTTCAACCAGTCGACTTGATCTGCTGTCAATGCATCCCGCACCGCGACAAATCCATCACGATGAAAAATAGCGACAGCCCGCTCGACCTCCTCTGGAGATACAATCTCCAACCCCCTGATTCCATTACTGGCTTCAAGATAATCTCTTAGCTCGCAAATCTCGGGGTCGTCGTANTTTTTGCCGACCCACCCAAGNTTTTCGTANGCAAGTTCAGCGATATGCTCATCATTTTCCAGAGCCGCTTCGGACATAGTCGTTCTTCGCTGGTATTCAACTCTTGTATACACAATGACCTGAAGAATCTCAAATGCCAATGCTTCCAGCGGGCAGGCGCATCCCTCTGCACCCGTCATTCCACTTATCAGCGGGTTTTGTTTTCGCTATCCTACTCCCATTCAGTGGTTCCGAAACATGTATCCAGGCGTCTATAAACCAAGCAAACCCGCTTACATCATGGCCTCAACNGATGAATGTGTAACTTTTGGTGAACTGGAGGCAGCCTCAAACCAGGTCGCCCATCTCTTTCGTAACCTNGGATTAAGCCGCGGTGATACCATNGCCCTNTGCCTGGAAAATCACCCATGGTTCTTCAAGATCTGCTGGGGCGCCTATAGAGCCGGAATCTATTTCACGGCTATCAGCTACCGCCTGCAACCTGATGAAGTTGAGTATATCGTTAACGACTGTGGTGCCAGTGTGCTGATCACCTCTACCCTCCTCAGCGACACCTTTACCCGTCTGGCGGGTAGACTCAAAAATAACCCGCGCTGTTACATGCTGGATGGCGAAGTCGAAGGTGCGGCCTCCTTCGACGCAATTGTCGCTACCCAGCCGACCCAGCCCATCGCAGATGAATGTTACGGTGAGCGCCTGCTCTACTCATCAGGTACGACAGGTATGCCAAAGGGGGTCAAGAAGCCCCTGCCTGAACAGCAATGGGGCGAAGTAGAACCACAGCACCTATCCCGCCGCGACAGATACGGATTTAACNAACAGACCGTGTACCTGTCGCCAGCCCCGCTTTATCACGCGGCACCCCTGGGGTTCACCATGAATATTCAGCGCTTCGGTGGGTGCTGCATCATCATGGAACAATATGAGTCCAACGATGCCCTCGCACTGATTGAAAAACATCGGGTCACCCACAGCCAGTGGGTGCCGACCATGTTTGTCCGCATGCTCAAGCTNTCGANGGAGCAACGCAATAAGTACGATCTCAGCAGCCACAAGGTCGCTGTTCATGCAGCNGCGCCGTGTCCCATCTCGGTGAAGGAGGCAATGATTGAGTGGTGGGGTCCGATTCTCCATGAATATTACGCTGGCACCGAGGCAAATGGGTCAACATGGATAACGTCTGAGGAATGGCTNTCCCATAAAGGCTCAGTCGGTCGACCAGCCGGCGGCGTCAAGCTACACATTCTGGACGANAATTTTGATGAGGTCGAGACTGGTGAAANNGGTGGCGTTTATTTTGAGGGAGGCGGCTCCTTCGAGTACCTCGGCGACCAGGACAAGACCGCAGACAGCCGCTCACCCCAGGGGTTCTCAACGCTCGGGGACATCGGTTATGTCAATAACGAAGGTTATCTTTACCTGACTGATCGCCGATCGTTTATGATCATCTCCGGGGGCGTGAATATATATCCGCAGGAAGCAGAGAATGCCCTGATCAGCCACCCCGCTGTCATGGACGTAGCGGTTTTCGGTATACCTAGTACTGACTTTGGCGAGGAAGTTAAGGCCGTTGTACAACCCCTGGATATGAATGACGCAGGCCCGGCACTGGAATCAGANCTGATCGCCTACGCGAGAAGCAAGATTTCTCCCATCAAGTGTCCGAGGTCAATAGACTTTATAACTGAACTCCCTAGGCACCCTACTGGTAAACTCTATAAAAGACTGCTCAAGGATAAGTACTGGCATGATCAAAAATCTCTTTGACCTGACNGGGCGTGTTGCCCTCATCACAGGCGGTAACGGAGGCATTGGCCTGGGCATGGCTGAGGGCCTGGCATCTCAGGGTTGCGAAGTCTCTATCTGGGGCACGAATGATGATAAAAATGCTGCAGCATTAGAGACCCTCGAAGCCTATGGTCCCAAAATCTCCGTACAAAATTGCAACGTCGCCGACCAGACCGAGGTTAACGCCTGCTTTGCGGAGACACTAAAGATTCACAGCCGCGTGGACGGTTGCTNTGCCAACGCAGGCGTTGGCGCACGTGGTACAGATTTCGACAAGCTGGACGAAGCGGAATGGCATCGCATCATGGACGTGAACTTGCATGGCGTTTTCTACACTTTTAAGTGCGCCGCTGCACATATGCGTGAGAGATCTGACAACGGTGATTCTTTTGGTCGGCTGGTCGCAACCGCGAGCTTAGCTGTTGTATCCGGTCAAGCAAAAGGAGAGCACTATGCCGCCACCAAAGGAGCTCTGGTACCAATGATNAAGGCCTTGGCAGTGGAGTATGCTCGCCATGGAATAACAGCGCATACTTTGTTGCCCGGATGGGTCGAAACCGGCATGACCGAGCAAACATTCGCTTGGGAAAAATTTACCGATAATGTCATGCCACGGATACCGATGCGTCGTTGGGGCATTCCCGAGGACTTCGCCGCNATTGCCTGCTACATTATGTGCGAAGCCAGCAATTGGCATACAGCCGAAACTTTCCTAATAGATGGCGGCTATGCGAACTTCTGATCAGGCATTTTCCGACATCCGAATACTCGACTTCAGCCAAGTCCTCGCTGGACCATTCGCTGTTATGCAGCTCGCACTCCTTGGAGCAGATGTCATTAAGGTCGAACAACCNGTTACTGGTGATTCCACACGAGGCCTCATGAATGATGGTGAGGATGAATCCATGTCACCTTCGTTTATGGGCATGAATCTCAATAAGCGGAGTTTGACGCTNAACCTTAAGAAAACGGANGCAATAGACATCATCATCCGACTATTGCCAGATATCGACGTCGTAGTAGAAAACTTCAAAGGCGGCACCATGCAGCGTCTGGGGCTGGACTATGACACGTTAAAAAAGTTCAAAACCGACCTCATCTATTGCTCAGTCACAGGCTACGGTCAAACTGGTGGCAAATCGACTGAAGCCGCCTATGACGGTGCGATTCAGGCATCGAGCGGCATGATGTCGCAAAATGGACATCCAGAGACCGGTCCTACGCGGACTGGCTATATGCCGGTTGACATGTCAACCGCCCTGAATACCGCTTTCGCCATTTCAGCCGCCCTCTATCGCAAGCTAGCGACAGGTAAGGGGCAACGGATCGATGTGGCCATGATGGATACCGCTATTGTCATGCAGGCCGCTCAATACAGTAANTGGCTGAACCAAGGTAGCCTTGTAGGGCTTCGAGGAAACAGCTCCCCTACTCGCCAACCCACAGCAGACGTGTTTCCGACAANCGANGGTTTCATACAAATTACTGCCCTCCGACAACCTCAAGTCGAAGCTCTGTTCGGTGAGATTGGCATCGGCCATTTGCTGCAGGAGGCCAAATCAGCAACACCAGAAGCCCGGATGCATTACCCTNAGCCTATAGTGACAGCCGTAACGAAAGCATTGATGTCGGCAACAACCCACGAATGGATCAACCGCCTGGCGCCATTAGGAATTCCGGTCGCTGAAGTTAGAGAGCTACCAGATGTCATCGCAGACCCACAGTTCGAAGGACGTAATGCTTTCGTAACCCTGCCATCGCCCGTCGAGTCAGGCGGAACAATCACAGTCGCCAAAGCCGGTTATGTGACAGATGCAGATGGACCCTCAGTGAGATATGGACCACCGAAAATTGGCGAACATAGCGAAGAAATTCTTAGCACTGCCGGTTACTCCCAAGAAGACATCGCTACGTTTCGAGCTGATGGAGTGATCTGATCGATAGTTAAAGCTAGACACCAGATCAACACAAGGAAACGGTTTATCCCGATAACTACTAAAAAACTANAATCGATTTCGGTTTCAATTTTTCTNAGAATTGTNGCTAATCTGTCCNGAGACANTCATTNAAGTNACAGCAGAGGTGACTGCTAACTCCGTTGCNGGGAAAGGNGNCCGTAATNTAATTCATTAAGTGCNGCTGAAACGACACGCAACGCCGAGCGGCTAAACATCANCAAAAGCATAATGGCAACAATTAGATCAGGCCAGTACGAATCAAATTTCCAAACTAACGCGGCTGTCAGGATAACTGCCAGACCCTCAAAAACATCATTACGTGAACACTCGTAAACTGAATTCATATTAACATCGTCGTGCCTATGCCTGCTAAGCATCCAAAGGCAAAAACTATTCGCGAAAAGATTCAAGATAGCCGCGATAGTCATGGTCTGCACGACTGGGACTTCAGGGTTCTGAAACCGCCAAATGATCTGCACTGCAACCATCAGAGCTGCTAGGNCAATCAGAACACCCTTGAAAAGTGCGACCCTCGCTTTCGCAAGAGCAGTCGCAGAGATCACCATGAGGCTNAGAGCATAGGTAAGCGCGTCACCCAGATTATCAAGCGTACCCGAAAGTAGAGCTGATGAATGGCTTAGCCAGGATGCGGTTATCATGCCAAAAAAGGTAATGAAATTTATCAACATTACGCAAAGCAACACTCGCCGCTGTTCTGCCTCGAGCGCTTCTANGTTGAGGTTACCTTCGCAACAATCTGCCATCGCCAATTTCTTATCCGCTTAGTTCTGGCATTCTAACGTCATTTTCGTCTGACTCGAAGACTNATCCAGATCTATCTGGCGTCCGCTGTGACATGAAGCTAAGCTATTCGAGAAATTGTGTATAACCTGCATCTGCATTGATCCGAGAAATCATGAACTCTTCCTATGAACTTACACAAACCGGCCTGGACGCAGTCGATTATTTCCTAAAGACCTGGAACAGCCGCGACGCTGTATCTTGGGCAGATTCCCTTAATTTTCCCCATGTCCGCCCGTCACCCTCAGGGCCCATCAGAGTAGCGGAAACCGCCGATATGTATATTGCTGAGGTCGACTTCCAGAAGACTATCGATACTGGCTGGGATCACAGTGAGTGGGATTATCGATCCATTCTGCAAACATCTTCCAACAAAATACATGCATCGGGACAATGGAGCCGTTACAACGATCAAGGAGAAGTCATCCTGACGACACCCATCCTTTACATCATTACCAGGGTGGCTGATCACTGGGGGATTCAATCTCGTTTCGGATCGGATTACGCTGGCGACGCATGTGACACATCCGATATGGCTGGAAGAGGACTATCTCTGGTGCAGAATTACATCAATCAAGCCAACGCAGGCAATCAGCAAGCCTGTGCTCAACTACTGAATTACCCTCACTTTAAGATCGGGGTAGGCAAGCTGTCCGTTACGAAGAGACCTGAGGATCTTGAACTTGAGGATCAAGCACTACAAATTCACTCTCTAGAGGCTATTCAGACTGGCCGGCATTCGGTAAACGTAGCGGTCGAACTAGAAAAAAAACAAAGCAAACAACTTATCAGTGGAGCCATTCATATCAACAACAGGAATGACCATCTGGGTATACAAGCCTGGTCTTTTATGAACATTGATAGGAGCAAACAACTATAGATAAGGCCTGCTGGATCTTTGGAAATCATNATTCACCAACCCCATAATTCCTTAACAAATGTCGCTGATATAGGAAAAATCAGAGCGAAGATGAGTAGACTGCAAAAATTAGCCTTTGGGTCAGGGGACGTNGCGATAAACATCTCTTTAATGTCTGTCTCCTTACTACTGACTTATTTTTATACCGATATTGTTGGTTTACAGCCTCAACACATTGCCTTTCTTCTTCTTATTGTCCGTGTGATCGATGCTATTACAGATCCAATCATGGGAGCCATAACAGACCGGATTATTTCGAAAGAGGGGCGTTATCGTCCCTGGATCGGAATAAGTGCGATTCCTTTCGGGGTATCAGTTTATCTAATGTTTACCACTCCGGCATTTGATTACGAGGGCAAGCTAGCCTGGGCCTACGGCACTTACATTCTGAACAGTCTAATGTTTACACTGGTAACCATTCCCTACATTTCGTTGATAGGCGTCATCACCGATTCACCTGCTGAAAAGCTTTCCGCTAATACTTATCGCTTTTCTCTCGCTAAAACATCGGTGCTTATAGTTACCAGTGGCCTTACATTTCTCGCAACCTGGTTGGGTGATGGTAATCTTGCAGCTGGATTTGGCAAAGCCATGGCGATCATGTCTGCTCTAAGCACGGCCGCGCTGTTGTTCTGTTATGCGAAAACCTCCGAGAAAGTCAAACATACGCCAAGTTCCGATAGTGAATGGTTACAACTTAGATTGTTGATCAATAACGATCAATGGCGGATTCTCGCAACAGCTTGCGTTCTGCTGATGACGGGTTTCCTCATCAGGAGTTCAATTGCTATTCATTACGCGGTCTACTTCCTTGATCTGAATAGTGGTGGACTGACTTTTGCTTTGTTCATGAGTCTGTGGGCCGTTGCCGGTATTGTTGCAACACTGAGTTCAAGCTGGCTTACAGAGCGTTACTGCAAAATAAAGGTATTTCGATACTCACTCTTCTTAGCAGCTCTAACCGGTTTCGTGATGTTCTTTGCAGTAGGCAAAGGCGAGGTTCTATTAGGAATGTCTTTTTACTTCCTTCTCTGTTTTTTCAGCGATATTAATACTCCTATTTTTTGGGCCGCCATTTCTGAGGTAGTCGACTACGGAGAAAAACAACAAGGTATTCGGGTGTCTGGTTTATCTTACGGGAGTTTTTCCTTCCTTCAGAAACTCGGCATGGGCCTCGCTGGCTTTATTGTAGGCATACTACTGGATCTATTTGGCTACATAGCCGGTGCCCAACAAACCCCCTTCGCCCTCACTGGCATCGCTCTCATGATGTCAGCAATACCTGCCTTTCTTTTCCTGTCAGCCGGGCTCGTGATGAATCGCTACATCATTTCAAATAGATATGCCGAGGATAATTTAAGGACTATCTAGAATTAACTACTCGGGAACGAGAAGTTTGATTCTTCCCGCAGTGTCGCCGATGGCCATCGTTGAGTTATAGTTTTGCGACGAGTATAAAAGCGCACACCGTCCGGGCCATAGGCTGACAAGTCACCAAAAAGCGAACGTTTCCAGCCACCAAAACTATGATATGACACTGGCACTGGCAAGGGCACATTAATTCCAACCATCCCAGCTTTTACATGGTCAGAAAAATAACGAGCTGCTTCTCCGTCTCTCGTAAAAAGACAAGATCCATTGCCGTATTCATGATCATCCACCAACGACATGGCCTCATCCAGGTTAGCGACTCGAACAACGCTGAGAACAGGCCCAAATATTTCCTGCTGGTAGCAAGCCATTGTTGATTTAACATGATCGATCAAAGTTCCCCCAACAAAAAAACCATCGTCGCCCGCTGCCAGTTCGGGCTTTCGACCATCTACAATAATGCTCGCACCAGCTTTTTCCGCACTGTTAATCAAACTGACTACGCGATCACGATGTTCGTCTGAGATCAATGGGCCAAAATCATTGTTGGCATTATCAAAACTTCCTACCTTTAGCTTAACCATTTCGGCGCGGAACGCTTCGATCAGAGCATCGGCCGTTTCGTCTCCGATGGCCACGACAACGGAGACTGCCATACAGCGTTCACCGCTCGAACCAAAAGCTGCGCCCATGAGGGACTGCACTGTATTATCAATGTCCGCATCCGGCATAACGATAGCGTGATTCTTCGCGCCGCCTAAAGCCTGACATCTTTTCCCATTAGCCGTCGCAGTTCGATAAACCGACTCTGCGACCGGTGTTGAACCGACAAAACTTACTGCCTGAATCCGCGGATCGCTCAACAGAACATCAACTGCTTCCTTATCACCATTGACAACATTAAGGACGCCGGGCGGCAAGCCAGCCTCCTGAGCAAGTTCAGCGACTCGCACGGCCGCCGATGGATCTTTTTCCGATGGTTTCAATACAAATGTATTGCCACAAGCAATAGCGAGCGGGTACATCCAAAGAGGCACCATAACTGGGAAGTTAAATGGAGTAATGCCGGCAACGACACCGAGTGGTTGAAATTCGCTCCAGGAGTCAATCTCTGGTCCTACATTACGCGAGTATTCACCCTTGAGGAGTTCCGGCGCGAAGCACGCGAATTCAACATTTTCAATGCCCCTGCCGACCTCGCCAGCTGCATCGTGGCTGATCTTCCCGTGCTCACTACCGATCAATGCTGCCAATTCATCTGTATGGGACTCCAGCAGGGCCTTGAATCTAAACATAATTTGCGCTCGGCGAGCCGGTGGCGTTGCCCGCCACTCTGGAAAGACCGCTTGCGCCGCAGCAATCGCTTCAGTTGTCACCTCTGCTGAGGCAAGACTTACCTTTCCATCAATTTTACCGGTGGACGGGTTGGTTATATCTAGATGACGATCGCCGGAATGACGAACCGCTCCGTTAATTAAATGACCTACAGACTTCATAAGAAAAACCTCACTCCAGTGGTGCAGCAGTGTAAACCACCTGCCTCATCGATTTGTACCTAATCCACGACCTCTATATGCTCCACATTGAGTAATTTTGGGAGTTTCACTTGACTGTTATCGTTGCTGGCCACGTTGATTTTGATACTACGGAAAATATTTCGGAAATGTTGCATTCCGTTAAGCCGCTCATAGAAGGTGCTCTGTCTGAAACTGGATGCAGGGCTTACTCGTGGACAGAGGATCATCTGACACCGGGCCGAGTATGGGTTTACGAAGAGTGGGAATCGTCGGACACTCTGGATGACCACCTCAACACCGACTGGTACCGAAACATGCTGGCATCATTAGGCAGTTATAAGATGCTGCCCCCTTCGCAGCCTATTTATAAGTACCGGGTTGAGCATCTAGAACCAGTGTATGACGAAACCCCTAAAGCCAGAGGACACTTCTTTACCGCCGATGAGCCGGTTAAGACGAATATGGCAGTCATCGTCGCTGGTGTAATTCAATTCACCGAAGTCGATCAAGTTCCAGATATTTTAATTTCAGCGAAACCCCACATAGACGGTGCGTTGACAGAACCTGGATGCATTGCTTACTCCTGGACCCAGTGTCATCTCAATCCAGGGCGAGTTCAGGTCTATGAAGAGTGGACATCATCGGAAACTCTTGAAGCTCATCTGAACTCCCATTTCTATCAAGACATGGGGGCTCATTTGGGTTCATTTGAACGAATTCAAACTGATTCGCCCATCTTGAAATACAGAATCGACCTGCAGCAGACCGTCTACGATGAAACCGGCGTAGCAAAAGGACACTTTCTAGGGACCCAATAGCTATTTTCTCAATATAGATCAGGCGAGAGCCTGTATAGGCAAGGCATGTTATGGACATCCTTAGAACACCTGATGAGTGTTTCGCGCATCTAGCGGACTACCCCTTCGAACCACATTACACCATAATTGAAACAAACGAAGGGACAGAACTCAGAATTCATCATCTAGATGAAGGACCAAAAGATGGTCCCATTGTCCTTCTGATGCACGGTCAACCCGTTTGGAGCTACCTCTACCGCAAGATGATTCCACTGCTTGTCAGAGTAGGCATGAGAGTAATTGCACCCGACCTGCCAGGCTACGGAAAATCAGATAAGCCTGCAGCTCGTGAAGATTATTCATATCAGCGGCAGGTTGATTGGATGGATGCCTGGCTAACTATCAATGGATTCTCCAACATTACCTTCTTCGGTCAAGACTGGGGCGGTCTTATCGGTCTGCGCATGATCGTCGACCAACCAGAGAGATTCGCTCGAATAGTCATCGCAAATACCGGACTTCCCTATAGTCCGAGCACGGACAAGTCTAAAGTAGATACTATAAAGAGTTTTCGAGAGCATGCAGAGACGCCTACACTCATCGAGATGCAAAAAGCGCTAAGTACAATGGGTGGGTCCTCTGAAACCAAATTTGCCTATTGGCAGAAGTTCTGCTGGGAAACCCAAGACCTTCCCATAGGTCTAATGATGTCTATGATGATCGAGCCCCAGAGCAATCTGACCAGAGCAGTTAAGTTAATGTTATTCAAACTTGGGATTAAAAGACCTCTACCCACCGACATCTCAAAGGCATATGAAGCTCCCTTCCCCGACAAAAAGTACAAAATGGGCCCGAGAGCCATGCCAAGCCATGTGCCAACAATTCCTGACGAGTCATTGGAAGCACAAAGGCTCGCATGGGAATTTTTTTCATCCTGGGATAAGCCATTTTTGTGCACCTTCGCCGATGACGATCCAGTTACTCAGGGCGTCGAGGAACAATTCTACGACCGGGTTCCAGGCACTAAAAACATGCCACACCGAAAAATTAAAGGCGGTGGGCACTTTGTCCAAGAAAACAGTCCTGAGCAAGTTGTCGATGCCATTGTCAATCTGATCGAGAATTATTGACAGATGACAGCTTCTCTCTACTCCAAATTTGTCAAAATCAGCCGGCTAATGCGGCGTCCCCTTCGTGCACGCCTCTCAACCCTTGACCTTCAACATCATCGAGAAACGAGGAGCAGGAAGCCCCCTCAGGACGCTTGCTTGATGACTTCGAGGGGCGATTGACCCAAAGCTTCCCGGTAGTTCGTATGAAAGTGATGTAGGGCGGGCTCATTGCGGCCGAACATAATCTCTTTTAATTGTCCGTTTTCTGCCGCTTTCTGTTGCATCTCACCCATGACATAGTCTTCTTTCTCAATCGTGCTATGAAAAACTTCGAGGTTTGCTTCTAAACTTATGCCTCGTTGGCTCTGCGCAGCCGGATCATATACTTTGCCAACGTCAAACGACTCCGTGCTCGCTTTATCCTGGTCAATCAAAGCCTGTTGAAAATAGAAGCTAACCTGAGTTACCGAACGACTAGCTCCATCAGCGTGCGGGTATATACGGATTAATGTTGTGCCGCCTTCACTAGTTATTAACTGTATATTCGGGAACAGGTGATACAAAACAAAGGTACCGTGTTCAATCCTCCATTGCTCTTCAGGCATATCCCGCATGACATCGATCCCATGATTAGCTGTCACGAAACGATGATGACGACCGAACAGTTCAAAATGCAGGTTATTGCCGTGATAAAGCCGGCCGAGGGTGTCTTTATGTAGCTTACCAAAATGATAGGTTTCCCCGAACGTATCGTTAGCGAACTTCCAATTAAGCCGCATATCGATTGTCTTCGACCCGAGAAATTGATGCTGATCCATCACGAAAGACCCAAGCTCGTCATCCAGCTTTTCGCCCAACAGATCTCGGACATCCAGATGACCATCAACCTGAGGATGAACCCACAACATGCCATGACGTTCTATTGCAGGTAACTCGAGTAGCCCATGACATGATTTATCTATAGCTCCAAAGTGATCTTCATTTGGAATCGACAAAAGAGAACCAGTATTTGCGTAACTCCAGTGATGGAAAGGACACATAAACACCGTTTTCTTACCACGTTCCTCAGACGCGACCCTCACGGAGCGGTGCCTACATGCATTTAGAAACGCGTGAAATTTTCCCTTGGCGTCCCTTGTCGCCAGCACAGGTGTTCCGAAGTCATCCATAGTGAAAAAAGAACCCGGCTCGGGCAAATCGCCTGACAGACCAATGAGCTGGGGATGATTTTGAAAGAACTCTTCTTGCTCTTGCCGCGCTTGTTCGGGACAAACATAAGACGCAGTAGGCATCCTGTATTGAACTCC
>NZNP01000021.1 GCA_002694945.1 Gammaproteobacteria bacterium
TTCTACAGTTATGCCAGATATTAGTCCCTCTGGTAGATGCTAGGCGACTGATAAAGCGGTGAAATAATTAGGAAGCGCGGTTTTAGGCGTTTCGAGAATGGGTTTGCGGGATTTGCGAACAGACTTTATACAGCGGTTGTTAGTTAACTATTAAAAAAATAGCCCATAAACGCAAAANCANAGAGTGAGTTAAGAAGGACACCCTGACGAATGGCTGGCGAGTATCAAAACTCTTCTGAGTACATACAGCATCATCTTACAAATCTAACGTATGGTCGCTTTGAGAACGGCGAATGGGATTTTGCCCACGGTCCTGAAGATATTGCGGAAATGGGTTTTTATGCAATTCATGTAGACACGATGTTCTGGTCTGTCGCNCTGGGTATTATTTTCTTAAGCATNTTNAGGTTTGCCGCAGTNAGNGCGACGAGCGGTGTGCCCGGTGGATTGCAGAATTTCTGTGAGATGGTGGTGGAGTTCGTTGAGGACAACATAAATCAGGTTTTTGGGACGCGCCCAAACCCTATTATTGGACCCCTCTCATTAACCATACTGATCTGGGTTTTTCTTATGAATCTCATGGATCTGGTCCCCGTGGATCTTATTCCTTATCTTGCTGCGATTTCAGGCATTGAGTATATGAAGGTTGTTTCAACTACTGATCCGAACGCAACCTTAGGTATGTCGGTGGGAGTGTTTTTTCTGGTCCTTTACTACAATATNAAGATGAAAGGACCCNTTAATTTTACGGCGGGGTTTTTTACTCATCCGATACCATCGATATGGGCGGCCCCCTTTAACTTNGCCCTNGAAATCGTAGACCTAATCGCGAAACCGNTGTCTCACGGACTTCGNTTATTCGGTAACTTATATGCAGGTGAGATGATTTTTATCCTGATCGCTCTNCTCTACGGTGGCGGTATACTTCTTGGTTTTCTGGGAGGCGTCTTGCAGTGGGCGTGGGCTGTATTCCACATTCTTATTATCGCGCTGCAGGCATTTGTTTTTATGATCCTCACGATTGTTTACCTAACTCAGGCACATGAGGTTCATGATGATCACTAATTTTGTTTTAAACGACTAACGCAGGAGTAATTCATGGAATCGTCGCTAATCTTGATCGCAGGTGGAATCCTGATGGGTCTNGGTGCTATTGGTAGTGGTGTCGGTATTGGCATCTTGGGTGGTAAATATCTGGAAGGCGTTGCTCGTCAACCTGAACTGCAGCCCATGCTTATGACTCAGNTATTTATCTCTTTGGCACTGGTAGATGCTGTGCCGATTATAGCGGTTGGTATCTCTCTCTATATGATTTTTGCCTTATAAAGGAAAAGGAGATCTATCCCGGTAAATTTACCAGAGGTGAACTGTGAATTTTAATTTAACTTTCGCAGGACAGATGATTTCTTTTGTGATTTTTGTTCTGTTCTGTATGAAATATGTCTGGCCGCCACTAACNAGTATGATGCGGGAGCGTCAGAAAGCTATTGCNGACGGNCTGAACAAGGCAGNNGCGGCTGAACAGCAACTTGAGCAAGCGAATGATGCAGCAGCAGCAGAGTTAGAAGAAGCCAAAAAACAGGCTTCNGATCTGATTGCTCAGGCACGAAACAGAGCGTCTCAGATCGAAGAGGAAGCCAAAGTCAAAGCAAGCGAAGAGGCAGAGCGAATCATTGCCGGGGCGCNAGCGGAGATAGACCAAGAAATCGGTCGTGCACGAGAGGAACTTCGAGCTAGAGTCGGTGAACTGGCAGTGGAGGGTGCAGAAAAGATTCTTGAGACGACCGTTGACAAAGACGCCCATGAAGAGATGCTCTCCAAATTGGCAGCGGAATTGTAGAGATGGCTGAAGCTGAGCTTTCCACAGTAGCTAGACCATATGCGAGAGCCGCCTTTTCTTTCGCGCTCGACCAGGATGGAGGTCTTGCCCATTGGTCGCGGATGCTGCAGCTGTTGTCGGCAGCTGTTAATGAATCGATTGTGCAGGCTGCGCTAGATGATCCCCTTTTAACNATGGATGATAAAACNTCTTTTTTGTTCGACTTAATGGGCGATGATCTCTCAGNCCAGGGCCGTAACTTTATCGGTGTGTTGGCGGAATACGATAGGCTGGCGCTNATNGCGACGGTGGCAGAGCANTTTGAAGTCTTAAAGGCAAATCACGAGAAGACACTCGATGTCTCTGTAACCAGNGCCTATGAAGTTTCTGAGGACGATCAGCAAAGACTGTCTGACGCACTTAGNGGCAAACTTCAACGNGATATTAATNTGGAGACAGACGTCGATGAGTCGCTCATTGGTGGTGTATTGATCAGGGCTGAAGATACTGTGATTGACGATACAGTTCGTGGCCGACTAACAAGATTGGCGCAGGCNTTGGGCTAATAAACACGCGCGCTTAAAAACGAATTTAACTTTCCTTTGAGGAATAGGACATGCAACAACTGAATCCTTCTGAAATTAGNGAAATCATCAAGCAGAGGATTGAGAAGCTCGATGTTTCGTCGGAAGCAAGAAATGAAGGGACGATCGTCAGTGTATCTGACGGTATTGTGCGCATTCATGGACTTGCAGACGTACAAAACGGCGAGATGATCGAATTCGAGGGCAATCTCTTTGGTTTTGCCCTGAACTTAGAGCGTGACTCTGTAGGTGCGGTTGTTCTCGGNGATTACAAAGACCTTCGAGAAGGTCAGATCGCCCGTTGTACTGGCAGAATTTTAGAAGTCCCCACTGGCCCTGAACTTTTGGGCCGCGTTGTGGATGCTCTAGGGAATCCTATCGATGGTAAGGGGCCTATAGCTGCGTCTTCGTCTTCACCTGTAGAAAAAGTTGCTCCNGGTGTCATAGCGAGAAAGCATGTTGACCAGCCGGTGCAAACCGGTCTNAAGTGTATCGATTCTATGATTCCTGTTGGCCGGGGTCAGCGTGAACTAATTATCGGTGACAAACAGACGGGTAAGACGGCGATTGCGATTGACGCAATAATTAACCAGGCTGCTTATGGNATCAAGTGTGTNTATGTTGCGATCGGTCAGAAAAATTCCACCGTTGCCAATGTTGTGCGCACGTTGGAGGAACATGGGGCAATGGAAAATACCATAGTGGTGAATGCAAGTGCCTCGGATCCTGCGCCCATGCAGTATGTATCTGCCTATTCGGGTTGTGCGATGGGAGAGTATTTCCGCGATCGAGGGGAAGATGCTCTCATTATTTACGATGATTTGACTAAACAAGCTTGGGCCTATCGTCAGGTGTCGTTATTGCTGCGCCGGCCACCAGGACGTGAAGCCTATCCTGGTGACGTCTTCTATTTGCATTCGCGTCTGCTGGAACGGGCCGCACGAGTAAATGAAGACTACGTTGAAAGAGTTACGAATGGTGAGGTTAAGGGAAAGACAGGTTCGTTGACNGCTCTTCCGATTATCGAGACACAGGCCGGGGATGTGTCAGCGTTTGTACCTACCAACGTTATCTCGATCACTGATGGTCAAATATTTTTGGANACAGATAAATTCAATGCNGGTGAACGTCCAGCNATGAACCCNGGTATCTCAGTATCGCGGGTNGGTGGCGATGCTCAAGTGAAATTNATGTCGAAGATTTCTGGTGGTATCAAGCTAGCCCTNGCGCAGTATCGAGAGCTTGCAGCTTTNTCACAGTTTGCNTCAGACCTTGACGAAGCAACACGTCGTCAGCTTGAACATGGCGAGCGGGTCAATGAACTAATGAAGCAGAAGCAGTATTCACCTATGACCGTTGCTGAAATGGGTGTTGTACTTTATGCGGCTAACGAAGGTTTTCTGGAAGATGTAGAGGTTGTCAAGATTCTTGATTTTGAAGCGGCTNTGCTCGCTTACATGAATTCAGAACACTCAGANTTTATGAACGAAGTTAATAAAGATGGTGTTTACTCTGATGACGTCGTCGATCGTATGCAGAAAGCAATTGAAGCTTTTAAAGCTACCCAGACCTGGTAAATACGGAATCACCCCAACGAGGTTTTTATGGCTAGTGCCAATGAACTAAGAAAACAGATCGGTAGTATTAAGAATACTCAAAAGATCACTAGCGCNATGGAAATGGTTGCAGCTAGCCGTATGAAGAAGACCCAGGAACAAATGGCTCGCGGCCGACCTTATTCGGATCATATGCGTTACGTGATAGGTCATGTGGCGAATGCCTCCACAGAGTACCGGCATCAATTTATGCGCGAGCGTGAGGTCAAGCGGGTCGGATACATTGTAGTTACAACGGATAGAGGATTGTGTGGAGGGCTTAATGTCAATTTGCTCAAGCGTGTTGTGCAGGACCTTAAAGTTCANGCGGATGCGGGNGTGGAATGCGATCTTTGTCTGATCGGNAACAAAGGTGCCCAGTTTTTCCGTAGCTATGGCGGAAACGTCGTCGCTNCTAGTAGTCANGTCAGTGATACACCACAGGTNAGTGACTTGATCGGAAGTATTAAGGTTATGTTAGATTCGTTTGATGAAGGNAGGATTGACAAGATTTACCTGGCCAATAATGTTTTTGTTAATACCATGACCCAAACACCAACGATCCGGCAGTTGGTGCCGNTGGACCCGGAGNACGATGACAAAATGCAGCATCACTGGGATTACATNTATGAGCCCGATGCGCGGCANCTTATCGAAGGCCTGATTACCCGCTTTATTGAATCACAGGTATATCAAGCGGTCGTTGAGAATGTGGCNTGTGAGCAAGCGGCAAAGATGATCGCNATGAAAAANGCGACGGAAAATGCNGGTGAACTCATCGACGAGTTAGAAATTGTTATGAACAANGCGCGTCAAGCNGCGATCACTCAGGANCTTGCTGAAATTGTTAGTGGCGCNGCAGCTGTTTAATTTTTTNAAGATTACATGATAGAGGAAAGATAAATGGGTAGCGGACGTATCGTATCGGTCATTGGTGCGGTTATTGATGTTGAGTTCCCAAGANATGAGGTTCCCCAAGTTTACGATGCCTTAAAAATTGAGGAAAACGACATCACCCTCGAAGTTCAGCAGCAACTTGGTGACGGAGTTGTTAGAACGATTGCAATGGGTTCATCAGAAGGGATCGCGAGAGGTCTGGCTGTGGCTAATACCAAAGCACCGATCTCGGTTCCTGTGGGCGAAGCGACTTTAGGTCGCATTATGGACGTTCTGGGTAATCCTATTGATGAGCAGGGACCTATTGGTGAAACGGAACGCATGCCAATTCACCGTCAACCACCCCGTTTCGATGAACAAACAGGTGGTGTAGAACTTTTGGAAACAGGAGTTAAGGTTATTGATCTAATTTGTCCCTTTGCTAAGGGCGGTAAAGTAGGTCTGTTCGGCGGCGCTGGTGTTGGTAAGACGGTAACCATGCTGGAATTAATTAATAACATTGCGAAAGAGCACTCAGGGCTCTCGGTTTTTGCAGGCGTTGGAGAGCGAACCCGTGAAGGCAACGACTTCTATCACGAGATGCAGGATGCGGGTGTTGTTGATAAAATTTCCATGGTGTTTGGACAAATGAACGAGCCTCCTGGGAATAGGCTTCGTGTGGCTTTGTCTGGGCTCACTATGGCCGAAAAATTCCGAGATGAAGGTCGAGATGTGCTGCTGTTCGTCGATAACATTTATCGGTATACACTGGCAGGTACCGAAGTCTCAGCTCTCCTGGGTCGTATGCCTTCAGCGGTTGGTTATCAGCCGACTCTCGCAGAGGAGATGGGCGTCCTTCAGGAACGGATTACAACTACCAAAGATGGATCCATTACATCAGTTCAGGCTGTATATGTGCCAGCAGATGACTTAACGGACCCTTCGCCGGCTACCACGTTTGCGCATTTGGATTCGACAGTTACTTTGTCTCGAGATATCGCATCCTTAGGTATTTACCCAGCTGTTGACCCATTGGATTCAACTTCCAGGCAGCTTGATCCTCTTGTTGTTGGTGAAGAACATTACGATGTGGCTCAACAAGTTCAAGGTATCCTCCAGCGTTATAAAGAACTTAAGGACATTATTGCAATACTCGGTATGGACGAACTTTCAGAGGAAGACAAACTAACGGTCTACCGCGCTAGGAAAATTTCGCAGTTTTTCTCACAACCAATGCACGTTGCTGAGGTTTTCACGGGTCAGCCAGGTGTCTATGTACCATTGGCTGATACGATCCGAAGTTTCAAGGGCATCCTGGATGGTGATCATGACGATCTGCCCGAAGCCGCATTTAGCATGGTTGGCAGTATTGAACAGGCCATCGAAAAGGCTAAGACACTCTAAGGTAATTACATGGCCTCAACGGTTTTTTGTTCCATAGTCAGTGCTGAAGAAGAGATATTCTCAGGCCAGGTTGAGATGGTTGTTGCATCGGGTACGATTGGAGAACTTGGCATCATGCCGGGACACACGCCTCTATTGACAGGCGTGAGGCCGGGACCCGTGAGATTGATTCTTGAGGGTGGTGAAGAGGAAATCTATTTCGCTTCTGGGGGTTACCTGGAAGTTCAACCTACATCAATTACGATTCTTGCTGACACAGCGCTTCGTGCAGACGACATCGATGAAGCTGCAGCTCTAGAAGCCAAGAAAAAAGCCGAGATAGATCTTGCTGATCAAAAGGCGGAAGTGGATTTCGCTCGGGTTGCTGCAGATTTGCGAGAGCAGGCAGCGATGCTGAGAACGATACAAAAGATTAGGGATAAAAAGCGCTAAAGCGTGGGTTTTGAGATAAAAAGCGACCTTGGGTCGCTTTTTTTTTAGCTACAATAGAATACGTGTCTTAATCAAAGGTGATCATATTTGGGGCGCGATAGCTGGTCGAGCTTTTAGACTCAATGTGATTACGAATAGAAAATGAGTGGCCAACCTTCAAGCTTTCATAAATAAGCAGGAGTGAAGGGTTCACAATAAATCTGCCTGGCTGCTTTTTTGGATCAATTGTAGCGGGGTTTGCGGGGTCAGAAGTTATGCAACGTTTAGAAGTTACAATTCTTGCAGCTGGGGTCGGCAGTCGAATGCATTCTAATAAACCTAAGGTGTTGCAAACATTGGCAGGAGTTACGCTGCTCGAATACCTTTTGCGGACAGCAGATAGCCTGAAACCAGAGGGTATACATTTGATCGTTGGTCATGGATCGGAGATGGTTCGATCTGCTGTTGCGCATCGCTCTGATGTAAACTGTGTTCTACAATCTGAGCAGTTAGGCACTGGACACGCCATGCAACAGGTCATGCCTTTCCTGCAAGATACTGGTCGAGTCCTGGTGTTGTTGGGGGACTGTCCCCTTATAGAGNCCTCAACTCTAAAAAATCTTTGTGATACTTCGGCAGATTTAGCCCTTTTAACAGTAGAGATGAATGACCCATTTGGTTATGGACGNATTGTTCGAGATTCATCCGGCAAGGTAAAGGCAATTGTTGAAGAAAAAGATGCCACTAGTGCAGAGAAACAGATCCGTGAAGTTAATACCGGTGTAATGGTAGCTGATGTAGACCTTCTNAAAAATTGGTTACATCAACTTTCGGATAACAATACTCAAAGCGAATTTCTCCTGACGGATATTGTTGAGCACGCGAANGCAGGCGATTCAAAGGTCATGGCGTGTCAAACTGATTATCCNCTTGAGGTCACTGGNATTAACAACTACGTTCAACTCGCAGAATTGGAGAGAGCATTGCAGAAACAACAAGCGACAGACCTGATGTTACAGGGTGTTCAGATAATGGATCCNAATAGNCTCGATATTCGTGGTGAGGTGAAGGCAGCTCAGGGTGTCGTGATTGATATCAACGTTATACTCGAAGGCGAGGTGGAATTGGGTGAGAACGTATNGATTGGTCCTAATTGCGTAATCAAGGATTCGATAATTGAAGCTGGTAGCGAAGTTCGGGCTAATACATTGATTGATGGTGCTTTTATTGGGGCAGGTTGCATCGTTGGTCCTTTTGCTAGGCTTAGACCAGGTGCTGAACTAGCGGACAGCGTTCACATCGGTAATTTTGTCGAGGTAAAAAAATCGCNATTGGGCAAGGGTACGAAGGCCAATCACTTGGCTTACNTGGGTGATGCGACTATAGGCGCCGAGGTTAATGTAGGTGCAGGTGNGATCACATGTAATTACGATGGCGTAAACAAACACCAGACGGTTATCGGTGACCGCACCTTTATTGGCACCAACTCNTCTCTTGTGGCGCCGCTCNACATTGGNGCGGGTTCCACNGTTGGGGCTGGTTCGACTATTACGAAGGACGTTGATCCTGATTCGCTCGCTGTAAGCCGTGNCAAACAAGTAACGGTTAGNAANTGGCAGAAACCTNTCCAAGTATCGAAGAAAACTTCAGAGGATATCTGAAATGTGTGGCATTGTCGGTGCAGTCGCCAAACGTGAGGTCGGAGGTATCCTTCTTGAAGGACTTAAGCGATTGGAATATCGAGGCTATGATTCGGCTGGATTAGCATTAATCGAGTCTGAGGGGCAGCTCACGCGGCTGCGACGTATGGGNAAGGTGGCAGAGTTAATTTCGGCCTGTAANGAGAAAACCCCTGCAGGTTCNACTGGTATTGCTCATACGCGTTGGGCTACCCACGGTGAACCTAGTGAAATTAATGCTCATCCTCACCTTTCCAACAACATAGCGGTTGTTCATAACGGAATTATCGAAAATCATGAGGAGTTGCGCGACGANCTAGAGTTGCAGGGCTANGTGTTCGAATCCGCAACAGATACCGAAGTGATCGCACATTTAGTACATGCTACTTGCGCAACAACTGAAACATTCCGAGAGGCTGTAACCAAAGTTCTAAACAGAGTTAAAGGTGCTTACGCCATCGCTGTTTTGAACAGCCAGGAGCCAGAACGAATTATCGCCGCTCGAGCCGGCAGTCCGCTCGTTGTAGGGTTGGGCATTGGTGAAAANTACATTGCATCGGACCAGCAGGCCCTAAGGCCGGTGACTGATCGGTTTATCTTTCTTGAGGAAGGCGAATTGGTCGAGGTAACTGCTGGTGAAGTATCTATTTTTGGACAAAACCAAGATTCCGTAGAAAGCCGAACGATTAAGCTCGATGATCGACAGGACTTAGCCGATAAAGGGCAATTTCGTCATTACATGCAGAAAGAAATCTTCGAACAGCCAGATGCTATCGNTCGCACTTTATCGGGTCGAATTACCGAAAAACTTGTTTTGACTCAGGCCTTTGGTCCTGGCGCGGATGAGGTTTTTAAAGCAACACGCGCTGTTCAAATCGTAGCATGTGGTAGCAGTTATTATTCAGGTCTCGTTGCGAGTTACTGGTTTGAGCAGTTGGCGGGCGTACCTTGTCAGGTCGAAATAGCGAGCGAGAGGCGTTACAGAGATTCGATTGTGTTGCCAGGAACTCTCATGGTCACACTATCTCAGTCAGGAGAGACNGCGGATACCCTAGCTGCACTGCGCTCCGCTGATGATNCTAATTACTTGGCGAAACTTGCCCTGTGTAACGTTCCNAACAGNACGCTGGTGCGCGAAAGTGATCTGTCATTGATGCTGGAAGCTGGNGCTGAGTTCTGTGTAGCNTCGACTAAAGCGTTCACNAATCAGCTTGTTGATTTGCTACTGCTTGTTGTAGCGCTGGGTCAATATCATCGTTTATCTGACCCCGACCAGCAGGAAATCGTCGCAGCTTTGAGTACATTACCTGAGACAATCAGACGGACTCTGGAACTTGATTATAAGATTCAACTTATTGCAGAAAGGTTTGTTGACAAGCACCATGCGCTGTTTTTGGGGCGAGGTTCGCATTATCCGATCGCGCTGGAAGGTGCCTTAAAGCTCAAAGAGATTTCCTATATCCATGCCGAAGGTTATCCGGCAGGCGAATTGAAACATGGCCCACTCGCTCTAGTGGATGAAGGTATGCCAGTGGTGGCTGTGGCGCCAGGAGACGAATTGATAGGAAAACTTATGTCTAACCTAGAAGAAGTGCGTGCTCGTGGTGCTGAACTGGTGGTGTTCGCGGATGAACACTCGCCAATCGATAGCCGACCGGGGGTTACGGTTCTAAAGTTACCCTCATGCAGCATGTTCGTGTCGCCGATCGTATACACTATTCCAGTCCAATTACTCTCTTACCACGTAGCTGTTTTTAAGGGGACAGATGTTGATCAACCCCGAAACCTCGCAAAGTCAGTAACCGTTGAATAGATTTGAGTGCCGAATTAAAAAGGACAGTCTGTGGAAAAAATAAATTTAAAGTTATTTGAATGGTATTTTCTGCTTGGTTTATTT
>NZNP01000022.1 GCA_002694945.1 Gammaproteobacteria bacterium
TTTTTTATACGATCCATGAGTCGTCGACAGGCTATGGCTGATTCCTGACGCGCCATCGCGTAACCCATACAGATGCTTTAATCGCTCACTAACTGATTTAGGCTCATGCATATGAAGTTAATCCAGCAACGATAAACACTCGAGATCCGTCATAGAGGCTACTGATCTTTCTACCATCGCACTCACCCAGGTATCGCCCCTTTCATTTTCAGCGCTCATTCCACCGCCAACAATGACGGCATAAGTCCAAACCATCAGGATACCTTTTCTGTAATCCAGAAACGCTTGGTCAAAAGAGTAGCTCGAAACACCCATTGATCTAAGACTGTCTAGCCAGCGATAGACAAGCTCTTCTTCGTGCATGCGGCGCAGCTCTGTATCGACACTGCCACTCAAAAAGTAGGCAACGTCCTGTATACCTTTGCCCCGCACAGGAGCCTGAAAATCACAACAAGCTACCTCAATTCTGGGACCGCTTTTCTTGAAAAAGAGATTGTCTAGCCTGAAGTCGCCATGAACCAAAGTTCGAGGTTCACGATTCATCCAATCCTGAACTCCCGGCAGACCCCGCAAATATTTAAGTTTGGCATCTCGAAGTTCATCGGTGAGAACATCAGAGAAAACTTGAACGAAGTTATCCCACGAGGCTTCGGTGCCACCAAATAGTCCATCAGACATTACGGATGGATAGTTGTTCGGCAACCAATCCATAGATCCATCATCCACTTTGTTCCAAAAGGATCCATGCAGAGTAGCTAAGCTATCGATGGCCGCCTTTGTTTTTTCAAGAGAGCAACCAACAATTTGGTCACCAAGATCCCACTCGCCCAGGTCCTCGAGCACCAAAATAAATTTATCTGGACCTTCCGTTTCAGCAAGATATACACGCGCAGTATGCATTGGCGTTTGATTCGCAGCCTGAAGATAGAACTCGACTTCTCGTCTAAAGTTATCGAACTGAACAGCTATTTCTCGGTTCTGTTTGATTTCAGTCGGCAGTTTGACAATTAATGTCTTTGGCCCTCTTCCTAAGTCGTAATCAAGGCTTACTCGGTAAACTACGCTCATCATTCCCGAACCAGCGCCGATAGGCTTCATTTTCACTGAACGTACACGTACCTGAGTATCGGCTGTCGAAAGCAGATTCGAGAACCAATCAGCCGTCAATTCACTAGCAAATTCCGGAAAACTCATGATTAGCTATTAAGCTTCCATACCCAACATGTCATTAGTACCGCGCCATGCCAATGATCCACCATCAATTGTCCAAACCGCACCGTTCACGAAAGAGGATTCTGGGCTGGCAAGAAAGCACACTATTTCCGCCACATCGACGGGTTTTCCCATACGCGGAATCAGATGCGTTAACGTCATTGTGTTAAGCATCAACTCTGGATCTGGTGCTGCCTCTAAAAATTTGTCGACTATCTGAGTATGAATGGAACCAGGACAATAACAATTCACGCGGATACCATCAGGTGCGAGGTCAACAGCTAACATTTTCGTCAATTGCATCACCGCACCTTTGCTCGCGCCATAGGCCTGGCACTGAGGATATCCTGAAATCGAACTAGTAGAACCTGCATTGATGATCGAGGCAGATCGACTCTCTCTCAGATAAGGGAGTGCATACTTAGCACACAGCCATACGCCCGTCACATTGGTATTCATGACGCGTTCAAAAATATCCCGAGTCATTGTCTCCAGCGTCAATTCTTTTGTTAACATGCTTTCATGGATGCCTGCATTATTGTGCAATACATCGATGCCTCCAAAAGCATCCGCAGCCCTAAACATTAGGTCGCTCACCGCTTTGTCGTCGGTTACGTCGGCGTGACAATAAATAGCTTTGCCATCAGCAGCCCGAATTTCCTCAACCAACGCCTCGCCCGCTTCGTCGTTAACATCTGACACAGTTACACAGGCGCCTCTACTGGCTGCCAGACGAGCCGTTCCGGCACCGATACCAACGGCACCTCCTGTTATTAAGATTTTCAATCCTTCTACGCCCACAGCCATTCCCCTCTACTTAAATCTCGCATACATCCGCTCAAGAGAGTCACCCATATGAAGAGGATGCTCGGTCTCTGAAAAATCAACTATTTTTCCCCAGTTTTCGGCGATAGCATTCAGATCAGCAGGCTCCTGTTCAGGGAAAAGATTAAGGCCCTCGGTTCGTTCCCATCGGAGTTTCTTGTAGGAGCCTGCTGAAGCCTCAAAGATGCTACCCGACTCCTGACAATCTGGGTGAGCGAGATAAACCACCAAAGGGGCAACATACTCAGCTTTCCGAATACGCTTGTCTTCATCCGACCAATTCGCGCTATTCATCGTGGTCGCACCAACAGGGCAAACACAATTACATGAGATATTTGTTCGTCCGCCCTCCCAGGCAATCGATCTTGCCAATCCATACATACCCAACTTTGCTGCTGCATAATTAGCTTGTCCAAAGTTGCCATAAAGTCCAGATGCAGAGGAGATAAACACAATCCTGCCCCCACCTTGATCTTCAAAATAAGGCCAAACAGCCCGACTGAGTCTGAATGATGCGGTAAGGTGAACCGCAAGAACATCATCCCATTGTTCGTTGCTCATCTTGCGTAACGTTTTATCTCTAACGAAACCCGCGTTGTGAATGACCGCATCGATTCGGCCTAATCGCTTCACTATATCTTCTATCAGCGTTTCGGGCTCCTCTACTCGGCCGGGCATATGGATCGCATGACCGCCCGCGTCATTGATGGACTGAGTAGCACCGCCATCGTCATCCCCTGTGCTGTTAAGAACGACGGTCGCACCAGCACTGGCAGCACATTGCGAGAATGCTTTGCCAAGGCCTCGGGTTCCACCTGTCACCAGAACAACCTGCTTATCAAAGGAAACTCCCATTTCTAACTCCTATCTTTTCAATTGCGCCATCGCCGCACTGTGTATCTCATAGAGTTCAATGATGTTGCCAAATGGGTCGCGACCATAGATTGCAGACGATGCTTCACCGAAATGAACCACTTCGCCAACGAAAGTCATACCCAATGCACCGAGGCGGTCATACTCGCCCTGGATATCATCTACTTGCCAGGCAAAATGAGGATAACCAAGATCGGAGGGCAAAGAACGAAGATCTCTGGGGTCTGGGTTTTTATATTCCCATATTTCTATAAAAGCATTAGTGGTTTCCAGCATTGCCATTCTGGCCTTCGCATTTTTCAGCCCGATGGCGCGATCAACATCATCACTGCAATCAAATTCACTTCGCTGCACGACCTGCATGCCAAAACCTTCGGTGTAAAAGACAATCGCAGCATCAAGATCGCTTACACCTATAGCCACATGATGAATACCAACGATCATGGCCAATCCCCTCAATGATTAATCACAACTGTAGCGGATTTCATCACTCATGTAACATGCAGAGTATGAAGGCAGTAAGGAATATCACCGCTGTCACTATGGACAGCAAGCGTCGCATCCTAAGTGACGCCGTCATCGTCTTTGATAACGGCATCCTATGTGCTATCGAAAAAGCCGAAGCAATCGATTTGCCTGCGGATTGTGAAGTCATCGATGGCAACGGATGTATCGCGATGCCTGGTCTAGTCGACACCCACGCCCATGCAGATCAGTCGCTTTTGCGCGGCTTAGGAGATGGACTCCATTGGATGCCTTTCCTGGATGATGTCATTGATCCTTGGCTCTTGCGCCGAGACCCAGCCGATGCCGTTCTGGCTAACCAGCTAAGCATGATAGAGATGTTAAAGAACGGTACGACATGCTTTGTATCTCCTAATGTCGATCCCAGCGATGATTTCGCTAGTTTGACAGAAAGTGTTGGTCGCCTTGGCATCAGAGCGGTACTTGGTCGTTTTGCGATGGCAACAGAACCTTTAAACGATATGCTTGAGGTTATGAGTCGATGGCACGGCACTCANTCCGGACTAGTTTCAATNTGGTTTGGCCTCGACGTGCCGCGCAGACCAGGAGACAAGGATTACCCANAGTTTTATCGTGCGGTAAGAAAAGAAGCCGAAAATCTTAGTGTTGGAATTGTTTATCACTTCTGCAGCGAAGCAGAGGATGCGGCTTATATCGCAAACAATTACGGGCAACGCCCAGCAGAGTGGTCAAGAGACAACAATGCATTAGGTGAAAACGTTCTTCTGATTAATGGCTGTCAGATTACCCCGCTAGAGATAGAGATAATAAGCAACACTGGGACCCATCTGACCCACAGTCCGGTTGCCAATATGAAGATGGCGACCGGCATCCTTCCTGTACCTGAGGTCCTATCGGCTGGCATTAACTTGGGCATCGGCACAGATGGCGCACTAAACAACAACGGCTATGACATGTTTGCGGAGATGAAAACAGCCTGTTTGCTACAAAATTCAAGCCGCCGCAGCGCTATGGCGCTAACACCCGAGACGGTGCTTGAAATGGCAACCATCAATGGGGCTAAAGCCATAGGACGCAAGGACCTCGGTGCTCTAGAAACCGGCAAAAAAGCGGACTTCATCCTAGTCGATGTCAATAAGCTGCCGCTACATAACCTTATTTCAAACCTGGTTTTCGCGATCAACGGTAGCCACGTCAAAGATGTTTATATAGACGGTAATCAGGTTGTAGACAAAGGGCTAGTGCTCGGAGTCAACGAAGAATTGATTTACGCGAAGGCCCGTGACCGGGCGGAAGACATCCGTCGTTTGTTGAATCTTACCGCAGATACCTTTTGGCCAATGACCTGAATGATGACTAACATTTCCCGCATCACGACCGTCAGCTTTCTCACCTACTTTATCTTTTCCGCAATGCTGGCACCTATCGGAATTATCACTGGACCGATGGCTGAACATTTCGACCAAACAGTATCCGATGTTACTCGGCAGTTCGGTTGGTTGACCGGCGGCAATTTTATCGGTGCCGTCATTGCTCTGGTGATATTTGACTACCTGGGGCTAAAGAAACTGTTCACCGTAATTTATGGCCTAATCGCCGCATCCCTCATCGCCTTAAGGGCTATTGACAATCTCGATACAGCTAGCTATCTCCTAGGACTCGTTGGTCTGGGCAGCGGAATTGGTCTCGCGGGTGCGGCCATCACCATATCCCGCTCCTACACAGAGGCACGCCGCGCGTCTATGTTGGTAATTACAGACGGCTGCTTTAGCGTTGCGGGTTTCCTGGTTTCATGGGCAGCAACTTTCCTGATTACTATGACTCTAGGTTGGAGCTTGACTTATCAACTGCTAAGCCTATTCGCCGTAGCGACTTTCTTACTTGCCTTAGTTTCAAGTTTTCCTGCCGTGGAACAAGACCGGAACTTGCAAGAGCCGGGAGGTGCCTGGCCACTACCTGTATGGTTGTGCGTCATCTCACTTTTCCTCTATACCCTCGGGCAGTATTCCATGCTGTTCTGGCTACCGAACTACGCTATTACCCAACTTGGAGCAACGGAGATTAAAGCTGGTGGATTAGTCGGACAATTCTGGCTGGGTATGTTTCTAGCGCAGGTTTTTGTCGCCTGGTGGGTCATGAAGGTGGGTGTTCGACTCTTGGTAAAGATCGCAACCGTTACGACATGCCTATTTTCTGTCCCTTTATGGTTATTTACAGCGATCGATGGCCTGCTGATACTGGCCTTACTTTGGGGGTTTGCGAATCTNTCCCTGCTAAAAGCAACGATATCCTTAGCAACTGAAATGGTCGTCATACCCTCGGCACGCCTGGTTTCTCTACTTTTGCTTGGCGCGACAATNGGCACCGCCGTCAGTCCTTTTGTCACCAGCCAAATAGTCGACTGGACNAGCAATCATACCATCCTNATTTTTGGTAGCGCGTGTTACGGCGTACTGACGCTACTACTCTTCATCGCTCTCAGATATAAAAGGCCGTGATTACGATCCTTCCCAGTATGGGGCACGCAACTTTCTTTTGTTGACTTTACCCATTGTNTTGCGACCAATGTCGTCAACATAATCAAGANTTCNAGGACACTTGTAATGCGATAGGCGATCCCGGCACCAAGCAATTAAGACTTCAGAATCNGGCCTATCTATATCCAGGGNAGGAATCACCAGNGCCTTTAGTTCNTCACCCATATCCTTGTTAGGGACGCCAATACAAGCTACATCCAGAACAGCAGGATGATCGATAAGCACTTGCTCAGCCTCNGCCGGGTATATATTTACACCTCCTGAGACGACCATGTCGCTGAATCGGTCCGTAATAAAGACGTAACCTTCTTCATTCATATACGCTATTTCACCAAGCGTGAAGACACCCGGGGCTATATGGGCCGCGGCGGATTTTTCTGGGTCATTGTGATAAACGACACCACGGCCCGTTGCATCCTCAAAAAATAGCCTGCCTTCTGTATTCGGCGGCAACTCGTTGTTTTCATCGTCAAGAATCATTGCCGTAAACGGTGGAACCGCCTTACCAACAGAACCGGGATATTTCAGCCATTCCTCTGAAAGGATAAGACAGGTCGTGCCAACTTCACTTGCNCCATATGCGTCCATGAAAACNGGACCAAACCACTCGATCATGGACCGTTTNACGTCTACCGGACACTTTGCGCCAGTGTGACTGATGGAGGCAATTGAGGAGATATCGTATTTCGCCTTTACGTCATCTGGTAGTGCCAACAGTCGCACAAAGTGAGTCGGCACCATCAATGTCGAAATAATTCGATGCTTTTCGATTGCAGCAAGCGTATTCTCAGCATTGAAACGGCCCAAGATTACCGAGGGAATTCCACCGATAAGCTGGCGGGTCGCCGATAATGGCCCCGTGTGATACATCGGACCAACCACCAATTGCGGACCACGAATACCTCCTGAACGTTCAAGCGCGGCTGCCTTAAATCGACTAAGGTGCTCGGCCACCGTATCCCCTCCCGCAAACATGGTTGGAGGCAATTCTGTCCCTTTTGGTCGCCCCGTGGTTCCGGATGTATAAAGCAGATTAGGTCTTGGTGGTACAGTCTCATCAGGCTCATGACCTTCTGAGTTAACTAGCCAATCCGACCAAGGCACGGCAGAGCCTGAATCGCCCCAACCAATCACGGTGTGTACATTTGATTCAGCAGCTGCCGCAATTCCACGTTCCGCCGTTTCTGGCCCAACAAACAGTATCCTTGCTTCAGAATCCGAGAGAATGTAAGCAACTTCCTCCGCGGTCAGATGAAAATTCACCGGAACGACAGAGGCACCTGCAACCAAACCACCTAAATTCGCAAGAGCTGTCTCCACACTGTTTTCCGCAAAAACTGCGATACGGGTATCGGGACCCAAATCCGCTGCCTGAAGTCCATTAGCGCATCGATTCAAGGCGTCATCCACTTCTTCCCAGGACAACGCCTGATGCTCATCCTGGATCGCGACTTCACCTGGATATTCGGCGGCAAACTGATTCGCAAAAGTCATACTGGCTCCTAGAAATTAATCGTGCGGTCATATGCGGCAAGTACCGCTTCATGCATAGATTCGGACAGCGTCGGGTGAGGGAAGACCGTATTCATTAGCTCAGCCTCGGTGGTTTCCAGCCCTATGGCTACCGCAAAACCCTGGATCATTTCAGTAACCCCGGGGCCCACCATATGCGCGCCAAGCAACTCACCTGTGTTTGCATCAAATACCGTCTTAATTAGACCATCCGCATCATTGATCGCAACAGCTTTACCATTTGCTAGTAGCGGAAACTTGCCAACCCGAATAGCTCCTCGTGCGGCGGCGGCGGATTCTGTCAAACCAATACTGGCAACTTGCGGGTGCGAATAAGTGCAACCGGGAATTCGAGCTCTGTTTAAGCCATGTGGATGTAAGCCAGCAATCGTCTCAGCGGCTATGACGCCCTCATGACTTGCCTTGTGAGCCAAGCAAGGCGCGCCCGTCACATCACCAATCGCAAAAACTCCCGGCACGCTCGTGCGCTGACCTTCATCGACAACAATGAAATTACGTTCGATCGATACACCGAGCTCAACAAGCCCTAATCCATCAACATTTCCAGACACCCCAACCGACAAGATAGCGGCATCGAACGACTGAGATTTACCAGCGATGGCCGCTGTCAAACCGGATTTGCCTTTTTTTAGCCCTTCAACCGCCGTGTCAGTCAAAACGCGAATCCCCGACTTTTCGAAGGATGCCTGCGCTAATTCGGCAATTTCAGTGTCTTCAGTTGGAAGGATCTGGTCCATCATCTCAACCAAAGTAACTTCAGCGCCCATCGTTGCGTAGAAGCTAGCGAACTCAACACCGATAGCTCCTGCACCGATAATCAACAATCTCCGAGGCATGAAAGCTGGCGTCATGGCAGCCCTTGCGTCCCAGATTCGATCACCATCTATTTTGATATCCGGCAAATTACGCGGTGCAGCACCGGTAGCTAAAATAACGTTATCAGCGATCACGGTATCGTTACCAACATGAACGATATTTTTAGATTCAAATTTTGCGTCGCCTCTAAAAACCGCAATTTTATTCTTACGCATCAGATGGGAAATTCCACCACTGAGTTGGCCTGCAACATCCCGTGATCGCTGGACAACTTTCTCTAAATCGAAAGACGGCTCACCGAGCTCAAGGCCAAGTTCATGCGCCGAGCGGACTTCACGCATGACATCCGCGGTATGCAGCAATGATTTGGTTGGGATGCAACCCCAGTTTAGGCATACCCCACCTAATTCGTCACGTTCCGCGATTCCGACTTCGAACCCAAGTTGGGACAAGCGTATCGCCGCTGTGTAGCCACCGGGGCCACCGCCGATGACTAATGCATCGAGACTGTGTTCTGCCATAATCTTGCTCCTAAACTAGCAAACGCCAGGGTGCTGCCAGAAGATCCCTAACCTCCGCGAGGAACTCGGCCGCCGGTGCACCGTCCAACGCACGATGGTCCCATGTGAGTGACAGATTCATTTTCTGGGTCTTGACCGGCTTATCTCCATCCCATTCAACACCCTCATAGATTCTGTTCACACCTAGAATGCCTGACTGAGGCTCGTTTATTATTGGCGTGAAGGAATCCACGCCATACATACCTAGGGCAGTTACCGTAAATGTACCCCCAGCATAATCGTCCAGACCAAGGCTTCCGTCTCTTGCAGCTAGAGCCAATCTAGAAGACTCTAGGGCAAGTTCCTTCAAAGACATCTGATCCACATGCCGAATAACAGGAACAACAAGACCTTCGGGCAAAGCCACCGCCATACCAACATTCACTTCTCCCATAAGGAGAATTTCATCAGCTCCAAACTGGCTGTTCATAAGCGGATGCTTGGTCAACGCTCGTGCAGCCGCCTTGATCACAAAATCTGTATAAGACGGACGAATGCCCTCATCGCCCCATTCTTCAACCAGCGACGCCCGCACCTTGACCGCATCATCCATCAAAACCTCCATATCCATGGACAGTTGAGCACTCTCCATGAGGCTGTGATGCATTCTAGCGGCGATGGTCTTACGCATCCCCCGAACAGGGATACGGTCGCCGGGTAGCGGTCCATCTGCCAGAACAGGGGAAGAGCGACTAACAGATACAGGTGCAGCCTCGATGTCAGCCTGAACGATACGCCCTCCTGGTCCGGTTCCTTTGATTCGTGTTAAGTCGATGCCTTTCTCTGCAGCAAGTCTTTTCGCGAGCGGAGACGCCTTTACATTCACAGGTAGAGCAGCGGTAATTACGCCATCTTTGCTAGCCGCCATAACATCAGCTTCGACAATGCGCCCTCCAGGGCCTGTACCCTGCAGAACCTGATAGTCGATCCCCAACTCCTTGGCTAGACGCCTTGCTGCGGGGGAGGATTTAATATGTCCTCCGCTTTCTTCGCGCTGAACTGCGGGGGCACCAGACATTGACACCGAGGACGTTTCCAAATGATCAGTAATAGACTCCTCAACGGCGTTCGCCTCTGAGGAGCTACCTACCACGCCGGAAAAATCAGCGGGTATTTCTTCACCAGTTTCAAAAATATATCCGACGACATCGCCGGGTTTAAGCATCACACCTACTTCAACCATATGTTTNACAGTGCCGTCGTACTCGGCATCAACGTCCAGATTGACCTTTTCGGTCTCGAGGGCATATACGAGCTCACCCTTTTTGACTGTCCCTCCATCCGGAACAAACCATTCTGAGACCATGCCTTCAGTCATGCTCATTCCAACTTTGACTAGGTATATTTCTCTAGGCACAAGTCACCCCCTCATATTTAATACTTAAACCATTCCCGGCAGGCCGCGAGTTGCATAGTCCTGGGAATATCCAGAACACTTGGACCATTGCGGCTAACCCGCATGGTTACACGCTGACCTGCCTGTATTTCTCTCTCTCGTTCACCGTCAAAGGCAAGGACACAAGGCCCTTCGAATTCGACCGTCTCGTCGAAATTCAAAGTGGAACATTGCCTAATACTTAAAGTTTCGAACATCCCCGGNGCGATGGGCGCATGCACCTTGGAGCGGCCACCTTTACCCAACACGAGATGCAGCCCTAGGTCTTCTTCATCTGANAGAGGTCTNATTAAACCTCCGACAGATGTCATGCCAACCGAGGTAGGTTCTGCTCTTGTCAATAAGATCCGNTCTATCATCTCACCGTCCAAGAGAGCTCTAGCGCCGATGAACTGGTCAGTCGTGACCACAGCGTCAATAAGCGCAATATCTGGTGACTCGCCTTCAATCTCGACATCGATAATCTTCACCGGCACAGCTGTCTCTTCCAGCGATACCCCACCTGCCGCCAAAATGCCTAGAGCCATACCGGCGACAGTGGCTTCGGACATACGCGGGAACACGTTATTGGTGCCAGTCGAAAGAGGCAGCATAACCGCATCCCGCCAGCCTTTNACAAACGCTCGACTAGTNCCATCACCGCCCAATATCAGGGTCGCAATGCANTCACGATTAGCNAGTTCTTCCGCACCTCTTATGGTNTCNAGCGCNGAGTTAGTGCCAGTACTAGTTATNCCAACNGTCTGACAGTCATAACCAAGCTCTTCCAACGCGCCGCCAGCGATATTGTGTGAATCATCGAGGTAAGCAAANTGCNGCGCACCCGCATTAATCGCACCAGACAATGCCCGACGAATAATGGCGCACTTTTCACGGTTATCGAACACCGACGCCCTGGCAACCAACCGTCTAACATCTTTGCCAGACGCAGGATTCGCAACGATACCAATCGTACCCGTTGTCACGACGTTCGCTTAAAGTTCCAGAGTTTCTTTGACCTTAGCCACAATCGCATCAGCATTCGGCATATAAATCTGTTCGAGCGCAGGGCTAAAAGGCACAGGACAAAAAGGTGCGCCAACTCGCATTATCGGCGCATCCAGATAATCAAAAGCTTCTTCCTGAATCTGTGCTGCTATTTCACCACCAAAACCACCGAATTTAACCGCTTCATGCACAATCAGCGCGCGATGAGTTTTCTTTATGGAGCTTACGACGGTTTCCGTGTCGAAAGGCGACACACTTCTAGCATCAATTACCTCAACGTCGAGCCCCGAATCAGCTAGCTTATCAGCCGCAGACATCGCTTCATGTACCATACGGCTGATCGCAACGATCGTCAGATCCTTCCCGGACCGACGGACGGCTGCCTTACCGAGCGGCACCTCGTAGGGACCCTCAGGGACTTCCATTGACATAGCCAATGAAGCCTTGTTAAAGACTACAAATACTGGATTGTCATCCCGCGCTGCCGCGATAGTCATACCCTTCGCATCATAGGCGTCTGAAGGACAACAGACTTTGATCCCCGGCAGATGGGCCAACCATGCTTCCAGACTCTGCGAGTGCTGAGCCGCAAGATTCTGACCCGCACCAGCCATAGTGAGCACAGTGACCGGCAATTTCGCTCCACCACCGAACATGAATCGCATCTTCGCCATCTGATTGGCTATCTCGTCCATGCACTCGCCAATGAAGTCCATAAACATTAGATCGATTATTGGACGACAGCCCGTTGCTGACGCACCTACTCCCAGACCCATAATGCCTTTTTCCGAAATAGGCGTGTCATAAATTCTCTCGGGACCAAAGTCATTCAAAAGGCCAGTGTAATAACCGTAAACCCCACCCGCACCGGCGACGTCTTCGCCAGCGACAAAACTGTTGTCCTGCTCCTTGAGAACTTCCCTGACGCCCTCATTAATGGCCATAACATAAGGTAGAACTCGAGGTTCTTGCTGCACTGCTTCCGACATAATTAACCCTCCCCCTCGAAGTAGACATTGTCTAATAATTCACTAGCATCCGGATATGGTGATTCATTGGCATATTGAATCGCTTCATCGATATCAGACAGGACCTTGTCATGCACCGCCTGGATCTGTTTCTGAGTCATCACCCCTAACTGCTGTAAACGCTGCTCAAAATTTTCAATAGCGTCACGCTTTTTCCAGGTTTCAACTTCTTCGTCAGTGCGATAAGTCATTCCCATGCCCCGGATGCCAACATGATCGTAGTAACGATAGGTTTTGCACTCAACTAAAGTTGGCCCGCCACCATTCCTCGCGCGCTCGATTGCCTCTCCAGCTGCTTCGTAGACCGCCATTACATCCATGCCATCCACAATAACACCCGGCATACCATAACCAGACGCTCGGTCAGCAACATCGACAATTGCCTGGTGATTAGCCTGGGCAGTGTACTCACCATATCCATTGTTCTCACAAATAAACACACATGGCAGTTTATATAGAGCCGCCATATTTGCCGCCTCGTGAACACTACCTTCATTGGATGCGCCATCGCCGAAAAATGAGACGGTCACATTGCTGGTCTTCCTAAATTTATTCGAAAACGCCGCACCCATAGCTATTGGAGGTCCCCCTCCGACAATACCATTCGCGCCCAGCATACCCAGCTCCATATTGGAAATATGCATACTGCCACCCTTACCACCGCAATAACCGGTTGATCTGCCGAAAAGCTCCGCATACATAGGCTTGAATTCACCACCCTTGGCGACAAGATGGCCATGGCCACGGTGAGTCGATGTGATCTGGTCCTCGTCAGAAAGGTGTTGCATAACGCCCGCTGCAACTGCTTCCTCACCAACATAGAGGTGAAGAGCACCAGGAATTTTTCCATCTTCCATCATCCGGCCGGCGTTCTCTTCAAAACGTCGAATGCGAACCATTTTTAGATGCATTTCTTTCAACGTCTGCTCAGAGGGACCTGACTTCTTGTTTCTACTCGCTTGTTTTACGGGAGCTTTTTTAGTTGCTACGGTTTTTTTCTTCGATACTGGTTTCTTTTTAGCCGCGGCTTTCTTCTTAGCTGCAGGTTTCTTCTTAGCTGCAACCGCCTTCTTGGCCGCTGCTTTCTTTGCCGGTTTCTTTGCCAAGGAACTTCTCCCTTTAGTTTGATCAGATTGGCGGAAGCGGAACTATATCGTAAAGTGACGGACGTTACAGAATTTTACAAAAATGCTGAAATTGCAGTCTCTGAACATGATCAAATCAGCGTCAGCAAACAATTTGGAGAATCGGCTATGCCACCCCTAAGCGGGATAAGAGTTATTGAAATGGGCGTTATGATTGCCGTGCCTGGGGCTGGCGAAACTCTGGCCGGCTTTGGTGCAGAAGTAATCAAGGTTGAGGACACAATTCGAGGTGATGAGTTAAGAAATTACGGTAGTTCCAAAGAGGGTATGAGTGGTTGGTTCGCCAATGCGAACGCAGGTAAAAAAAGTATAGCCGTAGATCTAAATTCCGAGCAGGGGAAAGCGGTACTATGGCAATTACTCGCCAATGCCGATGTTTTTATTCAAGGCTTCCGCGCGGGTGTTATGGAAAAACTCGGGTTCGGTTACGAAACGATCGCCGAGAAATATCCCTCGCTTATCTACTGCTCATCAACAGGCTTTGGAGAAACCGGGCCTTATGCCGACCTCCCTGCCTACGATCCAATCGTCCAAGCACTATCCGGTTGGGCAGGCATCCAACTTACCAATAACAAACCAACGCTGCACAAGGCGATGGTTTCCGATAAAACTGCCGCGAGTTACAACACCAAAGCGATACTGGCAGCCCTTGTTCAAAGAGGGCGAACGGGCAAGGGCTGCTTCATAGAGGCCTCGATGCTCGAATCAAACATCATGTACAACTGGCCTGACGTTATGATGCAGTGCACTCTGCTAGACGAAGACGCAAGTCATGTGCCGAATATTTTTGCTAGTTATCAGCTTTATCAAACTCGCACAGGTTGGGTGACAGTTGCCTGCGGCACTGATAAACAATGGCAATCATTTTGTGCGGCGTTGGATGGCGAAACCTATGCAAATGATAGCCGCTTCATAACCGCCGTCGACCGAGCTGCTCATATCGTAGAGTTCTTCGCTGTCATCGGCGAGCTAACGGCAAAGTTTGATGGAAATATAGTGGTCTCAAGATTACGTGCAGCCGACGTCCCTGTAGCTGCCGTGCTTATGCCAGAAGAAGTCCAACATGACGATCATATAAAATCGAGAGACTTTATCGAAACTAGGGATCACCCAGTTGCAGGACGCTATCTTTCTCCGAAACCTCCTTCGGCGATGTTCGGCGAAGACCTCAGCCTTTCACCCGCGCCCAGACTTGGAGAGCAGACCTACGAGATTTTAACCGAACTAGGGTATAGCAACGAGGCGATAGGAGATTTACTTGCCAGCGGCGTTGTTCGCAAAAGCAAGCAAATAACCGAAGGAACTAATTAGCCTCTAATCAGCAGCCCAGACCGCCAAATCAAGATAATTGGACTCACTGGGCGACCCTGATATCCTCGCAAAGTACAACAATGTAAATTTCTATGAACAAATTTCCAACCACGCCAGATGAGATAACCACTGACTGGCTAACCAATGCATTGGGCCATACAGTGGACGAATTCCGGGTTGAACCTCTTGGGGAAGGAGGAGGGCTCTTAGGCCTCGTCGCCCGTCTGCATATCAAAAGTCAAGGTTTACCAAATACGCTCATTGCCAAATTCCCAACACCAACTCCTGAGAATCGCGCAGTCGCCGAAGTCTATGACATGTATGGAAGAGAGTTCCGCTTTTACACACAGGTTGCTCCAACGGTGCCATTAAGGAGTCCTAAATGTCACTACGCGGCCTACGATGATGACTCGGGTAACCTAGCGCTGCTGCTCCAAGATCTCAGCACTATGAGGTTAGGAGATCAGGTCAAAGGATGCAGCAATGCAGAAGCTCACGCCGTTGTGTCCGGTATTGCTTCTCTTCACAGAAATACCTGGCAACCAGATCATCTGACTGATATCAAACAACATGACATGCCATACCAGCGAGAGGGCATGATCGGCGGTTTCCGGGCGGGCTGGCCTGTCGTTCTCGAGCAGTTCAGTCAGTTTTTTGATGATGANCTGATTGCCATNGCGGCNANCTTGCCNGACCACNTCAANACTCTTCTGGANAAAATCCATGCCGGACCGCTAGTAATCGCTCANGGCGATGTCAGNCTCGATAATATNTTCTTTGATGANGACGGTATTGCCCTAGTCGATTATCAAGCTGTCTGCAAAGCNTCNCCTGAACACGATCTCGCTTATTTCGTTACCCAAAGCCTAGCCGACGACGTAAGACATTCCGAAGACTGGCACAGCGTATATTTTGATGAACTGACATGCCAAGGTATCGACTACGACAAGGCCTACTCGTACAAGCGATACAGACTATGCGCTATGTACTTTCTTTGCTACTCCGTCATTATCGCGGGCACCCTTGATCCCGCCAACCAACGAGGACGGAAATTAGCAGAAACTCTTTTGGGTAATTCCATTCGCTCTTTGAAAGAACTTAACGCACTTGAACTCATCGCTTAGGGAGACTAAAAGCAATGCTACTCGAAAATAAAATAGCCGCCGTAACAGGCGGTTCCGCAGGCATCGGACGTGGGATAGCCGAAGCTTATCTTCGGGAAGGCGCCAAAGTTGCAATCCTGGCAAGGAACGCAGAAAAAGCTGAGCGTATGATCCAGGAACTCAACGCCGGCGATCGAATAGTATTCGTGCAGGGCGATGCAACAATACAAGAGAGCGTGGAAGGCTTTATAGATGAGACGATTTCAACATTTGGCACCATCGATATCCTCGTTAACAATGCGGGAGGCGCAGGGGGCGACCTTCAGCCCACCGTCAGTCTGACTGACGAGGAATTCGACTTCTGCATTAAGATCAACCTGTACGCAACGTTCTGGGGAATACGACACGCCCTAAAGACCATGTTGCCAAAACAATCCGGCCGAATAATAAATATTTCATCAGTTGAAGGTAAACACGGTAAGCCCGTCCTCACTCCCTACACGGCAGCAAAACATGCAATAAATGGTATGACTAAGTCGGTTGCTAGAGAAGTAGGGACGGAGGGGATTACAGTGAACTCAATCTGCCCAGGACTGATTCTTACTGATATCGTAATGGATACGGGTCCAGCTACAGCTGAGGCCATGGGGATCACTTTCGATCAAATGGTCGATATGTTCGTTGCAGATTCGGCGATTAAGAGGCCCAATGAGGTTCATGAAGTTGCAGAACTCGCCGTTCTACTCGCGAGCGAAGCTGGCGCGGGAATTACAGGCCAACAAATCAGTGTCGATGGAGGCACCGCCCAATATTAACTACCTGATCTCAATCAGGTTAAATATTAACCCTGTTCTCCAAACCTACCTTCGCTGAAGATAAACAAATAATCTGAGTCAAAAAGTGAACGGATTCGATTTAGGTAACTAATCATATCGAGCTTATTCAAACTTCCGATTCGATCTGCCTTTTGACGCTTAGCATCAAACGATGTGATTCCTCGATCCAATTCAGACCAATAGCGCTGGGCACGTTGACCAAGATTCTTATCTTTTTGAAGAAGTTGGGCAATCAATCCAGCCTTATTCGCATTGAAGACTTCTTCACTCATTGCCTCAAAGCGCTCCACCTGGCCGTCTAAAAAAAAGCGAGTCTGCTCCCTCAATTCGCGAGGGCCAGCAACCGGAGATTGAATCAAGAAACCCACGCCTCCCCATTCATAAAAAACGGGGTTGAGCGCTGAGACGACATAGCCTAATTGCTGTTCTGTTCTCAAACTAGAGAAATAGCTAGGCCCAACGAGATGAGAAAAAAGTGCACTGTGTGCCCTAGCCTGCAGGCTAGCTTCTTCATCTTGGATATAAAGCATCATGGCCGCGTCCCCATGGTCAATCTCGATATTGACTTCATTGACTCCCATAACTTTTTTAACTAACGGCTTATCGACCACCACTTCGCTAAGGGGTAGATGATCCTTGATCAATGCAAGTAATTCCTCTGCTTTTTCATTCTGGACGTTGCCATGTATCAGTGCTTGCAAGGAAACTTCGCTGAAAACGTTGTCCCGCCAGCTACTCAGCTGCTCCTTGGTGAGCGGCTTAAGCACCGCCAACATTTCCTGCGAAGGCCAAGCAGAACTGACTAGTTCATCCATAAGACGACCATAAACTTGCTGAAAGGGTTTGTCTTTTGCCTGGTTCTCGAAGTCCTTGATCAATCGATTCTTCAATACATCAAACCGTTCGTTATCGATCTCAAGATCGATAAGTCGCCGCATAACCTGTTCCAAAAGAACAAATTGTTTATCTTCATATCCACCGATCGAAACGCGAAAACCCTTAGGCGCCGCAGCCACTTGATAGCTAACCCCTGCGAGCAACGCCGGATAGGCAAGAGAATTTAAGCTGTCTTCTACCAGAGCGGAGTAAAGCAGGCTTTGAGCGCTGTCTAACGCGCTCATCAATCCTCCCCCATTCCTAAAGCTCACATGGGTTACCGCTCTCGGCACTCCAAATTCGACATCGGTATCAACATAGACCTGAATCGATCGCTGATCTATCACTGGCAGCGGTATCTGATCATCCGCAAAGACCAAACTCAACGATTCAGGGAGAAACGGGTTAGGTCCTGGCAGCGCCAACTGCTCAGGCGTTGTTTCAGCAATTTCGACTGGACCTTTTTCCAGGTCATAACTTACTCCGAACCATTCTTCTGCCAGAGCGCCTTCATAACCAGGCGCCGATATCGTAATCAATACATTGTCCAGCGACAAAGCGTCCAAAAATCTATCTATCAGCTCTTCGTCAAATTCTTTCATTAAGTAAGGAGCTACCAACAAATCTCCAGCTGGATAGTGCTCCAGCATTGGCGACAGCCTCTGAACCGTCCCTATCGCAGAAGCTTTTTCTGCGAAACGAAAATCCATGTCAGCTACCATCGCCTGCTCATCATAAATCCATTTCTCAAGACGACCCTGTTTTAGCAGATCCAGGTAGGCAAAAAGGTAGCCCGTGATCTCCGGAATCCGTCGGGAGCCCTCCTCGGTCAATGACATGCTGATATTCATAATTGCATTATTAGCATCGATACTCGCCGGGCCCGCGCCCAGGCTTATGATCCAACCCCGTTCACTAAGCAATTTGTGCAGGCTGCCTTCCCCTTCGTGGCCAATGAGGTTTGAGAGATAAGCAGCTGGCTTCTTGCGATAGAGTTTTTGCAGCGGCGGTATCGGAAAAGCGAAACTCAGCTCCCGCTCATCCTTCAAGTTGTTATGTCTCAGGGTCGCAGGAAGCTGTTCAGGCAGGAAAACCAGCGTTTCCCTAAGGATATCATCCAGTTGCCTGTCCTCAATCTGACCGAACAGATCAATAACCCAGGGTTGCATGATGTCCAAAGGTTCGCGGTCTAAAACAACAAGCCCCATCTGATTAGCCGAATAATTTTCTTTAAAAAAACTAACTAGCGCACTATGAACATCACCAGACAGTGTTTCGAGAGAACCAATATTAAATGTCGAGAGCGGATGAGCTGGATTCATCGCCTTCTTTTGAACCGCGTTGCCTCTCCAGCCGTCTTCCTTAATCTGCAACTGGTATTCAGACTGAACAGCGTTCTTTTCTCGCTCCACGTAGTCAGGCGCCAACAACGGGTCTATAAAAAAATGAGCAAAACGATCCAAACCCTCGCGAAAGGCATCAGGTTTAACGTCAAAAAAGTAATTAGTCACTTCAGGCGCTGTGTAGGCATTTGACGACCCGCCATTAGACTCTACAAAGCTGAAATATCCGTCCGGTTCTGGATACTTCTCAGTGCCGATGAACAACATATGTTCAAGAAAATGAGCCAATCCAGGTCGAGCTTTTGGGTCATCAAAACTGCCTCGATACACAGAAAGCGACGCCGCCGATTTGTCTGCCTGCGAATCGGAAATTAATAGAACCTTGAGGCCATTGGCAAGAACCAGATGGCGATAATCGCGAGCATCATTTGGACTCGTCGTGATGGCGTTATCGATCCGCAACAAATCCGTCGGTGCTTGAGGAGCTGATGCGCAACCTGCCAGGAGAGTTATGGTGACCGAGACGGCCATAAAATATCTGCTATTCATTTGACTATGATCCCATGCCTCCGCCCCCGAATCGACATTAGTACGAGAATTGTCCAGCATCGGTTCTATCCTGCTAAACTAACAACTTGACACCTAAATCAAGAATAGGATTATGAGAAAAGCAGACTGGTATTACTTTCGCAAAGGCTGAACATCCTGTACACGAGCATCCAAGTTTTTGGAAGCCAATAACATCGACATCGCAGATACAGTTTCAGCCAGCCAAAAGCTACAAGCTTCAGACGCAAAGAACTTATTAAGCAAGGCTAGTAAATTGATTGCTATGAAAGGAAAAAAAGTCAACGAGTTCAACGTGAAAAATAGTGTTAACCAGGAGGCCATCGATGCCATGCTTGGTCCAACAGGAAATCTCAGGGCTCCGACAATCCGGGTGGGCAACACTTATCTCGTTGGGTTCAATGAGGACGTCTTTAGCGCCGAATTTGCATAAGCAAATTCGGTCAATCCAAGAGTTGGCTTGCTTGTAAGATAACCCCTTGCTTTGACGAGTAGCAGTAAAAAGACTTGAGATTTTCAACGTCTGACCCTTTGTAAATCTTACTTAATTGCTTAAGCTTCCATCACTCGTCATTCAAGTGAAGCTTTCTTTATCCATGAAACAAGTGTGTACCGTTTCTGTCGTTGTCGCTCTGAGTCTTGTCATGGCCTGCGGAGGTGGGGGCGGGGGTTCCGCCGAAAATACAGAAACGGCTAATTCTCCCCCTTCACAAGTTGAGGCCGAGCCCACGCGCATCGAACTTCTTGATAGCTCGCCAACAGAAGGTTCACCTGCGATTGATAGCAATCTGTCAACGCTAAACTTCAGCCATCTCGTTCAGACTGATCTAAACATGGAACTGGTGGGCAATTGCCGCAACTTCAACGGTGCTAGTCTGCGTAGAAATCTGCAGGATCTATCAACAGGTGAGACAGATGAGGTACTTGACCATCATGTTACATGCTTTCTTGATGAGAACTCTAACTACCGATTTGATGCTGAAGGCACAGGTAATAATGATGACCGCTATCGCGCCACATTGAGTTTTGCGACCAGTATCCAATCGGAACGCGCCATTACTGTCCAAGATTCCATTACCTCCCCTAAAGAAACGATCAATGATTTTTTCTCAGCTTACGTCGAGGGTGCGTTACTGACCGATATTGAAGCGCCAGCTTTTGTAGATTCGCTGCTAGTAGATCTGATCAATGAACTAGTTGAAGATGAGTGGGAGAACCTGACTGATCCTGCTGCGCATTATGACGTAATCTCGGAACGAGTTACGTATAGCTCCCGAACGCCTTCAGGTGAGCCCTCTGACAGTCTGTCAGGGCTCATCTCGCGGCCCGTAGTCGATGATAACTTCATTCAAAAAGATCATTTTATTATTCTCACCCACGCGACTGGATCGACACCCAGCGAATTAAATTCTTCTGACGCCTGGTACATTCTGGCCAACCTCTTCGCTGCGCGAGGTTATCTCGTGGTGGCTGCAGACAATTATGGAAGAGGCAATACAGGTACCGAAGAGGAGACCTACCTGCTAGCTAATCAAACGTCCTACAACACACTAGACCTAGCTCGACAGGTACTGGAAGACCGCAATTATTCAGATACATACGACGGTCAAAACGCTTCGGTAATCGGCTATTCGCAGGGCGGACACACGGCCATTGCCGTCTGGCTAATGTCCGAGCTTCAGGAAATCGACCGCCCCAGTATTGTTGAAGTCCACGCCGGTGGAGCGCCTTATAACCTCTATAAAACAGTCCGCGGCGTGCTAAGCCATCTGAACGGCAGTTGTGACGATGATGTATTCTGCCGATATGTAGACGAAGCGACCACCNTACCATTCGCCACTAACAGGATAATACCTGCGCTGCTGAGTTATACAGAAACGGGCTTTTTTTTAAACGACATATTGATAAATGGAGCCTTCGAAACTTCATTCATTTCAGGATTTCTTAATAACGAAATCGAATACGACTCGATGAAATCATTGCTCCAGCTGAATTCGTTTACTGACATTAATAATCTCGAAGAAATAGTAAACGCGAATGTCAAAATTCATCTCTATCATTCAGAGTTCGATCGGTTGGTGCCAGCTGCAAATACCGCTGAGCTAGTATCTNTATTAGAAGCCGCCATGACAGTAGATCATCACCAGAGCCGCTGCAACTCAGCTGGATACGAAGCAATTTTCAATCTGACCGACAGAGTAGGGTTCATTCATACACTGTGCGGATTATCCGTACTAAATGACGTCCTGGGAGACCTGCGTTAGTACTGAGGGTACAATTGACCAGCCCCATTTTGGACGAACAGCATTATGAATGAACTAACACCTGATATCCGAAAAGGTCTGCTAGAGCTGGATACCCCTACTGTTTGCAATGCACTGGAAACGGTTAACCCCGAACGCAGGGCGCGAGGATTTAACATCAGACCCTTTGTCTGCGTTAGACCCGANCTTGAACCAATCCTTGGTTACGCCAGAACAGTAAGGATCAGAGCCGCACATAAACCAGAATCACGGTTCGACGCAGATGCCTATTATTCATATATCGCTGAAGGCGGACCTATTCCCAGCGTTTCGATCATTGAAGATGTCGACGACACGCCTGGCTACGGCGCTCACTGGGGTGAAGTCAATACCAATATACACTATGGTCTTGGTTGCCTGGGNGTAGTCACCAATGGCAGCGTCCGCGATATCCCAGACAGTCAGCCCAACTTTCAGATGCTAGCAGGCATGATCAANCCNTCGCACGCCTGGGTAAACGTTGTGGATTGGGGGCAGACCGTTAATATCCATGGAATGGAAGTTAAACATGATGATCTGGTGCATGCGGACCAGCATGGTGCTGTCGTGATTCCCATTGCCAATGCTGCAGACATCATTACTGAAGCAGAAAAAATTATGGCTCGTGAGCNTATTGTAATTGAGGCGGCACAAAGCCCCGGTTTCAACATGGACAAACTAAGAGCCGCCTGGAAGGGGATGTCAGAGATACATTGACTCGAATCATGCAGAAATCGGCAGCGANCTTTCTTCAATCTGAATTATTCAGTTAGATCCTCGCAGGAGCGTGCGCCTTAATCTTTGATCTAAGTATTGTAATNATTGCAACTCAGGTTCTTGGGTATCACTAACTGATAGAGAATATTGGGCGTTACCGAATAGGCTATTTGTTTCANATTTCCTAATATTTCNAGTGGGCTTTCCGCCACNNCCGCTTTCGGTCCCATCAGCAGAGAGAGTTCACCTATTTCGCCCCGATTNTTTTCTCGNGGATGGCACTAAAAACGTAATCANNTTCTAAACACCAACGGAGTGCATGAANNTTACNCACTTCCAATAAGAACAACAGATACTTTGTCTCGACCGGCCCAGCGCTATAAACAGGGATCGAAAAGTATCCGACCGCGGGTCTTTCTCTCATAAAGATTTAAGAACGCACCCCCNAGCCCATCGAAACCAACCACGTCATCAACAAGAGGGTGAATTTCGCCAGCGCTCAATAGGCTAAATAGCTCGCCATAACATCGCTCAAAATAGGTTTCATCACGACCTCGATAACCACCCATGTGAACACCTACGATCGAATAATTCTTTACGAGAGCGTGATTCATCGGTGCTGAAGGTATATCTCCCGCAGCGAAACCAATCACCAGGTAACGACCTTCCCAGGCGACAAGCCGACGAGCCACATTAAAGTAATCACCACCAACCGGGTCATAGACGACATCGACACCACGACCGTCGGTCAATTCCATTACCCGTTGATAAAGATCCTCATTGTTGTAATCGATGACCTCGTCAGCGCCGAGCAGCTTGCTACAAGTCTCAAGTTTACTTTGACTCCCTGCGGCGGCGATGACCCAACAACCGTGAACTTTCGCAAGTTCCACCGCTGCAGCCCCAACACCACCGGCAGCGGCTAGCACTAAAATAGTCTCGCCAGGTTGTAATAGGCCACGCAGATGCAGGCCAAACCATGCAGTGCCATAGGTGACATGCATAGCCACCGCATCCCGGACCAAGACGCCTTCAGGAACCCGAGTTGAGCGGTCTGCCAAAACCAATGCTTCTTCAGCATAGCCGCCTGAACCCTGGAAGGTCGGACCGACAATCCTATCGCCCGGCCCAAATTTCGAACCTTTCGAAGCTTGAGTCACAAGTCCTGCTGCGCTCATACCAGGAGTAAATGGCGGCTCAATTCTCACCTGATATTTGCCTTGGCACTGAAGAATATCGGCGAAATTGAGATCCGTGGCTTCCACTTTGACTCGACAACCGCCCTCTGGAATATCCGGCAGGACCGTTTCTTCTACCTGGCACTTTTCCCATGGTAGTCCTAACTCATTGATTCTCCATGACTTCATGATACCTCCATAGCATTATTAGCCTGCAATAATCGCTGATTTGAGAAACTTCCAACCGCGGCTCAGCAATGGACTTAAGAACGAGCAATTCTAAGCCCATCTCGCCCTTGCCAAGGAAAACAAGTTCCTTAACCAACAAGAAGCATATCAATCTCTTTACATACCGACGGTCGGTATGTAAAGTTATCCGATGTCTCAGACAAAAACAAATTTTGACTCCAGGAGAGAAGCTTTCCTCGATACGGCCGACGAACTCTTTATTGAATTGGGTTACGAAAACACTTCAATCGAGCGCCTAATTTCGCGTTTAGGTGTCTCCAAAGGAGCTTTCTACCATTATTTCCGGTCCAAATCAGACTTGTTGGACGCCGCAATCTATCGACTTCTATCACGTTATGAGGCTAAATTCGCNGAAATAGTTGAATCCGATAGNCCCGCGACTAAGAAACTGCAAAGTTTTNTCAATTCGNTATTTTCAGCGAAAACAGCAGACCGGGAACTTGCCACACAAATCGGTGATTTGCTGCTCAATGAGGCAAATGCTGTGCTAATGAGCCGCCACCGGAACGCCGCCAGTCAACTATTCGTTCCTATTTTCGAGAAAATTATCGTCCAGGGAGTGAAAGAAGGAGAATTCAATGTAGAGTCCCCGAGCAGAGTTGCGCGAATTATCTGGGATATTGGTCAGTCATGGGATGAGAATGCTTATAGAGTCCTATTTAAGACAGAGGAAGCAATGCCAGAGCTTAATACACTGCTAAAACTCAATAATTCTTACACGTTGGCCATCGAACGAGTGTTGGGCGCGAAAGAGGGTTGTCTCTGCCTGGACTCTAAATTACTAGAACCCTGGATCGAAACTGCTCACCTGCACAGAGCCAAAAACAAGCCTAATTCTTACGCGATGGAGAAGACAAAGGCTCTTAACTGATCCTTAAAGGAAAAGAGAAATGTTACGAATAATTACCCTATGGTGCCTGGCATGGCCATCACTCGCCGCCGAGGAGCAAGTCCGTGCCATTATCGACGAGATGGAACAGCTGTACCGAGGAAAGTCTAGCGACTCTACCCTGACCATGAAAATAGAGACACCACAGTACTCGAGAACGCTGAAGATGTCCGGCCAAAGCATGGGCAGAGAATTTGGATTTTTCCGAATTCTCTCTCCTAAAAAAGACCGCGGAATTGCCACCCTAAAGCGCGATGAAGAAATGTGGAACTACTTTCCAAAGATCAACAAGGTTATCAAAGTACCACCTTCGATGATGATGGGCTCATGGATGGGCAGCGATTTCACCAATGACGATTTGGTTAAGGAAACCCAGTTGGTAGACGCTTATCACTTATCCATGACCGAAGATGATCAAAACTATTTCGTCACCCTGATACCCAAGGAACAAACGGTTACTGTCTGGGGGAAGATTGAATACACTGTTTCCAAAGACCCACTACTGCCAAAAGCACAAGTATTTTACGATGAGGAAGGCTCAAGAATTCGCGAGATGACGTTCTCCGAACCCATGACCCTCGGAGGCAGGTTGATGCCTTCTGTCATGGAGATGCGACCTCTAAATAAAACAGGCCACCGGACCCTAATAATTTACGATGACATCCGCTTTGATGTTGCAGAGATCAATGACCAGACTTTTTCACTCAGAAATCTGAAGAAACGGTTTTAAATGCTGACGTTAAAGATTGCCTACCGAAACATATTTAGGCAGCGAAGGCGCTCTTTGCTGACCGGTCTCTCCATGGCCGGTGGTTATATCCTATTCGTTTTTTCCTATTCCCTTCTCGAGGGCAGTTGGGGAAATATCGTCGACATTTTCACTTTGGATTCAACCGGTCACATCCAAATGCATCGGGATGATTACGTCGACAAGCCGAAAATATATAAGTCCATTCAGGACACACAAAAATCAGAAGCAGCAATCCAATCGATAGATGCCATCAAAAGCTATACTTCTCGAGTTTTTTCGCCAGCCCTTGCGTATGCAGGCGATAAAACCTCCCTCGCACGCATAATAGGTGTTGATCCAATTCTTGAACCAAAAGTCACGCGGCTTAGGCAGAAAGTCTCTGACGGTAATTATTTTGATACATCTCCGAACGCAGAAGGTTATTTCAAGGCGATGATTGGAGCCGGCCTTGCTAATAATCTAAAGATAGAGGTCGGAGACGAAATAGTCCTCATCAGCCAGGGCGCCGACGGCTCAATAGCGAACGATATATATCTAGTATCAGCAATCATCGGCAACAAAACCTCTTTTGATAGGATCGCTGTATACCTGCCTCTAGCAGCGGCTCAAGAGTTTCTTTCTATGGGCAGCGATGTTCATGAATACGCTATGCTCGTTGACGAGGCCCATAAAAATGAAGAAATAGCAGAAGAACTGCAAAAAGTGATTCCAGAGCTGACTGTTTCTCCCTGGCAGGTAGTCGAGGCTACATTCTACCGAACGATGCAAGCCGACAAGCAGGGCAACCATTTCACCATGGGACTAATCGTCTTTATCGTGTTTATCGGGGTGCTCAATACAATTCTTATGTCAGTACTTGAGAGAACTCGTGAATTCGGTGTCCTCAGATCGATTGGCTGTCGACCTGTGGACCTGGTTAAGATGGTCCTGCTTGAGACTCTTATGCTGACTGGTCTCAGCGTCATTNTCGGAGCGCTGTTAATTACCCCCATAAATCTTTGGNTAAGCACCACNGGCTTTCTTATTCCTGAACCAGTAGATATGGGAGGTGTTTCTTTTCAACGCATGAAGGGCGAGTTTGCCGCCTATATCTTTTTGCATCCAATGTTTTTCATGCTCGTCACGGCGATTCTTATCAGCATACCGCCAGGCATTCGCGCTGCTCGAATACTGCCTCGCAACGCACTAGGAGCCCATTAGATGCTATCGATTAAGCTGGCCTGGAGAAATCTTTTTCGAAACACACGGCGCACTGTCTTGACCTGTACCTTGGTGAGTTCAGCCCTAATTGTTCTCATACTTGTCGACGGCATCATGATCGGTATGTCAGATCTAATGGTTGGCAGTATCACCCACACACTTGAGGGTGAGGCACAAGTCAACAGAAAAGGTTTCAGAGACAACTATGAAGTCGATTTGACGATCGAAAACCATGCCGAAGTTTTAGCTCAACTAAAAAACACAGACTATATATCGGGTTTTGGACCACGTGTGATGGTGGGCGGGATGATCGCCTCACCTTACAACACAACAGGAGGCCTGGTTTATGGAGTCGATGCGACAAGCGAAGTCGGCGTCAGCAAAATTCGTGATGCGGTTTACGAAGGCGCCTATCTCACTGGCGCCGAGCGTGAAATTCTAATCGGTAANAAGATGGCGGAGCTTCTCGAAATAAAGCTTCGCGACAGGATCATCATCACCGCGGCCTCCGTCGATAGCAACGAAATTACTCAGGAATTATTTCGAGCCTCAGGGTTCGTCGAGTTTGGCCCCGAGGAAATGGACGAGGGGCTAGTCTTTATCAATCTGAAGCAGGCGCAAAACTTTCTCGGAATGCAAAACAAACTTCACCAAATCGCGATTAGATTCGTTNACCCAGANGACGCGAAGAATCGAGAACTCGCCATCTTCAGTAAATTAACAGATGAGAACAATGAGGCACTTGGCTGGCTAGACCTGCAGCCAGGAATCGGCTCAATTATCGAAATGACCGGCTTCGCAACGGCTATAGTTGGAGTAGTGTTGATTCTGCTCACGTCGCTAGGCGTGATTAATTCAATGTTTATGTCAATCTACGAACGTATTTATGAGTTTGGCGTTGCCAAAGCGATNGGCACGACACCAAAACAAATATTTCAACTCGTGCTTTTTGAAGCTTTGTTCCTTGCCATCCTAAGCTGTATCGCGGGAGTTATCATCGGATACCTCGCTACAGACTACTTCTCAACGAGTGGCATTCCGATGGGTCGGATGGAGATGTCGGGCATTGTCTTCGATGGCAACATGTCGACTAAGGTCGAGGCTTATCAATTTATTTTATTTCCCTTTTACGTAACCACGTTGACCGTGCTTGCGGCAGTTTATCCGGCCACTTTTGCGGCCAAAATTATTCCCACTCAGGCACTGCAAAGAGCGCTTTAGGAATCGTTATGAGCACAGTTATAGANAGCAAAAATATAAGCAGGCGTTTCGGCAGCGGAGATACTGAGGTGATCGCNCTCGATAATNTATCGATGGAGATAGAAGAAGGGGAATTTACAGCCATTATCGGCCCATCCGGTTCAGGGAAAACCACGCTACTACAATTAATTGGCGGTCTCGATAATCCAGATAGTGGCTCTATCACGCTGTCTGGCAGCAATATTGCCGAAATGAGCGGAAATCAACTTTCTGACTTTCGCCGCGATCATATAGGATTCATTTTTCAGGCGTACAATCTCATTCCAGTTCTCTCTGCTGAAGAGAATATTGAATACATCATGCTGCTGCAGGGAATAGCTNCCTCCGAGCGAAAAAAACGGGTTCAGGAAATGTTATCAATTGTCGGGCTGGACGGTTTAGCCGAACGCAGGCCTGCGCAACTCTCTGGCGGCCAGCAGCAACGTGTTGCGGTAGCCCGAGCAATGGCATCAAATCCGGACATCATCCTCGCGGACGAACCAACGGCNAATCTCGACTCAAAAACGGGCNTTGCACTTCTGGAAGTAATGCGCGAACTTAATCGGGCGCACAACGTGACGTTCGTGTTCTCTACTCACGACGAAAAAATCATGGACAGAGCAACTCGCCTGATTCATTTGAGCGATGGCAAGATTCAGCGTGATGAACGTAAATAAGCTTCTAACCTACCTTTGCTCGATTGCCTTCATTTCAACTGTTCCTCTTTTAGCGGAGCAATCTCCGCAGAATATCGATGNCGGAGAAAGTTATATAAGTCTCGGAAGCTTTCGATCAAAAGCTAAAGCTAAGAACATGTCTACCAGTCTAAATATCGCAGGTTACGAGGTCTTCGTTCGATCAGCGATGCTTAACGGCTTGACCCACCATAGGGTGCTTGTAGGCCCGATACCAGAAGACAAAACCTTTCAGCAAGAATTCAAACAGTGGCTTGCCAGCCGAGGTTANANAGATACTTGGGTAGTCAGAGGCGTTAAAGAGACGCCTCTTAGTTCAAGACNATCTGNAGAGCAAGTCAGAGAGCCTGTCATCATAAAAAAAAAACAGATAAAAGAACCAACAGGGACAAAATCACAAATTCCTTTCAACACTGATGATAAATATCATCCAGCGCGATTGCGCTCATCAACANAATCTGAAAAAAATCTGACTGTNTATTCTAATGAAGCGAATCTGGCTAAAGGAGCACCTGAAATCCATTTTTCAGGATATGGCAAGTCATTTGCTGTTATTCAGGACGAGATTAATAATCCGCTTTTTTCNAACGATACTATTTATCAATCTCAGAATAGCCTGAGACTAATGCTNGAGGCGTTTGGAGAACGAGCAGTTTGGCAACTGCACTACGAAGTCAGTCCAGTCATGATATCGCGCCGTTTTGCCTTTGATATATCGAGTTTCAATATCGTAGGAGATTCCTACCGTCTAAGTGACATCGACTCTACTTTGTCCTCCACCGAAAACAAAACACAGATCTATCAAAATCTGGACAGATTAAATCTACAGCTTCAATTGGAACAGGGTGACCTAACCATAGGTCGACAGGCGATCTCTTTTGGATCTGCCCGTATTGTTAACCCGACTGATGTTTTTCTGCCTTTCGACGTGCAAACATTTAACACAGAATATCGAACCGGAGTCGATGCGGTTCGTTTCCAAAGACCCTTAGGCGAATTGGGAGAACTCGACGTTGGTGTTGTGTTAGGCGATGGCGCCGATTCTGACAAATCCGCCGCTTTTCTCCAGTTACGCGGCAACATTAATGGAAAGGATCTCCATTTCGCACTCATAGAGTACGCCGAGCAAACGCTAACCGGCGTAGGTTTAGAGACCTCACTCGGCGACTTTGGCTTCTGGTTAGAAGCAGCCAACGTCACCGGTGATGAAGACTTTGTGCGAGCGTCGCTCGGTCTNGACTATGCGTTTACTGAATTTACTTTCGGTCAGGTTGAATATCACTACAACGGTGCGGGAAGCGATGACCCCGACGACTACATTTCTATTGCGAATAGCCATCCCTATCAGCGAGGGGGCGTTTTCCTGTTTGGAGAACAGTACCTTATACCTACTCTGAGCGTTCAGCTATCTCCACTTTGGGTCGTCAACGCTGTAGCTATCCTTAACCTTTCTGATGACTCTAGCTTTATTTCCTTGTCTGCCGCTCACAACGTCGCGGAAAATTTCTATATGGACTATGGNATCTACCTATTCTCGGGTGATGATCTTGATATATCACCATTAGGCGCTCCCATGNTNGGTTCTGAATATGGATCTAATCCAGATATGTTCTACACCAGCCTCCGTTATTACTTCTAATCTATTGCCCTCAANTTACCACTCATAATAGGCTGCTCTACTTTTAGCTAGCTTGGAGTTTTTGTGAGCGAAAATTACATCGAGGGAAAAGTCATTATCGTTACAGGTGCTGCCAGCGGCTTTGGACGTCTCGTCTGCCAGAAAACGGCAGCCCTAGGGGCAAGTATAATAGCGTGTGATATTAACGAACATGAATTAGAGGAGACCGTAAGATTAATCAATGATGCAGATGGTAGAGCAATNGCGGTACGTGCCGACGTCACAAACCGATCTGAGATGCTCAATGTCGCCGACCAGGCCGTCACAGCTTTTTCCAGAATCGACGTTATCATCAATAATGCCGGCGTCATGCCCCTCGCGTTCTATAGTGATCATGAAGCAGCGGCCGACGCTTGGGACCAATGTATTGACATCAATTTCAAGGGTGTCCTAAACGGTATAACCGCCGTCCATGACCAAATGCTTAGGCAGGGTCGTGGTCACGTCATCAATATTTCATCTATCTATGGCAACTATCCGACCGCCGGTGCCGCAGTCTACGGCGCAACNAAAGCTGCTGTAATTTTTCTTTCTGAATCATTACGTATGGAATCGCAGGGACGAATCAAAGTCACAACAATTCGTCCCACTGGCGTGCCTTTGACTGGCCTTGGTAACGGCATCGTAAACCCAGAAGCTGTAAGCGGTCTCCTAGGCTCAAATACAGCTGCCTACATGAGCAAATTCGAGGCTGCGGAAGCCGGTCAACTCCCCAAAAGTATGCTCGACAGAAATGAGATTGAGTATTTTGCCCTCGACCCGGACTCACTGTCAGAACAGATTGTTTATACAATCAATCAACCTTGGGGAGTATCGATCAGCGACATCACTGTTAGAGCGTCAGGTGACAGCTATGTACTCTGAGCTAAAACCCAGCATTCAGGTTAAAGCAGAAACCAAACAAGCGACTGCCATTACGGCCAGAAGAACGAAGGTGCCCTGAGCGCCAATCAAGCGCGGATAATTAGGTTTAGGGATAGTCCCCAGACCGAAAGCATGCAAACATCTCAGGATAAACAGCAGGCAGCCACAGATGTGAAGGCCAGCAGACGGTAAGCCTTGAATCTCCAGCACCAACAATAGTAAAAGNGCCATCGGCACATTTTCGATAAAATTACCTTGCACTCGCATGGCTGCATCCGCCTGCCATTTCGGAGCCTCCGGTCGAAGGCGAACGAACAACACAAAATTAGCAAGGACAACAGCCAGCAGACCGTGCACGCCAGCATAAACAGCGGTTACTGGAATAACGCCTGACAACGACACCATGTCCATCAGAAGAAACTCCAAGCGAGAGTNCCTGCCCCCAGAAGGAAAAGAACAAAACCAATGACTCGATACTGCTCAATCCAGAAAATATTGAACGCTTCAGGAGATCCCGGTTCTGCTCTTGGCAGTTGTTTTTTAAGTGAAAGCGGAAACCCCGCTACCCACAGAATCAAAGCTCCTTGGAATATCATCCCGATACCGATTACTAAAAGCCAGAAAGCCGTCATGCCGCGATGACCAGGTCCTCAACGCCGAAAAACAACATGACCCTCTCAAGGTCGACGAAATTTTGAGCNTCGCCAGCTTGATCCTCCGTCATCTGCCTAGAAACGACAGCGGCATCAGCAGTGTTCTTATCGGCCCAGTAAATTTCTGTCACTCCATCAAAATCGGGGTTACCTTCCTCATAACTAGTCAACAGCGGATGAGTCTGATAGTAGGCAAGGGCGTTTTCCGTTTGCGCAGCAATAGGGCCATGATTACGCCACCAATAAGACTGAAATTCGCGGGGAGCCATATCCGGTCGACGGTGNAACGGATAGACACCCTTTATCCTCGAGCTATTGGAGAACTGCGGCAAACGCATTACGGTTCTGTGATGCCCTGACATAGATGAAACTACAGTTGTGCCCTCCGTCAAAAGAGGCTTTAGCGCTGACGTTAGCACCTCGTCTGCTGCGCAGCCCGACCAGAAGTATAATTCCGCACAACCTGAAAAAGCAGATCCATCAATTGCGCGAGTCTGAACATATCCAGCGATATCAGGCAAGCCATCTCTAACAAGATTAGCGGCGGCTTGACCTGTCAAAGCAAAAGGCGGTTTATCCCCCNCAAGAAAAACGAAAGTTTTAATCACTTAAGCAGATCTATCGGGTCAAACTGCTTTCTTGTATTCATAACATTCCTTTCTTTAAAAACCTTAACAGAAAACATTTTAGATTGGTTTTGAGCTTTTAATATAAGCCTTTTTTCCTTTCAGCGGCCACCTGGTCCATTAACAATCCCGGCTGCGCTTCTCGAGCTTCCGGTTCTATTNGCCGGTTAATCAATGTTTGATTAATTCGGTAAACGCTGCCCCGAGGATCCCTCAGGAGAAGGAAGATATCAACCATGTAACGTCGCAACGTAAACTTACCAATAATTGCTGGGTTCGTAAAAGCAGTCAGCCATTCCAAAAGTCGATCATTTAGTTCTGCTTCGGATAGNCTCGCACGAGGATTAAGAGATGCCNACGCNAANGCCAACGCCAACGCCAATAGGATTTCTGTATCTCTCCGACGTTTCGGCAACCGACGAAAGCTTCNTTTGAATAAACGACGAAAGGAAGCTAACAACTTCTCNACGGGACAAAGGGCCGATAGCGGGATTCAAACTATTTCAAACAAGTCCTGAGAGCATAGCAATACGGCCAACGGACGCCGCGTATCTATGGACGGCCAAATCCTGGTATTGGGTCGAATCATACCAAGCGTGAGCTTCATCCGAAGAGGGGAATTCAATCAAGACGGTTCGCGAATGGGGCCAATCACCTTCAAGAATTTCCGGTGTCTCATCCACCGATAGTANGCGTCCCTGNTGTTGCGAGAATATTTTCATAAACCCCGCTTCGTATTCGCGATATCTATCGCGATCATGGATATTAATCTGAGCNACAATGTAAACCGTCATGAATTAGGTCTTANTAGCTGGGAANGAAGNCCAGTNGCTGATCGGGTAATCAGAGTTCTCACCNCCCGAAAAATGNTTCCATTTGAGATTGNTGCCTTCGATAAGGTTCACTGGTTTCAAAAACTCTTTTTTNAGTTTCTTTTATCCTACCNTAACGTCGAAAGCAGCGTTAGTAGTANGCATTATTCACCATACTTGCTTGGATCATCCTTATAATCTTCTAGCCAGTCACCACTTTCATCGAACCGACGGTGACCGTCAGGAATCTCTACCCATGACAATTTTTGCTTGAGCCATATGTGAGCATTCACTTCAACTTTTTCTGGTTTGTCCAAAGAGCCTACATGTAACGTCACAACAAATGGCCTTGCAGAGTTCTTCGCATACATATTCCCTCCGCAACGATCACAGAAGTATGTAATCAGTGAATTACCCGAGTCCGTTTGACGCAAGTCACAAGCGGGATCGCCCTTGAGAAGCGTCAGAGATTCGGCAGGTATATGCATACATGTAAGAAAAGCACTTCCTGTAAGTTTCCGGCATTCCCTACAGTGACAGGTATAAGCAACAAAAGGTTTACTATCGAAGCTGAACCGAAAGCGACCGCACCGGCAACCACCCGTAGCTGGAAGTTCAAACACAGCCAGCCTCTGACGTCCTTTTTTTATCTATTAATAAATATTTTTCGGTCTTTTGGATCAAAACAATGTAAAACCCCGTCATCCTATTACCCGCCGCCCTGCACAAATAATTGATTAAAGTCCCTTTACACCAAAAGTTTCCTGCCCTGCCTCACAGAAAAACTAGCATCACTGATCAATATGAAAAAACTATAAACTTCCATCATGAAGCTATCAGGTCTTTTGCTTCAAGATCCTCACGTAACGTCCTGGACGCCAAATAGTAGTGTAACGCTGACCAAATATTTCCAGCGATAACCAAGAAAAGTAGCGAATAGCGTATCGATTCTTCACCATATTCCGGGCGCAATAGATCAGAGAGAAAACCAGCAAAAACCGGTCCCAGGCCAAGTCCGATAATGTTCAAGACGAACAACAAAATAGCAGAAGCTAGAGATCGCATCGCTGGTGTTACGAGGGACTGCGTTATCGCAAAGGTTGGGCCCAGATACATCGGTCCAAGTATGTAACCTGGAATAGCTAGGATAAGCGCTAAGAAGGGATCTGCAGTAGTGTAAAAAATAAAACCAAATGGTGCGCCCAAAAATGTCGCTATGCCCGGTATACCCATATACCATCGCTTGTCATTACCCCCAAATTTATCGCCCAGGTAACCTCCTAGGTATGTACCTATCATGCCCGTAAGCCCAATAAGAAAGAGATAAGTCGAAGTCTCGGCCAAACCAAAACCATGAACACGAATAAAAAATGAGGGAATAAACAGACCCACCCCATAACCAACAAAGGCATGTAGCGCACCAGCAAAGGAAAGATGCCTAAAGGACTTCAAGCCCCACATGAATCTGAGGGTCTGCCCTAGAGGCACAGTTGATTTCGAAAGAGGCGCACCAACTGGCTCAGAAAATCCGCGAGGCGGCTCCTTAATGGTAAGGTAAAAGATAGCGGCAACAAGGATACCCGGCAGACCTACCACGAGAAACGCCACACGCCATCCAAAATACTCGCCTATCCAGCCACCAAGCAAAGTACCAATAGCACCGCCAATTGGAATTCCAAGCGCATAGGTACCCAATGCTGTACCTCTTTTCTCTTCAGGATAGTAATCGGAAATCAGCGAGTGTATGGGTGGAGAACAACCCGCTTCACCGATACCAACGCCGATCCTGGCAATCAATAGGCCGCCAAATCCCTTCGCCGTAGAGGTAAACATCGTCATCGCACTCCAAATCACCATTGCCAGCGCGACGATATTTTTTCTAACACCAACATCTGCCCAACGGGCGATGGGTATCCCTGCAAATGTATAAAAGATGGCAAAGGCGATACCGCCCAACAGACCTAGCTGAGTGTCGCTCAATTCAATATCTGCTCGGATAGGTTCAATAAGAATTGAAAAAATCTGCCGATCAACAAAGTTAATGATATAAACGAGGAGAAAGAGACCAAGAGCATACTTGCGATAGCCAGCAGTCAGGACGAAAGGTTCTTCTTTTTTCAAGGTCCACTCAGCATTACTTCTGCAGCCAGCAGTAATATCATGAACACACTGACAACACCAATTGACTTAAATGACTGAAAGACACATTGCTGTAATTGGTGCCAGCGGCGTCGTCGGCCGGGCATTAATGGAACATTTGACTGAATCGGGTGAAAAGGTAGTTGGCTTATCCCGTCGTGAGCCCGCTGATCTCGCCACAAATTACAGACATCTTGATCTGATGAGTGCCGATGCTTGCAGGCATTCGGCCAAATCAGAACTTTCAAAGACCACTCACTTAGTCTACACCGCACTTTTTGAGAAACCTGGGCTGATTGCAGGTTGGCATGAGGCCGACCAGATGAAGATCAACTTAAACATGCTCCAGAACATACTCGAGCCACTAAAAAGCAGCAAAGCACTCCGACACATTACCCTTTTACAAGGCACAAAGGCCTACGGCGCTCACGTCGAGCCCATGAGAATTCCTGGGCTAGAGCGCGAACCTCGCCATGCACATGAAAACTTTTACTGGTTACAGCAGGATTATTTGAACAACTACTGCGAAGAAACCAATCGGAAAATGACCATCTGGCGACCTCAGATAATTTTCGGTCATGCACTGAACGCACCGATGAACATGCTAAATGCTATTGGTATTTACGCCGCCATTTTGAAGGCTCGAGGCCAACCACTTGTCTATCCGGGGGGACCAGCTGCCGTAACTGAGGCGGTTGACGCAGACCTTCTCGCTCAAGCGATCCAATTCAGCTTCGATAATCCATCTTTTGATGGAGAAACTTTCAATATCACAAATGGTGATGTTTTTCGTTGGCAGGATATTTGGCAGGAACTCTCAAACATTTTTGATATGCAAGGCGAGACAAAGTCGCCTCAGCGCCTGTCAGACTGGATTTATGATTGTGAGGCAGAGTGGCAAAACATCATCGAAGCTAACTCACTGAGACCCTATAGTATTCGGGAACTTGCTGGCGACTCATTTTTCTATGCCGATGCGCTATTTAACGCTCACTCAGATACCGCGCCACCACCTTCATTGCTCAGCACCATTAAACTGCGTCAAACAGGCTTTAACAAATGCATAGATACACTCGATATGTTCAAAAAGTGGTTCAACAAACTAAGGCTATTGAAAGTTCTTCCCGCTTAAAGACCATCGTCACCATATCGATCAGAAGGGCCAGGGCCTCCTGGTCTTAATCTCCCCTCATCACCAAAATGGCCCTTACCCGGGACATGATTGAACTCAACACGTATACCGTCAGGGTCCTCAAAGAGGATTGAATAGTATCCTGGCGCAAAATGATTACCCTCTTCAGGCGCACGAATTATCTTGGAGTCGAGTTCATTAGAAACAAAGTCGTAAATTCGATCAATATCTTCTCGACTGCGCGCTCGAAAGCAGAAATGGTGCAGGCCCGATGTATCTTGATCAAAGCTAATATGCTTCTTATCAGCCGGCGCCTCACGGATTAGTATCCCGGTGCGAGAACCAATGCAGTAAAGAGTGGTATCGTTTCTAACTAACGTCTTCATTTCCAAAAAATGCAAGAGCTTTTCCCAGAAAGGCATACAGGCCTTAATGTTATTCACTGTCATCTGAATATGGGCAATTCCATTTACTTCAACACTCATAATCAGTAGCTCCTTTTAACTGTCCCGCCGAACCCAACGACTAGTAGCCGAAAAGTCTTGTAATTTACCACCTGCATTCACCCATCCATTAAAACCAGCTTCTAGATGAGCTACCCATTGAAAGCCCATAGCTTTTAAATCTCGCGCCGCAAAAGCAGAGCGGCCGCCTCCGGCGCAGAACACGACAATTCGCTTATCCTCTGTGAAATAATCTCTGTAATAAGGACTAGTCGGACTCGCCCAGAATTCCAACATTCCTCTTGGCACATGGACAGANCCTGGAATTGTGCCCAAATCAACCAACTCCTGAATTTCCCTAATATCAAGCANAAGCANTTCAGGGTCNGCCGCGATTTCCTGNNGCAGNTCTTCAACCGANAGATTGTTTAGACACACTTTCAATTTTTCCACTTCAGCAAAAATATCTAAAATNGGCACGAAGTTCTCCGNTATTGATCAACTCATCATCGTNNTTGAATCAAGGNCTGTAAAGCNNNCNGCNCTCNGCCTAAAATAAAAGCATGATTCGATTCTTCGCCAGCCTCAGTCTGCTTCACTGGATTGCTATATTGATAGGCGCAATTATGTTTGCCCTTGCGCTCACGCCACCATATCAGATACCTACAGCGATTATACAAACAACGTCGAGTTCAAAGCCGGCAAATACCGAGGCTCTTCAAAGCACTCAAAAAACATTACCTAACTCAAAAACTGATATATCGAACGATCTNCTCCAAGAGACCACTGCAGCTGGAGTGGCACGTCAATNTAAGAAAGACNCGTTAGAAGGCACAAAAAAAGAATCGGAAAAAAACAGCAGTTGGATAACCAGGTCCAGATCTGAAGAGAACGACTTTGCCTCACCGCAGAAACAGGAATTAGCACTCTTTGGCAGGGCAACATTTACAGATGGCAGCACATATGAAGGGGAATTCCTGGCGGGCAAACCGGACGGAGAAGGTCGACTAAGCTGGCCCGATGGTCAATTTTACCAGGGGCTTTGGGAAGAAGGATTTCAACACGGTGCTGGTGTACTAACCTACGCCAACGGTGATTGGGTCTCCGGAGTCTTCGAAAAAGGCCGCTTACAGGGAGTGGGTACGTGCTCAACTGCTGGTATCCAGACGGCCTGTACATTCTTTAAGGGCGAACGCCTTAACTGATCTTGTTATAGTGTGTGCCTTCTAGTCAGAACCTAGGCAAATTAATGCAAATCGGTACTTTCGCAACCTTCATGTCACCATTTGGCACCGCCGAGATGATCGGGGATTTCGCTAAGCAAGCAGAAAATATTGGTCTGGATTCAATCTGGATGGGNGAGCACGTTGTACTCTTCGACAAAACCGAATTCCCCTACCCCGGCGCCAGGGACGGCAAAATACCCGTCCCACAAGGCGGCGGTATGCTCGATACCGTCGCCACGTTCGGTTACCTCGCCGCGTGCACTAAGACTATACGATTCGGTACCGGCATAACTCTTCTACCACAGCGCAACCCTGTCTACACGGCTAAAGAGTTTGCAACACTTGACTGGTTAACGGGCGGGCGCATCGACCTTGGAATCGGTGTTGGTTGGTGTAAAGAAGAGGTAATNGCTTGCGGTTATACCTTCGAGGATCGTGGTAAACGATGTGACGAAATACTCGAAATGATGCAGTTGCTCTGGACTGAACCAGTGGCCGAATATCACGGCGAATTTCATAATCTGGAGGCTTGCAGGATGGATCCAAAGCCCATCCAAAAACCCCACATCCCCATCATCGTCGGCGGACATAGCGCNGCTGGCTTCCNGCGTGCAGCCAAATACGGCAGTGGGTGGTATGGTTTTCAGCTTGACGTGGCGGGTACGGCAGAAGTCTGTCGTTCTCTGGATGCTGCATTAAAAGAGCAGAATCGAAGCCGAGAAGGTTTTGAGCTTATTATCACACCAACGTTCAATGTGACCGAGGACATGATAAAGGGTTATGAAGATCTGGGCGTCGATCGACTTATTGTGCATCTAGGGAGCCAGAAACCCGAGAGAGTGGAGAAAAGATTGTTCGAGATGGAAAAACTTGTGGGAGCACTCAGATGAATTACGCTGTTCTCTGCCCAGCTGACATGTTCAAACACGCAGAACTAGTCCACTACGCCCAATCAGCGGAGGCAGCGGGTTTTAATACTATCTGGTTACCTGAGTTGTTTGGTCGAGACCCNTTTGTAACCTGTGCGACCATCCTTAACGCTACCAGTACCATCAAAGTAGGTACCGCTATCGCTAACGTNTACGCGAGAGANGCTCGCGCTACCAAGGCTGCCGCCTATTCTCTAGCTGACGCACACAACAATCGTTTTTCTCTAGGNCTNGGGTTGTCTAACAAAGTCGGCAACGCACCAAGAGGCCATAAATGGCTCCCGCCGCTTACGAAGATGCAGGACTTCATGGATCGTTACGCAGAAGCAGAGATCATGTTTAAAAACGAGGCAGATGTGTCCGTCTATTTAGCAGCTCACGGCCCAAAATTGATGGAGTTTGCGGCAGAACGAATGGACGGAGCTTACACCTACCTGCAAACCATCGATTATTCCGCTGATGCAAAACAACTTCTTGGTGACAAATTATTGCATCTCATGCAACCAACTGTATTCGTCGAAGAACCAGATCGTGCGCGCGACTTGGCTAGACGTGCTATAGCGGTTTATCTACCGCTTGAAAATTATCACCGGGCCTGGCGCGAGCGCGGCTTTGATGACGCTGATTTCGCTGATCGCGGCAGCGATAAATTTATCGACTCCATTATTGCCTGGGGTGATCAAAAGCGGATTGCGGAGCAATATCAAGCGCAACGATCGGCGGGTGTAGACCAGATCATCGTCATTCCAGTTGGCGTCGACCTGAGGCAGGAAACAGCCTGGGCTAGGCTAGGTGAGCAGATCAAAAAATGAGTCAGTATGACTACATAATCGCTGGCGCGGGCACTGCGGGTTGTGTGCTAGCAAACCGATTATCAGCAGATCCGAAAAACAAGGTACTTCTCCTCGAAGCAGGAAAAAAAGACGATTATTTCTGGATTAACATTCCCGTAGGTTATCTGTTTACCATCAATAACCCGCGCACAGACTGGTGCTATGCAACTGAACCCGATGCAGGTCTCAATAATCGCTCCATAAATTATGCACGCGGCAAAGGCCTCGGAGGCTGCAGTTCAATCAATGCGATGATTTATATGCGCGGCCAAAAAAGCGACTATGATCAGTGGGCACAGCTTGGCAATCGAGGCTGGTCCTGGGACGATGTCCTGCCTGTCTTTAAGCGTTCTGAAAATTACCAGCACGGCGCAGATGAATTTCACGGTGCGGGCGGTGAACTTTCCGTCGAGGAACGTCGCGTCAATTTTGAGATTCTTGACGCTTGGCGAGACGCGGCTGAAGATTGCGGCATCCCAAAAATTGAAGAGTTTAATAGAGGCGATAATTTCGGTAATGCTTATTTCCAAATGAACCAGCGACGCGGCACGCGTTGCAGTGGTGCAAGAGCTTTTCTGCACCCAATTATGTCGCGCACTAATCTCACGGTCCTTACGGAGGCGCAGGTTCAAAGGCTAACTTTCACGAGAAGCAATAATTCTCCGCGTTGCACTGGGATCACAGTTAATACTCCTACCGGGGTCAAGAATTTTAATGCTGACAAAGAAGTTATTCTCGCTGCGGGTACCATTGGCTCTCCGCAGTTACTTCAATTATCCGGTATTGGAGCAGCCTCTCATCTAAATAAGCTTGGTATTGAGCAGATTCATGAACTAGGCGGTGTTGGAGAAAACCTGCAGGACCATCTACAGGTCAGAACCATCTATAGAGTTCACAATACTGTGACGCTTAACCAACGCTTCAATTCGGTCGCCGGAAAAGCCTGGATGGGCCTCGAATATCTGCTTTTTAAGCGAGGCCCCATGACAATGCCTCCATCGCAACTGGGCGCGTTTGCCAAGAGTGATCCATCACTCGCTATGCCAGATCTTGAATGGCATGTTCAGCCACTTTCGCTGGATAAATTTGGTGAACCTCTGCATAAATTCAACGCTATTACGCCGTCGGTTTGCATTCTTAGACCTACTAGCCGAGGCAACGTAAAGATCAAGTCAGCGGATCCCAACGAGTATCCAGCTATCACGATGAATTACCTTTCTACAATGGAGGATCAGAGAGCCGCAGTCGCAGGCCTGAAATTCACTCGTCGCATTATGAAGGCTGATCCGCTTGCACCATACTCCCCCAGGGAGCTGAAACCAGGGCCCAACGTTCAAAGCGACGCAGATCTTCTTGAAGCTGCAGGAGATCTTGGAACAACTATCTTTCACCCAGTCGGCACCTGCAAAATGGGTTCAGACCCCATGGCAGTCGTCGACGATCGGTTACGAGTTCGAGGCGTGAAATCGCTGCGCGTAATAGACGCTTCAATAATGCCCACAATCACTTCGGGAAATACCAATGCACCGACAGTCATGATTGCAGAGAAGGGCGCACAGTATGTACTGGAGGAACGTTAAGCTCGTTCGTGACTAAGAGCCTCAGGATCAAGCCAACGAGCTCTTAACGAAACCCAATCAGGACAAACCCACTGCAGCTGCGCTTGCTTGCCAAAGTGCAAGACGCTCTTTTTCATCATCCGCAAGACGGCTATAAGTAGCAAGTTTTCCCTGATCAAAGTATTGACCGGTCTCTGAGTCCAAGGAGGGATCACTAGCCAACATGATGCTAGTTGCTGCCCCCTTTTCTGGCGAGATGAAAATTAGACCGATAATAGCTCGAATGACCCACGGAAGATCCCGAATGATGTCTGTTTTGACAGCGCCCGGATGAAGAACATTTGAGGTCACCCCTGTGCCTTTTAATCGCTTCGCTAATTCCAGCGCAAACATAACATTAGCCAGTTTCGATTGATTATAGGCTGCACTGGCGTTGTACTTAGTAAAGCCAGTAAACGTGTCCAGATCCATGCTGCTTTTTTTATGCAACGTCGAAGAAACAGAAATAACTCTAGCGGAGTTACTTGATTTAAGACAGTCCAGTAAGAGATGCGTTAATAAAAAGTGGCTAAGATGATTAACACCCATCTGCATTTCAAAACCATCTTCCGTAAACTGCTGTCGACTAGGGAAAACGCCCGCATTATTTATCAGGACGTCTAGACTGTCGAAGCGCTCCAGAAAATTTGATGCGACCGATCTTACACTTGTGAGGCTAGAAAGTTCGACCGGGAGATTAATTGGTGGCTTGATCGCCTTTAAGGCGATAACCTTTAACGCTTCTGCAGTTTTTTCGGTGTCACGACATGCCAAGATTACTTCAGCACCCATCGATGCCAATTCTCGGGCAGTTACTAGACCGATACCACTGTTGCCCCCTGTTATAAGTACTCGCTTACCCTCCATTGACAACCCCCTATCAGAATTTTTACTAGCAAAGCCAGCGGCACGAATTTAACGCGTGCCTACATAACACTTGAATCATCGGAATATAACACTATCCATTTATTCCTAAAGCGTTATGGTACTCTGCGCCGCCAATAAAGACGAGTAAAAAGGAACCCCCAAATGTCTGTTTATCTGCAAACCATCAAGGAAACAGCGGCCCTCCGAGATAGTCACGGTACTGCATGGGCAGGCATTAATGCCGAATCTGCGGTACGCATGAAGCTACAAAACCGCTTCAAGACGGGTATCGACATTGCACAATTCACCGCAGATATTATGAGGAAAGACATGGCCGAGTACGATGCTGACTCCTCAAAATACACACAGTCTCTAGGTTGCTGGCATGGATTCGTTGCACAACAAAAAGCAATCGCTATAAAACGCCATCAGGGCACCCTGGACAAAAAATACATTTATCTTTCAGGCTGGATGGTCGCAGCACTGCGCAGTAAGTTCGGCCCATTGCCTGATCAGAGCATGCACGAAAAGACCAGTGTACCCGCACTGATTAACGAAATTTACACCTTCTTAAAACAAGCAGATGCGGTCGAGCTCGAACGGATATTCAGTGCACTGGACGAAGCCCGCGAAGCAGGTAATAAGAAGGAAGAGAAGTCGCTAATCGAGCAAATTGACAATTTTGAGACACACGTCGTACCAATCATCGCTGACATTGACGCTGGTTTTGGTAATGAGGAGGCAACTTATCTTCTCGCCAAACAGATGATCGAGGCAGGAGCGTGCGCAATTCAGTTGGAAAACCAAGTGTCAGAGGTTAAACAGTGCGGTCATCAAGCGGGCAAGGTTACCGTTCCCCACGAGGTTTTTCTCGCGAAAATCAATGCTGTGCGTTACGCCTTTCTTGAGCTAGGTATCGACAATGGAGTAATTGTCGCTCGCACTGACTCGCTAGGTGCCGGACTCACCCAGATGGTACCGGTTTCTAAGGAAGATGGTGATCTGGCCAGTCAGTACAACTCATTCCTAGAAACTGAGGAAATCAACGACGTTAGTGAGCTTAAAGAGCACGACATCACCTTTCACCAAAATGGCAAGTTGGTTAAACCCGTTCGACTCGATAACGGACTCTATTCTTTCCGTGAGGGCACCGGATTTGATCGCGTGGTTCTGGATTGCATCACTAGCTTACGACATGGTGCCGATCTACTCTGGATTGAAACCGAACGACCCAACGTCGCGCAAATTGCAGAGATGGTAAATGCTGTCCGTCAAGAGGTACCGGATGCCAAACTGGTTTACAACAACTCTCCTTCATTCAACTGGACCCTTAAGTTTCGAGAGCAGGTATTCCAAGAGTGGCTCGCCGAAGGCAAAGATCTTTCAGCTTATCCCAAAGATCCTGCTGGCTTGATGGCGGCTGAATTCGATGAATCAGAGCTTGCAGCTCAGGCTGATGAATATATTCAATCCTTTCAGGCAGACGGCGCTCGAGAAGCCGGCATCTTCCATCACCTAATAACACTGCCCACCTACCATGAGACAGCACTAGGTGTTGATACACTAGCCGAAGGCTACTTCGGAGACATGGGTATGCTTGCTTACGTAAGGGGAGTACAGCGTATGGAAATTCGCAGAAAGATGAACGTAGTCAAACACCAAGAAATGGCTGGCACCACCATCGGCGATCATCACAAAGAATACTTTGCAGGCGACAACGCCCTGCTGGCAGGTGGAAAAGAAAATACGATGAGTCAGTTCGGCTAATGCAAACGCTTTAGCTTTCCGCAGCAGCCTCGTCAATCGTGGTATAACACTCGTTGACGATGCTGTGGAAGGTAGGAGTTGGAAAAACCAGACGTACTCATCATAGGCGCTGGCAGCACCGGCGCTGTTATCGCCACCCGAATCTCTGAGGACCCCAACCGCACGGTAGTCCTTCTTGAGGCTGGGCCAGATTATCCTGAGCTTATCAATACGCCTTTTGATCTGATCAACAGCCATAACAATTCCTACACACAACATGACTGGGGATTTACCTATGCACCAACTTCCGGACGTGATGTTAGTTTTCCCAGAGGGCGTGTTGTTGGCGGTTCAAGCGCGGTCAACACCACCATCGCTCTTCGTGGCGTTCCTGAGGACTATGATGAATGGGCAGATCTCGGTTGTCCGGACTGGAAATGGCATAAAGTCCTCCCAGCCTTTAATCGTTTAGAACGCGATCTCGACTTTGGTGATCGTCCATACCATGGAGACGCCGGCCCTATAAGCATCCGCCGATACCCTGCGAATGAGCTCGAAGTCCAACATCAAGCATTCCTTGCCGCGTCAACTCAGCTAGGTTATCCCAACTGTGAAGACGCTAATAATCCTAACGATTGGGGCGCTGGATCTCATCCGATGAACAAACTCGGTCGCCTTCGCGTGTCTACTGCAATCGGATATCTGGCTCCCGCCCGAATTCGTCCAAATCTAACAATTAAACCGAATTCGTTTGTCCACCGGATTCTCTTTGATGGTAAGCGAGCAAGTGGCGTGGAATACGAAAATGCTGACGGATCCATTGAAACTATCCAGGCTGGCTTAATCATTCTCTGCGCAGGCGCCCTTAAATCTCCTCAGATCTTAATGCATTCAGGCATCGGCCCAACGGATCAACTTAATCAGTTTGGTATCGAACTAGTAGGCGAGGAACCAGGCGTTGGGCAGAATCTCTCTGATCATCCAGCTTTATCTGTCGTCTGTGAAGCCAAAGATAGGGGTCTTATTGATCATGATAAACCTATTATCCAAACCATCCTGCGATACACGGCTGAGGGATCAAGCAAACGGAATGACCTACAAATCGAGCAATTAAGCTTTGCTGGCAAACCTGGAGGACCTCCACTCTTCGCTATCGCTGCTGTTCTAGAATACCAGTTTGGACGTGGTGAACTGCGGCTGAATTCCGCAGATCCTCATGATTTACCGATAATCGAGAACCGCTTCTGCGAGGACGATCGAGACACTATTCGCCTGGCTGCCTGTATGCGCGATACGCTAAGGTTTACTCGAGAGGGTGAGGTCGCAGAACTCATCGCGTCGATCAGTTTTCCAGATCCCAAACGTGGTCTGGACGACGAGGTTCTCACGAAGCTCTGTAAGAAATTCGCAGCCAGTGGCTACCACCCCTGCGGCACAATCAAAATGGGTGATAAGTCCGATCCCATGTCAGTGGTCGACCAATATGGAAGGGCCCACCGTTTTGACAATCTAGTAGTAGCAGACGCATCCATCATGCCTTTTGTACCAAGAGCCAATACAAATCTCACCTGCATTATGATTGGAGAAATGATTGGCGAATGGCTCAGAACAGACTTCGATTATTATGGCTCTGCCTAGGCCGATATCTATCCACCCATCGGAGAATGCATTAAAGATCTACCTGTCCAGATGACTCATCTGAGCAACGACCGAGGACCAAAATAAACCTCTCAATCCATGAAGACGGAAGGAAGAAAGGATAAACAACGATGAATGATCTAGTCATCCGCAACGTGAACATCCTGGATGGGATGGGCGGACCAGCAATCAACGGTGACATAGCGATAGAAAGTGGCCGCATTAGTCAGATTGGTACCGCCTCACCAGGAAGAGAAGAAGTCGATGGCACCGGTCAAACCATTGCACCAGGCTTCATTGACACCCATTCTCATGACGACGGCGCTTTCTTCCGGCATCCTGACATGGCTTTCAAGATGGCCCAAGGGGTCACAACTGTCGTTTCCGGTAATTGCGGGTTCTCCGCCATACCGATCGACCCGAAGATAGATCCAGGACGAGCAAGTGGCGGCATTCTTGCGGGCCTAGAGAGCAATTTTTCAGATCTAAATGGTTATTTCGCTGCCGCCATGAAGAAAGGTCCTGGCATCAACAACATGATGCTGGTCGGTCACAATACCACTCGGACTCGTGTCATGGGTATGTCGAAGCGTGCGCCGACGACCGCTGAACTAAATGAAATGAAGGGCCACATTCTAGCTGCACTGGAACAGGGCGCATGTGGCTTTTCTAGCGGACTAATCTATCGGCCGGGCCGCTGGAGCGACACCGAGGAAGTCATAGAGCTGGCCAGAGCAGCCGGGGAAATGGGCGCTCTCTATACAACCCATATGCGCAACGAAGGTGACCACTTACTAAGCGCTGTTGACGAAGCTTTAACAATTGGACGCGACGCCGATGTTCACCTGCACATCTCACATCACAAGTCTGCTGGTCCTGCCAATTGGGGCAAAGTCGGAGAATCATTGGCTAAAGTTGACGAGGCCTTGGCTGCAGGCCAACCCGTCACGCTTGATGTCTATCCCTATACAGCCGGCAGCGGGCGCATGATCGAGTATTTCGACCTCAACAACATCAATCGCCAGCTAGCGGAAGTTATTCGGATAGCCTCCTGCCCAGCTTTTCGACAATACGAAGGCCGAATGCTAAAAGATATCGCAGATGAACAATCGATTGATATCTGTGACCTCGCAAGAACCATATTGACTGCACCTCGGGGCGACAGGACCATCTGTATCCATTTTATAATCGATGAGAAAGACATCATCACCAACCTAAAATATCCGGACATGATGGTGGGGTCAGATGGCATACCCGACCTCAAGGGACAACCCCATCCGCGCCTTTTCGGCACTTTCCCAAGAATACTTTCAAAGTATGTTAGGGACGATGGAATTCTAACGTTACCCGAGGCCGTCCGACGCATGACATCGTTACCGGCAAAAGTGTTCGGCATGCAGGAGCGTGGACAGATCAAAAGCGGCTACTGGGCAGATCTCGTCATGTTCGACCCTCAGATTGTAAAAGACAACGCAACCTACGATGAACCCAAAACACCACCAAAAGGGATTTCTATGGTGGTTATCAACGGTACCATTGGTATGAAAGAAGGTGTTCAACGTCCTTCACGTTGCGGCAAAATGCTTAGGTTCAAACGCAACGCTTTCGGTGAATAATGCACGTATTCGTCTCAGCACTACTCGGTGGACTACTGATCGGTTTGGCTGCATCGTTGATGATGTTTCTGATTGGCAGAATCGCGGGTGTTAGCGGTATCGCTTCTAAGGCCATTAGAAATCCTCGACAACAATCCTGGTCGCTCGCGTTTCTGCTGGGATTAGTTATCGGGACTTCATTTTTTCATAACCTCAGCGGCGCTTCCGCCCCGCAACTGGACACTTCGGCAACACTACTGATTATAAGTGGGCTACTGGTCGGATTAGGTACCAGGCTTGCCAGCGGTTGCACCAGCGGTCATGGTATCTGCGGACTTGCCAGATTATCCAGCAGAAGCCTAGTCGCAGTCGCAGCTTTTATGATTACCGCTATGGTTACAGTCTTCCTAAGATTCCAAGGCTGACCATCATGAAAGTCAGCAAGCAACAAGTTCTACAAAATTTATTTACGCCACTGGCCTGCGGGACCCTTTTCGGGTTCGGCCTTGCTATGTCCGATATGACTAATGTAGCTCGTGTCGTGGGTTTCCTTGACGTATTTGGCCAATGGGATCCAACCCTTGCATTTGTCATGGTCGGGGGCTTACTTGTGACACTGCCATTTTTCCAGTGGATTTTGCCTCATCTAAAGACACCAGCGCTTGCGCCTGAATTCCACCTTCCAACCAAAAAAGACTTAGAAGCCCAGCTGGTAGGCGGTGCAATGCTGTTTGGTATGGGCTGGGGTATGAGCGGCCTTTGTCCCGGCCCAGCCATCGCTAGCATTGCATACCTTAATCCGGACCTGCTTTATTTTTTGGTTTCTATGTTTGCGGGAATGGTTATAGCAGACATATCTGAATCGCGGCTTCTAGCAAGTACTGCTTGAGAAAGTCTAGAGATCCCGTCTAATAGCTGTTGTTAGTACCTGCAAAGCCAGACACAGAGGAAGAACCGGCTTATGTAAACTCATAATAAGCACGGGGCAATCATGACAAAGCGTTAACCGTTTCATCAGCCTTATTGACTGCTTTGTGGATAAGCTCCTACACCATCAGAAAAAACGAGTCCTAACTGAACCACCATACGACCTGCTTCGCCGATGAGGTATCGTTATTTTTAGGCTAGATCATGGTCATATCAGCGGTAAGTCCTACTCGGGTTACCCGCCATGACCACTAAAACTACTCCATTTAGATCCGAAGCGCTGCATCAAGCTCAATGACTCGACCAGAGATATAGTCGTTTTCAAGAATAAAACGAGCCGTGTGGGCTACTTCCTGCGGCTCGCCGAGACGCTTGAGAGGAATACCAGCAGCCATTTTTTCCAATGCTTCAGGTTTCATACTGGCNACCATGTCCGTTGCAATAAANCCAGGGGCAATGCCTGCNGCTCTNATACCATACCTAGCCAATTCTTTGGCCCAGACCGTTGCCANAGCNGCAACACCTGCCTTTGCAGCAGAATANTTACTCTGACCCATATTACCCGCCTTGGAGATACTCGAAATATTNATGATACAACCCGGNACCTTCTTCTGGATCATGCGTGTNGCAGCCTCACGACCACAAAGAAATACTCCCGTGAGGTTGACATCAATAACCGCCTGCCACTCNGCCAANGACATACGTTTTTCAACTTGACCGTCTTTTACTTTGACCAGCAAGCCATCTCTTAGTATGCCCGCATTATTAATCAGACCGTGGATCTCACCCGAATCTGCTTCGATAGCATCAAATATCGAGATNANTTCTTCTTCAATAGCAACATTACCCTTATAGGCCCTCGCATCACCACCAGCTTGCTTGCACAACTGGACAGCTTCGTTGAGAGGGTCTTCGTTCAAGTCGATCAGAGCAAGGTTAGCGCCAGCGCCAGCGAGTTCGATCGCCATGGCTCGACCAAGCCCCTGACCNCCGCCTGTCACTATTAGCGTTTTGCCATTTATGTCCATACCTTACTCCTCATCTGGTCTACAAATGCGCATAATACCTCAGATAATGCAAAGGTATCTCGCGCCAAATCAGTAACAGATGGTCTCCGTCCTCCACTTATTGGCGCAAGAAACATCTTTAACTAATCTCCATGCCTGCTTTATCTTTNGTCTTGAAAGCGAGTAAAATCTCCGTCCCAGAACAGGAAGGATGCTCAAGCGTGAGTGAAGCAACTCAAATCATATTCGAAGATGAAGAGCCCTTGCGTGGCTGCCTGACAGAGCGTCGCGTTCATCAGGACAGACTCCTAAAAATTGAAGAGCTAAGGCCNGAAATACTTAAAGCAGGAGACGAAGCACAGCAATTGCGTCGATTACCTAATGACATCGTCGAGCGCCTAATTGATGAAGGATTTTTCCGCTTTGCGATCCCAGANGATCTAGGCGGNGAAAATGCTAGCTCCATGGAGACAGTAGAAATCCTAGANCATATGGCCGCGATNGATGCATCGGTCGCCTGGAACGTNATGCTCGGCTCAGAAATCAATGCTATGGCGGCCGGCGGAATGGATCCCAAGCTCGCTCAAGAGGTCTATCTAGATAATCCGCGTGTTGTTATGTGCGGTGGCGGAGGCCCNGGAAGCACTCCTCCAAGGGCTGAGCGCCAATCAGACGGGAGCGTCAAAGTATGGGGACAGTCAACTTTCATTTCCGGCTGTCATAATGCGAGCTACTGCTTTATGGCAGCACCTCTGATGAAAGGTGACGAGCCTGAACTAAATGATGATGGCATGCCCGTGATGAAGTTATGGTTTCTGCCCCGCGACCAGTGGGAAATCGTCGAGACCTGGGATGTAGCAGGCATGCGAGGCTCAGGCTCCGACGATGTCAAAACNGAAGGCGGTATTGTTGANGCCAAATGGACNGGCGTTGATTTATGGACAGTACCAGCAAATTACCCCAATCCAGTTTATCGAATGCCGACAGCCTTACGACTCGCNTACAACAAGGTCGCTATATCACTCGGCATCGCNCGCGGCGCCTTGCAGGTATTCAGCGACATCGCCAAGAATAAAATCCCAATGCTTGCTTCTGCATCACTTGCCAAACGTGGCATAGCCCAATATCGAATGGGCGTTGCAGAGGCCAAGTATCGAGCTGCTCGCGCTTTCGTAATGGANACACTGAACGCTGTNGAGGAAGAACTGACTGGCAATGATAACCTNCCGAGNGCAAAGACAACTCANGATGCTAGGCTCGCCTGTGTTCATGGTGCTAACGANTGTATGGAAGTCGTCGATTTGCTGCACAATACTGCTGGCACTACGGGCATGCGCATGTATAGCCCGCTTGAACGTAAACTACGGGATGCGCATGGGGCAGCCACTCACCGCTGGGTTGCTCATCCACTTTATGAAGACTTAGGTTCAATTCTGCTGGGTAACGAACCTGGTCCTGAGTTTGCTGGCGGAGCGGGAGGACCAACAGGACCAAAACCCGCAAAGGGCTGATATTCCCTCTGGAAATTTATCAGGACCCTAGGGTCCTGATAGAGGTCTTAATTATTTCCGTCACCTGCTCAGTAATTGCTTGAAGCTTCTCAGGCTCCATGCCTTCGATTCGTGGAGTGTGGATATGACCTACTGGGAATCTGTCTGCTACCGTGCGAATTGCTCTATAAGAAATTTCATTGCTGAGATAACCACCACCACTGCCAGAAACTGCACGATTTCCCATTAGATCACTCAATTGGTCAACGACAATGTCACCTGCCTCCAAAGTCGTTACCTTCTTATTATCTCGAATGACAAACGGTCCATCGACCCCCAATATCGCTTCAACAGGCAAAGAGAACTCCAAGAACTCGGGCCCTGACAAACTCAGCGGTATGAGTGGGCTATCCATGGTGCCTCCACAGAACACACGAGCATTATCGGGTTTACCTGATGACCGGCGCAGGCCAGGGAACCTTTCGAGGTCTATTTCCTCCCTACCCATAGAGACCGTCATCAGGAGATCTATTTGATCAAGCAGTGGTTCAATTAATGATTCAACCAACCCACCATCGAAGTCTGAAAACCTTACTGGCACAATGAGGCTTCGGATTTCAGCTGTTCCGTTCTCCCACGCTAAACGTGAATGATCGAGCGCCAGGGCAACAACTCCAGACGGATTCGACTGATCGATACGCTCATCTAAATTAAAGGGATCAAACCCCGTTACCAGGACCCGGAAATCAACATCTTCACAATAGCTCGGTCGATAGTTGCGGCTGGCCGCCATGGTTTCCGGGTTTTCGGGTAGCGCAAACCTTCGCCAGTACAGAGGTCTATCATCCAGATCCCCTGACTGAACCTGATCACGAGCATCCCTCCAGAGACTGGCACCATCCTCAACGGGTGCGAAATCGCCGAGAACTTCCTGCGCTAGAGTTAACCGATCTTTTTCTGAGAATATCAAGCCTCGAGGCGCCAGCTACCCGAGTCACTGCTCGCATAACCGAGACATCGATAGGCAGAGTCGACCAGATTTTGGCTACGCTGGTTCAACAAAATCCCAGCACCCATCTTATTCATCGCATACCCGAATCCAAGCCGACATTCGGGATCTGCAAAACCCACGCTACCGCCAGCACCCGCATGCCCGAAAGCTTGATCACCGATAATCATTGACTCCAAGGCACCCGAGGGTCTATCCCTGTTATCCATGCTGAGCATATAGCCCAGCGAAAATTTGGTGGGACTGACCAACGTGTAATCAACTCCTACCGATGCAGGTTGTTGCATGTACGTTATTTCTTCAAGGCCGACCAGGTTACCGCCACCGTTGGCCAGCGGATTATAAAGACCAGCAATTCCCCTAGCATTAGTCACGCCTCCACCCGCGCCAAATTCTGCCCGATAGCTTTCAGGAGTATCTGCGCGATGCTTACCATTGTTGAATAACGCGAGGTATTGCACTGAATCACGATCCTCTATTAATGCTCTTGTAAAAGCTGGTACCGGATCGCCTTTTTTTGGTGCCCAGCCAATCATACGAGCGACACGATAATGTTCTGAGTCCGGCAGTCCGATATAAAAATCAATATCCAGGGGCTCAGCTATACGCTCGCGAAAAAACGCCCCCAAGGAAAGTCCCGATACCCGTCGAACAAGCTCACCGACAGTCCATCCATAGGTAGACATATGGTATCCATGCTGGCTGCCTGGTTTCCAGAAGGGGACTTCCTTTGCCAACGCTGCGACCATGTAATCCCAGTCGAGAAAAGCGCCTTCTCTGAGCTTCTGACGGAGAGCTGGCAGGCCTGCCTGATGGTTCAACATCATTGCAACTGTGACCATTTCTTTGCCAGCCTGACCGAATTCCGGCCAATAATCTGACACACGAGCGTCGAGAGCCAACTTACCTTCCGCCAGCAAGACATGGGCGCAGAGCGCCACTGCGGCCTTCGTAACGGAATGAACAATACAAATGCTATCTTTCTCCCAATTGCCCTCCTGGCGAGAACCCAGTGCACCACCCCAGAGATCGACCACTTTTTCACCCTCAACGTTCAAGCAAAGTGAAGCACCCTGCTCTCCGTGCTCAACAAAATTTGCAGCGAAGGTTTCCAGCAGGTTTTCAAACTTTTCATCAATCAGACCGTGGACCTTTGTTCCACCCACTGCGAGCTCTACCGTCTGCATAACGCAACCGCTTTTATATTATTGGGAAAAAGATCGTAACACAGACACAAGTTACAAAATTACGCACCAAAAGGGTCTCCGAGATTCCTGAGCCTTACACCGACCAAAGTTTTCAGGATCAAGTATAATCGCGCGCCTTTAACTCCCGACGAGTCCTATGCTGTCGTTGTTAGTCAATAAAAGTGGTCCAGATTTCATTGGCTGGCGTATG
>NZNP01000023.1 GCA_002694945.1 Gammaproteobacteria bacterium
CAACATTTCCCGACCTGTCCGCCAAAATTTGAATTTCTACATGTCTTGGCTTCTTTATAAATTTCTCCATATATAAACCATCATTACCAAAAGCTGCCTCTGCTTCGCCTTGAGCTGCCTTAAACATTTTTTCAAGATTATCAGCATTTTCAACCAACCTCATACCTCTTCTACTCCTGCGCTGACAGTCTTCGCAACTTTATCAGCATCACCAATAATAACTCTGTAAAAGTCCTTCACCTCATCTCCGAGCGTAGCTCGTAAAAACTGATCGAGCGTATCGAAGTAAAGGCGCTTACTTTCCGGCGCCGTCAAAATTAAAGTAAAAGGTAGCCCCGAATTGTCTTCATGCATCAGCACACTCAAAAGATAAAGGATTTCTTCTGCTGTGCCCACGCCTCCTGGAAAAACTACAATGGAGTGCGCAAGCCGAACAAAGGCTTCTAGACGTTTTTCGATATCCGGCAAGATTACCAATTCGTTAACGATGGGGTTAGGGGACTCAGCAGCGATAATGCCAGGCTCAGTAATACCAATGTAACGTCGCTTCTCAGCTTGTTGTTTGGAATGACCTATGGCGGCTCCTTTCATCGGGCCTTTCATCGCTCCTGGGCCACATCCTGTAGCAATGTTCAGACTACGTAGCCCCAATTGGTAACCAACCTCTTTCGTATATTCATATTCGACACGGTCAATAGAATGTCCACCCCAGCAAACAACAAGGTCAGGTTGAAGATTAGGTTGAATAATATTCGCGTTCCGCAGTATGTTAAAAACTGCTTCAGTAATTCCCTCGCTGGTCTCGAGTTCATATAAACCTGATCGAGACAAAATGTGATTGACATAAACGATATCGCGCAGCACAGAAAACAGGTGGTCCTGAACACCTTTAATCATTTTACCGTCAACGAAGGCGCCCGCAGGCGCATTTTTAACGGCTATCCTAGGTCCTCGAGATTCAGCAACGACTTCTATTTGAAAATCCGCGAAATCTTCAAGTATTTGATTAACGTCGTCTATCTCATTACCTGTGTTTAGAATGGCCAGTGCACATTCTCGAAAAAGTACTCTTACCTCCTCCTTCGACGCCATCAACCCCTGTATCTCTCTATAGGAAAGGAGGTTCATAGTACTAATGGGCCTGAGATTACTTTTGCTTCTTGTCCTGATTTGTTTCTTAGCCATCGAACCAGTTTGCCATATCCTTCAGAACACTGTCGCGAATTTGTCTAAATGACTATTGCTTTTTGGCGGCGACATCAGTTTGGGTGTTTAACCAGTCTGAAATCACATAAGGATTTGAGCGCAGATTGAACAGGTACCTAGGCAATCCCGAGCTATCTAATAGCGGCTTCCAATTACCGTCTCGAACCAAATATTCCCATCCAGCCGGTGTGGAAAGGGCCCAGAAATATGAGCGCTTTCTTTGCACATAAAAACTTTACTAGAGAGACCCACAAAAGGTTCGCCATCAACACGCAGATCACTAGGCGATTCAAGCTCAAGCAGATCAAAAAATTGTTGTTAGCACGTTAAGTGCCGTCGGAGGCTAGTGCGCCAAAGCTTTCAAAAATTTTCAAGGCCATCGGAAGATTCCAAGAAAACGGCTCATGGATTTCACTGCAAGCTAGACAAGGTGATTAGTCACAACGAGACAAGCACGCGCATCAGAAATTAAGAATGGTTGTATCCATCGTAATTAAATCAAGCACACCCACAGCGTTGTAACCAGTCATGAACCCCGCGCACTCGCCTGGGTTAAAGGTTAGGCGACCTCTCTCAAAACTAATAACCTGTCGGTGCGTGTGACCATGAAGTACAACATTAAACTCTTTAGTATCGATCATCTGCAATTCAAGAGGATCGTGAACGACAACTACATGACGACCCGCCCAATTTAGGGTCAAGGGTGGATCAAAAAATTCAAAACCAAAACCAGAGGCCGCATTAACTAGCGACTCACGCTCTCCGATATCATTGTTACCAAAAACGCCCCACATCGGCGCATCTAAATGACTGAATACTTCCAGCGTTTTTGCTTGGGTGATATCTCCCGTGTGAATGACACGGTCAACGGCGGCCTCGTTAAACAGCTCAACGATTTTATTGCAATTTTTCAGATTGTTATGAGTGTCTGAAACAATGCCAACTTTCAAAACTAGCCACCGAGTGATCTTTCGAATTATTAGTCCCGAGTCAGGAGTCAGGATTTTCCAAACCTAGAACTATATGAAAAACCTCATAAAAAAGGGGCCGATAATCGACCCCTTTTGCCATGAGGTTTAACCTTTAGACTTTTTCTAGGATGTGAATACCACAGGCACTACCCAAACCGATAACGTGCGTTAATCCGATCTTCGCACCTTCGACTTGGCGCTTATCAGCTTCACCCCTGAGATGAGTACTGACTTCGTAGATATTTGCGATTCCAGTTGCGCCCAGCGGATGGCCTTTTGACAGCAAGCCACCTGACACGTTTACAGGGATTTTACCACCCAGCGCCACCTCACCATCATCAATCATGCGACCCGCCTCGCCATCTTCGCAGAGGCCAAGATTTTCATAATGAAGAATTTCCGCCGTTGCAAAACAATCATGCAGTTCAACCAGATCAAGATCTTCTGGTCCTACACCTGCCATCTCGTAGGCCTGCTTGGCCGCGATTCGAGTAACCGCATTAACATCAGGCATAGTCAGATCTCGATCCGTGAAGGGATCACTAGCAAGAACCGATGCTCGAACTTTTACAGCGCGATCCATTCCCAGCTCCTTTGCTTTTTTCTCCGAGACCAGCACTGCAGCAGCGGCGCCATCGACATTGACGGAGCACATAAGCTTAGTGTTAGGATACGAGATCATCTCGGCATTCATTACAACATCAAGCGGAGTTTCTATCTGGTACATCGCTTTCGGGTTTAAAGTCGAGTGATGATGATTCTTAACCGAAACTTTTGCGAATTGCTCAAAACTCGTACCGTACTTGCGCGAGTGTTCCATGCCAGCTTCTGCAAAGACTGCTGGCATTGTTCCAGAGCCTAGGAGGCCTTCCTTCGGAATTCCAGCTGCTCCACCTGCACCGCCTAAAAGCCCTTTACCCATCTGCTCAACGCCCACGGCAATAACGACATCGTTAACGCCCGCTTTGATAGACATCCAAGCCTCACGAAAAGCCGTCGCGCCAGTTGCACAGGCATTAGAGCAATTAACGACGCCAATACCTGTCTGTCCGATCTCTTGAAGAATTCGCTGGCCGACCATTGCGCTCGCCTGCCCTAGGTTCCCACAGTACAGTGCCTGCATGTCCTGAATGGTCAACCCGGCATCATCGAGAGCCATCAATGCGGCTTGGGCTCCAATCTGAGGAACTGTTTTTTCCGGGAATCGACCAAACTTGATCATGTCGACGCCCATTATGTATACATCACTCATATCGTTCTCCTATTAATTTTTTTCTCTTTTCGCATTCAGGGCTATTTACTATCAGGCCGCTGGCTGAAAGAAATAGCTGATATAGCTATTACCATCCTTATCTTTACGGCCAAGGGCATCATCAAAAACGACCTCGACCGACATATCGAATTCCAGCTTCTCCGGGTCAGGTTCAATATTAATCAGGTTACCCTTTACTGTGCCCCCTCCTTCAAGATCGACTATTGCCGATATGTAAGGGACCTCAATACCTGGGAAGCTTCGATGGACAATACTGTAGGAATAGAGTTTCCCTTTGGTCGATAACCTGACCGCACTCATCTGATCTCTCGCACCACAACTTGAGCAGTTGTCGCGCTCTCCCAGAAATACCGCTCCGCAGGCTCCACACTTATGTCCCTCGAGATAAGGGTCATTCGTAGCTGCACCTTTTAGCCAGTCCACCACTGGCAATGGTCCTTCCGACATTCTTTATTTTCTCCTTCCTCTATACCTGCTGTTTATAATAACTGGATTCTACTCTGTCAGGATTGCGCTTATTAACCATTATAATTCTTAGATGTTCAATCCAAAGATATCGGATGTTTCATAATTATGAAAAACCCGTAAGCCCTGAGGTGGGCAATAGATCTCCTAGATTCATTCAACTAACAACTTTTTCGAACATTCTTATGTCTTTGATGTTCCTCACTTGCTCGAAATCGAACCCTTTTCTCAACAACGTATACCAGCGTAAACCTCACATCCTATATCTTCAACCTATTGAATCTAAAATAGCAGCAGCCCAACGGGTATATTGGGTTCCTAAATAACCCAATAAAAACAGTCTCAAATCTTGCTATGCCGCTTATTGGCGAGACTTCGGTATTTACCCATGCACGGCGGCCATTGCTTTCTGAGCGCGAACTTCGAGCGTTTCCATTTTCCCTGCCATAACCCCGAGTATGACTTGTTCTACGCCCATCGCCTCCACCCTAGCCATCTCAGAGGGTCCTCTGACACTCGGATGCATGCCGGCGTATATCTTGATGTCTGATAGGCTGCGGCCATTTTCCGCTAGACGAGCCTGCAAAAACTCCAATCTTTCTTCAAGGGCATCAGGATAAAGATTAAAGCCGTACCAACCTTGACCTATGGTCGCGACTCTCCTTAACGCCGCATCACTCTCGCCGCCAAAGAGAACTGGCGGATGAGGCTTCTGAACAGGCTTAGGATTCTGATAAGCAGCTTTAACCTTGTAGTACTTACCATCATANCTTGATANTTCATCGCACCANAGACTGTGCATAACTTCAATGCATTCGATTGTCCTGCCAGCTCTATCCTCCCANGGCACACCCAGTGCCTCGAATTCTTCCTTGAGCCAACCAATACCAACGCCAAGCTCAAATCGACCATTAGAAAGAAAGTCTAGATCAGCTACCATTTTCGCGGTNTAGATAGGATTTCGCTGAGGCACTAGACAAATGCCAGTGCCCAAACGGATTTTACTGGTATGTGCTGCGACATAAGTAAGTGATGTGAAGGGGTCAAGCAGACTGCGCGGTTCGCCGGCTATTCGACCATCATCGGTATAAGGATAGCGGGACTCATATTCAGGGAAAAACAATACATGTTCCGGGACCCAGAACTGGTGGAAACCTTGACTTTCTAGGTACTGGGCGGCTTCCCCAATGAACTCCGGCGTTGTAAAGTCATTGAATGCCATGACGCAACCAACTTTCATNTTCTTTCCTTGTGCTGATAACTGNTAGTCACTGNAATATAACAGAAGACTATGTTCAAATGGGGATCGNCTCAAACCCGTNAGNAAGTACNTAGCTTTTCCTTGAANATACACATAAAGATNATTTACAACTCTATTTCTTTNGGTGGCATAGGTNACGGCACCTACTGTCTCTAAACGATGAAGATCCAGAANNTACGTATTGACGGCCTATCCTCAACTTATATGCCGAGCGATGATGCTCTACTAGTATTTGGACACGGTGCCGGTGCTGACTATCAGCATCCGCATATGACAGCGATCGCTGAAGCCCTCCAAAAAAGAGGTATTGGCACACTNCGCTTTAATTTCCCCTTTATGGAGTCGAAAAAACAGAGAGTGGACTCACGCGGTNTTTGTCTAACGACAATCGCTGCCGCGCTCACAAGGGCAAGAGAGCTCGCTGGCACCAGACCATTGCTGGTCGGAGGACACTCTTTTGGGGGTCGAATGGCAACACATTTCTCCTCCGACAATAGGTCAACGCAACATTACGGGGTCAGCGGCGTTGTTTGTTTCTCATTCCCTCTACATCCTGCTAATAAACCTGGGACTGAACGAGCGTCGCACTTACCAGAGATCAATAAACCTCAGCTATATCTAAGCGGAAANAGGGACACACTCGCCAACACACAACTGCTAGAAAGANCCCTTGCAGCCATACCTCAAGCGACCCTTCATTGGCTCGAAACTGCTGACCATAGTTTCAAGATTTTGGTGCGGACCCGCAGATCAACGGAGGACATCTATGAGGAGGCCGCAAGAGTTGCCAGCGAATGGCTCAAGTCAGCGTGCTAAGGAAATCAAGGGTTCTCTCATAAGCTCCGTCTTCAACATCCATAATGGCTGCGCTGAAATGAGTAACTCCCGCATCCTGAAATCTCATGATTTCACCCCTAAGTGTGTTTTCGTCGCCGACAATTGCTAGGTCGGCGGGTCCCTCAATACCTTCACGATCAAGCATTGCTCGGTAGCTAGGTAGCTGGCCATAGATGAGCAGATCTTTGGCTATCTTCTCTCGGGCAGCTTCAACATTGGTTGTAAGGGCGATAGGCACCCCTCCGACTACAGTCGCATCATCTCTCCCAAGTCCTGGCACGATGTGATCCGCCATGGTCTTTGGACCAACCATCCAAGTACTCGTGCCATCAGTCATTTCTCCAGCTAATCGCAGCATCACCGGTCCAAGCCCGGCAATCACCACCGGCAGCCGTTCTGCACCAGGCACTGAAATATTTACGCCTCGAACAGAATACTGTTGACCCTCGAAGTTCGCTGTTTCTCCTCTAGCAAGCGGCATCAATACACTAAGGTACTCGCGCATGTGTTTTGCTGGCTTGTCGTAGGACATACCGAACATATCTTCAATCACCAATTTGTGAGACAAGCCAATGCCCAAAGTAAACCTGTTATTTGTGACCGCCGCTGTAGTAATAGCTTGCTGCGCTATAGCCGTTGGGTGCCTAGGGTAAGTCGGCGTGACGGCTGTCCCTAAACCAATGTGCGAAGTTTCACGTCCAAGAATCGCCAGGATCGAAATCGCGTCATAACCAAAAATGTTCGCCATCCAAATATTCGATAAACCCGCGGCTTCAATTTTTCTTGCCGCTTCTATCAACTGCGGCAAAGGAGCTTCGTTTAATACGGTACCGATTTTCATATTTTCCCCTCTATTGCTTCCGTTTGAGCCAGGCTGAAAAAAAATCTGACTCTGTTATTTATTCAATGCCAGGAACCGGGTAGGCGGCGCAAAATTCCACTAATTCTTCACGAATACTAGAAATGGTCTCTTCGTCCTCTGGGGAGCGCAGGCATCGATCAAGCCAATCGGCTAATTGCTGCATTTGTTCCTCTCTCATGCCTCGAGCGGTAGCAGCCGGTGTCCCTATCCGAATACCACTCGGTCGCAACGGCGGATTGGGATCATCAGGAATGATTTGCTTGTTTGTCGTAATATTAACCTTATCTAACGTTTCCTCCGCTACTTTACCATCAAGTCCGTAGCTCTTTACGGTATCAATTACCATCATATGGTTATCCGTACCGCCAGTGACTAGCGAGGCCTGACGATTAATCAGAGATGTTGCGAGCGTCTTNCTGTTAACCAANACTTGCCGAGCATAGGCTTTGAATTCATCACTCATCGCTCGTTTTAGCGTTACTGCAATCGCTGCCACCGCGTTCATGTGAGGACCACCCTGAAGGCCAGGAAATACTGATTTATCTATCTTCGAAGCCAGGTCCTTTGTGCAGAGAACCATACCACCGCGAGGCCCTCGGAGTGATTTATGCGTTGTGGTAGTAACAATATCAAAACCAAAATCGAAAGGNTTTTGCATCGCCCCTCCCGCAACGAGTCCTCCGAAATGAGAAGCGTCCGTCATAGATAATGCACCAACTTCGTCCGCAATCGCTTTGAACTTTTCGTANTCGATATCCCTTGGATAAGAGGTATAACCGCAGAGAACCATTTTAGGCTGATATTTAATTGCATCAGCTCGAACTCGGTCAAAATCAACTGAACCATCGTCCGGGTTGGTAACATAGCGAACGAAATTAAAGAGACTTCCCATATGGGAAACTGGCGCTCCATGGGTCAAATGTCCGCCGTGAGACAAATCCATTGCTAGTATTGTGTCACCAGGCTCCAAAAGTCCCAGATAAACTGCCTGATTCATCGCGGAACCCGAGAGCGGCTGCACATTCGCATGCTCACAGCGAAAGACCGCTTTGGCTCGCTCCCTTGCCAGATTCTCAATCTGATCAGTGAATTCCTGTCCACCATAATAGCGACGGCCCGGGTAGCCTTCAGAGTACTTGTTGGTAAAAACGCTGCCCAGCGTAGCTAAAACCTCCGGGAAGGTATAATTCTCGGATGGGATCAACTCTATTCCAACTTTTTGGCGCTGCTCNTCTCCCTTGAGAGCAGCAAACACNTCTGGGTCCTGCTTTTCAAGAATCGTTAAGTTCGATGGCATGNTCTGACTCCTTGGGGGNNACGGATTCTAACTGCNGTGGATGTCGAATGAAATGTCCTTAAGTNGAATTATTTTCAGACATAACTAAAAATCTTTTCATCAAACCAAATTGTTATAATTTTCATAACATCGGCAGCATTGCTTATTCGTATTCAAGCGCTCAAGAAGCGGAACAGGAGAGAGACNTGCAAATTACTATTCAATATTGCGCGCAATGAAACTATAGGCCCGAAGCGGTCAGTCTGACTGCAGAGCTAAGGACTACATGGCCTGACATTGACATTGCGTTAGTACCAGAGGGAAAAGGAATATTCGACGTGAAAGTCGATCAAAGATTGATCTATTCAAAATACATGACGGGTCGATTTCCAAAATCAAACGAGATTACCAACCTCATTAAAGGGATCGAACGGTAAATCAGCGAGATCGACATTCCCGCCCGTTAACACAATGCCGATTTTCAGACCGGCGAACAAAGCTTTGTTACTCAANACAGCAGCCAAGGCTATAGCCGCCGAAGGTTCAACGACCTGCTTCATTCTTGTCCAGATCAGATACATCGCAGAGACCGTATCTTCATCTGACACAACCAAGATATCGTCAACACCAGAATAGATGATGTCCCAATTCCTGTCCCCTAAGGTCGTGAGCAACCCATCACAAATAGTCTGCGGTAGATGGTCGAGTACACGATCTCCAGTTCTGAATGAACGGGCCGCATCGTCAGCACCTGCAGGTTCAGCACCAAAGACTTTAATGCCTTTGGCTTGGGCAACCAAGGTGGTTCCAGCCAACAATCCACCACCACCGACTGGAGTTACAATAACATCCAAGCCCACTACCTGATCTGCAAGCTCTAGCGCTGCCGTACCTGCACCGGCAATGATCAATTCATCATCGTAAGGATGCACAAATGTCGCATTTGTATTCTCCANCAACTCCTCGAGTGTTAACTCGCGTGAGGCTAACGACGATTCACATTCAATAACTCGAGCACCGTAATTAGCAATNGCCTTTTTCTTCACGCGACTGGCGTTGACAGGTACGACAATACTTACCGGCACNTTCATTAAAGCGCCCGCTCGAGCGAGAGCTGCTCCATGGTTACCTGAAGAGTGCGTCACAACTCCATGTTTTAATTGATTTTTATTAATCGAGCAAATTGCATTAACAGCTCCCCTTGCTTTAAACGCACCAACTTTCTGAAGATGCTCAGCCTTAAAATTTAAGCTAAGCCCAGTCAGACGATTGAGTTGNTCGCTTTGGACNACCGGGGTGTTGTGGACTAATCCATGAATTCGTTCGCTGGCGATCTCAATATCTCTGAAACCAACAGTCATTTGCTANTTTGATCTATTTTGGCCCAGCTGTCTCGAAGTGGCACTATACGATTAAAAACTAGATCTCCAGACTTGGAAAGACGACTATCGGGGCAGAAATACCCTTCCCGCTCAAATTGGCAGCGATATTCCGAGTCCGCATCCGCCAACGCTGATTCTACGTAACCCTTACANACGGTCAACGACTCAGGGTTAATCAATTCCTGATAATCTCGAGAGTCAGCATCCGGAAAATCAACGGTGAATAAAGGCTCGTAGACTCTAATTTCAGCTGCAACCGAATGTCTTGCGGACACCCAGTGGATAACCCCTCGCACTTTTCGCCCTTCAGGGTTCTTGCCCAGAGTATCTGGATCATAGGTGCAACGTATTTCNGCAATAACACCCTTGGAATCAAGGACAATTTGATGCGCCTTGATCACGTAGCCATATCGAAGACGGACTTCACTCCCTAGCACCAGTCGTTTGTACTTTTTGTTGGCCGATTCACGAAAATCTTCGCGATCGATATATATCTCCCGGCAAAAACCAAGCTGACGAGTACCCATCGATTCGTTCTTGGGGTGATTTGCCGCTACCAGCATTTCTTCGGCATCATCAGGATAGTTTTCTATAACAAGCCTCAACGGATTGAGAACACCCATTACTCTTGGTGCTGTTTCTTCCAAATCATCTCTGATACAGCTCTGCAAAGCGGCTAATTCAACGTTATTGTCGCTCTTCGTGACACCTATGCGGCGACAGAAATCCCGAATCGACGCGGGGGTGTATCCTCTGCGCCTTAGGCCCGCTATGGTCGGCAGACGTGGATCATCCCAACCATCTACCAGCTGCTCCTCAACCAGCTGCTTGAGTTTACGTTTACTCATTACGGTGAATTGTAGGTTCAGTCGAGAAAACTCAATCTGCTGAGGATGACAATTCATTACCAGCTCATCAAGGACCCAGTCATACAGTGGTCTGTGATCNTCAAAGCTCAGATCACAGAGCGAATGCGTAATGCCTTCAAGCGAATCAGAAACNCAATGGGTATAGTCGTACATCGGATAAATACACCATTCATCACCCGTTTGATGATGGCTTACGTGGCGTATACGATAAATAGCTGGATCCCGCATATTAATATTAGGCGAGGCCATATCGATTTTTAGTCGTAGAACATGCTCACCGTCTTCGAAATCACCTGCCCTCATTCTTCGAAAAAGGTCTAAATTCTCCTCAACAGCCCTATCCCTATATGGGCTGTTAATTCCTGGTTTCGTTAATGTGCCTCGATATTTTCGTAACTGATCAGAGTCCAAAGAATCGACATAAGCCTTACCTTCGCCAATCAAGCGCTCAGCAAATAAGTAAAGCTCCTCAAAGTAGTCAGAGGCATTCTTCTCCTCCTGCCATTCAAAACCCAGCCACTTGATATCCCGCTTGATTGCATCCTTGAACTCCATCGATTCCTTAAGNGGGTTGGTATCATCGAAACGTAGGTTGGTAGCACCNCCAAATTCAGCCGCCATCCCGAAAGATAAACAGATAGCTTTCGCATGACCGATATGCAGGTAACCGTTAGGTTCAGGAGGGAAACGGGTCATGACTCGCCCATCACTTTTTCCGGACTGAACATCCTTGGCGATAATCGTGCGTATAAAATTATTGGGATACTTCTCTTCGATACTGCTCATGAGTGGCTCAACGGGTCACTATATTCTCGGCAGGATATACAACTTGCGTGTTATCTTACCGAATACCTAAACAAAAAAAGCGCCTGTACAGGTGACTGTCACCATGACAAACAACAACCATTTTAACGTGTTTTGACTAACTTTGAGGGCGAATCGGACACTCAGCCACGCTCCNAGCATGCTACCGACAGCTAATATAAACCCTGGAATCCACCAAACCTGGCCTTGCAGGGCAAAAACCAGTAGCGCGACACCTGAAAATACTGCGGTACACACCGCTTTAAGCGCATTCGTGCGGATCAGATCGTACCTTAATCCTCCCGCTAATGCTGCAATCAGGATAAAACCAACACCCGCCTGAACAAAACCACCNTATACNCCAGACATAAATAAGGCCAAAGCTGCTATCGGATGCCCCAAGGNAGAGCGAGGGATAATGCCCTCGGGGACTTCCACTACTTCAGGTTTGACTAACATCACCAGCGCCATAGTAACCATGGTGATCAACAACAGCGGTTTTAGGATCCAGACCGGAAGAACAGAGGCTAGCAAACTCCCTAACACGGCACCAAAACCAGTTATTAAAAGAAGCGACCAAAGCGCGTGCCTGTCCAAAAACCCGCGGCTATCGAACCCTTTAACACTCGTGACTGATTGCATCAGGACACCAACTCTATTCGTTGCGTTTGCAACATCTGCAGGCATTCCCATCAACATTAACGCCGGCAGCGTGAGCATAGAACCGCCGCCGGCCAAGGTGTTAATAAAACCCGATATAATACCCGTGGCGATCAATAACGTCGTAAGNAGCAGGCCNTCCGGCGACAGAAAGAAAGCANCGTCCAACAAAGTGAGAATCCAGAGAATTTCGGGCCGACATGGTANCCCTTGCAATCGTCCGCGAGAAGTCTATTATTCNCGGCCNATGGGACCAATACAAAACAAAAAACGCATAGCAATGGCGCTATCCACCAAAATAAAAGCCTCTTGTACGCGGTATTACTTTTTCATTAATAGTTGAATCGCCCCTGATTGTGGGCGGCAAACCCGCCTAAACAACCCCGATAGGCGGCAGCCTTCGGGTTTTTTTTGGCCAGAAAACGAGAGGAAACAAAGTTGAGCAAGACGAAACTAGAAGACGTTAACGTCCTGAGCGAAGAAACACTGATTACGCCAGCGATGTTGAAGAAAAAGTTTCCTATTAGCCCAGAGGCTTTGGCTACAGTCAATGCAGGGCGACAATCAGTAAAAGATATTATCAACCGAAAAGATCATAGAATGTTCGTAGTCGTGGGGCCCTGCTCTATTCACGACCCAGAAGCTGCGCTCGATTACGCCAACAGATTGAAAGCGCTTTCTGAAGAAGTCTCCGACACACTCCTGCTCATCATGCGGGTTTACTTCGAGAAGCCTCGAACCACTACAGGTTGGAAAGGNTTCATCAACGANCCTGATATGAACGATTCCTTTAACATTGCTNAAGGATTAAAGCTCAGCAGGAAGTTACTGATAAGTATCGCTGAACTAGGCCTGCCCACATCTACTGAGGCGCTGGATCCCGTCACGCCTCAGTATTTGCAAGACNTGATAGCCTGGAGCGCAATAGGAGCGAGAACCACCGAGTCGCAGACTCATAGAGAATTAGCAAGCGGCCTATCAGGTTCGGTAGGATTCAAAAACGGGACAGATGGCAGCTTAACTGTCGCNATTAACGCGTTGAAGTCAGTATCTGCGCCTCACCGATTCCTGGGTATTAACCACGACGGTGCTGTCTCAGTTATTCATACTCGCGGTAATGCTCATGCCCACGTCGTGCTTCGCGGCGGTGGAGGCCAGCCCAATTTTCACGCTGTCAACGTGTCGGAATGCGAGAACCTGCTGCTGGAAGCCGGTTTGCCCGCGAATATTATGATTGATTGCAGCCATGAAAACTCAGGTAAAGACCCAGGCAAACAGCCTTTTGTTATGGAGGCTGTGGCAGATCAAATTTCTAGCGGCAACCAATCACTAATAGGTCTGATGGTTGAAAGCAACTTAGCCTGGGGCAACCAGGCTATATCTGAGGATCTCTCTGAGCTGCAGTACGGTGTTTCTGTGACCGATGGTTGCGTGGATTGGCAGACAACGGAGTCTATGATCCTGACATTCCGGGACCAGGTGAACGACCACCTNAAAAAGAGAGCATCAATGTCGTTATCGCTTGAGAAATCTGCCTGAAAAGAGATCAGTAATAGGCATTCTCGGTCACAGAGTGATCGGTAACATCGCGGACGCCTTTTAGTTGTGGCAACTGCTCGAGCAAAGTTCTCTCAACACCATCCTTCAGCGTCATATCGACCATTCCACANCCCTGNCAACCCCCACCGAACTGNANCACGGCTATACCTTCTTCAACGACTTCGACGAGATTTACCATCCCACCATGCGCGGCNAGACCCGGATTGACCTGACTATGCAGCACGTAATTTATACGATCTTCCAACGGGCTGTCATCGGAAACCTGAGGTACCTTTGAATTTGGAGCCTTAATCGTTAACTGGCCTCCCATCCGATCTTCCGCATAATCAACAAGCGCATCGATCAAAAACGGCTTACTGCGATCATCGATCCAAGCTGTAAACCCCTCATAATCGACCCGTTGGTCTTCGTCCTGCTCTTCCCCCGGACGGCAATAGGCTATACAGGTTTCCGCCATGGGTGTCCCCGGATCTGCTATAAAAATCCTTATACCGATATCCTGATCTTCTTGCTTTGACAGCAATTCAATCAGATATGTCTGAGCAGATTCTGTAATTTCAACCATATTCATTACTCGATGACTCCAACCTTAATTTTAGCCGATTCATCACAGGACAAAAACCATGCGAATTCTAGGGGCTTGAGCAGAGCTCATGAGGAAACTTAAAGATCCTCAACTTAAAAACAGCGTCTCCTTGATAGACTTCCTTTTTTTCCTGATCAACCATCATGAGCCTAGGCAAAACGCATACTCTCTCGAAATTATTATCACAGCGCATTCTATTGCTCGACGGCGCCCTCGGCACTCAGATTCAGGATTTAAGACTAACAGAAGAAGATTATCGAGGACGCCGTTTTATCAACCATAAAAATCAACTTCAAGGGAATACCGATCTCCTTTCGTTGACTCAACCAGAAGCTCTGAGAGAGATACACAATGAATATCTCAAAGCAGGGTCTGACATTATCTCGACCAATACTTTTACGGCCACAGCTATTTCACAAGCCGATTACGGTACCGAATCGTTGAGCTACGAGATTAATTTCGAGGCAGCAAGGATTGCCGCAGACGCATGCCTGACGATGACCAGATCCACACCAGAAAAACCCCGGTTTGTAGCTGGTGCAATAGGTCCCACAACGCGATCTGCCAGCCTTTCACCCGACGTAAATGATCCAGGTTATAGGAATGTGACCTTCGATGAACTCGTTCAAGACTATGGCAATTGTATCAATGGACTCATCGACGGAGGCGTCGACCTTCTACTGTTTGAAACCATCTTCGACGTCTTGAATTGCAAAGCAGCTATCTATGCAGCGAAACAAATATTAAGAAAAAGGGCAATTGAGCTGCCAATCATGGTGTCGGGCACTATCACCGATGCAAGCGGTAGACTGCTATCAGGCCAGACAGCTGAGGCTTTTTGGGCATCAATTCGGCATGCAGAACCCCTAAGTGTTGGCTTCAATTGCGCTTTGGGTGCAGATGAACTTAGACCTTACATAGAGCAAATGGCAAAAATCTCCGACTGCTTTGTCTCTGCATATCCAAACAGAGGCTTGCCAAATGAGTTCGGCGAATATGACGAGACCGTAGAGCACATGACCGCCGCTGTCGAAGACTACGTCAAGAGCGACCTAGTTAATCTGGTGGGCGGCTGCTGCGGCACGACGCCTGAACACATAACAGCATTCGCGGAGATCATTAACGTTGCAGCACCTCGTCGAACCAACAACAAGCCAACAAACTGCCTCCTTGCGGGCTTGGAGTGTTTCGCAATCAACGATGAATCGCTGTTCGTTAATGTTGGCGAGCGAACTAACGTCACCGGCTCCGCAAGATTTGCGCGGCTCATAAGAGAAGAGGACTATGAACAAGCCCTAACTGTAGCGAGACAACAAGTAGAAAACGGTGCCCAGATCATTGATATCAACATGGACGAAGGCATGCTGGATTCAAAAGCAGTGATGATCCGCTTTTTGAATCTCGTCGCGGCGGAGCCAGATATTTGCAAGGTTCCAATTATGATCGACTCCTCTAAATGGGACATCATCGAAGCTGGCCTCAAATGCATCCAGGGCAAATGTATTGTCAACTCAATTAGCCTAAAAGAAGGCGAGGCTGTTTTTAAAGAACAGGCGCAGGCCTGCCTCGATTACGGAGCTGCTGTCGTCGTAATGGCTTTCGATGAAAAAGGCCAGGCAGATAATATCGAACGACGCAAATCGATCTGCAAACGTTCATATAACCTACTCGTGAACGAGATTGGCTTTCCCGCAGAGGACATTATTTTTGACCCTAACGTTTTCGCTATAGCTACGGGAATAGAGGAACACAATCTATACGGCAAGGACTTCATCGATGCTTGCGCTTTTATAAAACGAGAATTGCAAGGCGCTCACGTTTCTGGTGGGATTTCCAATGTCTCATTCTCATTTCGCGGCAACAACGCAGTTCGTGAAGCAATACACGCAGTCTTCTTATATCACGCTGTTAAAAACGGTTTGACCATGGGTATCGTCAATGCCGGCCAACTTACAATCTATGAAGACGTACCTGCTGAACTTCGGGATCGAATTGAGGATGTCATATTCAATCGCCGAACAGATGCTACCGACCGGCTCATCGAAATCGCCTCAGACTATAAAAACACGGAATCACAAGACAACAAAGAGGATTTAACTTGGCGTCAGAAACCTGTCGAGCAGCGACTAGCTTATGCTCTCGTTAAGGGTATTAACGAATATATCGTCGAAGATACTGAGGCCGCGCGGCAACTCGTTGATAAGCCAATAGAGGTCATAGAAGGACCGCTAATGGATGGCATGAACGAAGTGGGTGAATTATTTGGCGACGGTAAAATGTTTCTGCCCCAGGTCGTTAAAAGCGCGAGAGTTATGAAACAAGCGGTTGCCCATCTCGTGCCATTTATCGAAGAAGAAAAAGACATCAGAACAAGCTCAAAAGGCAAGATTCTCATGGCGACGGTTAAAGGTGATGTCCACGATATTGGTAAGAATATTGTTGGCGTAGTTCTGCAATGCAATAACTACGAAGTAATCGACCTTGGCGTCATGGTGCCGGCAGAGACCATTTTGAGAACCGCCATCGACGAAAATGTCGATATAATCGGTTTGTCTGGTCTGATAACCCCTTCGCTTGACGAAATGGTCCACGTCGCATCAGAAATGAGCCGAATGAAGATCACGAAACCCTTGCTAATCGGCGGCGCGACGACCTCCAAAGCGCACACTGCAGTCAAAATAGCCCCCTGCTACGATCTCGACACGGTCGCATACGTTACCGACGCATCAAGAGCCGTCGGCATCGCTACAAGCCTGCTTAACACAGAAATGAAGATAAAACTGACCTCAGATTTAGTCAGTGACTACGAGAAAGTCAGGCAACGAAACAGACACCGCTCACCGAAAAGCAACACTCTAAATTTCCAGGAAGCCGTAACTAACCGGCACCAGATTAGCTGGACAAATTACCGGCCGGTTAGACCAACATTTGTAGGCAGCAAAGTCTTCGAAGACTTTCCGCTTGAAAAGCTAGTCCCTTATATCGACTGGACACCATTTTTCATCGCCTGGGAACTTGCAGGCAAGTATCCTGATATCCTTTCCGACGACGTCGTCGGCGAATCCGCCCGACAACTCTTCAACGATGCACAAGAACTACTGAAAGACTTGATTGAGAACAAGCTGCTAACTGCAAGCGCCATCGTAGGCTTCTGGCCAGCATTTTCTAATGGCGAGGACATCCTGGTCTATGAAGACGAGAGTCGCGAGAAGGTAGCGGCCACGTTTCACCATCTCCGGCAGCAGATGAACAAGCCGAATAAACAACCTAACTTCTGTTTGTCCGACTATATTGCGCCGGCCAGCACTGGGTTAAACGATTTTTTGGGCGGCTTTGTCGTTTCTACTGGATTTGGGGCTGAAGAATTAGCTGCTCGTTATGAAAATGCGGACGACGATTATAATGCTATTTTAGTAAAGGCTCTTGCGGATCGCCTCGCCGAGGCTTTTGCCGAGTATCTGCACGAAATGGTTCGGAAGGAACTTTGGGGATATGCGACAAAGGAATCATTAAGCAATGAACAACTTATACGCGAACGATATCAGGGTATCAGACCTGCACCCGGTTATCCTGCCTGCCCGGATCACACGGAAAAAGGCAGTCTTTTCGGCCTTTTGAATGCACAGAGCTCAATCGGTGTCAGGCTCACAGAACATTACGCAATGTTGCCTGCGGCTAGTGTCAGCGGCTTTTACTTTTCCCATCCCGAAGCCCGATACTTTGGCATTGGCAAAATCGATCAGGATCAAGTTGAGTCCTATGCATCGAGAAAAGGGATGACCATAAAGGAAGCAGAGCGCTGGCTCAAACCTGTATTAAAATAAGTCTAATGAAAGAAATAACGAACGACAGAGAGAAGGAAACCGACGCGAACGAATCGGTGAATAGGCGACTCACATTTTGGCAGGTTAGTACGAGCATCCTCGCAGCTGCTTTCGGAGTACAAAGCAAAAAAAATAGAGAGAGAGACTTTAGCTACGGCAACCCTCTGATATTCATTCTGGCAGGACTGGCCTTTACCGCCTTGTTTATCCTCGCAATCGTTTCGATAGTTTATCTAGTCTTATAATTCTCGCCTTGAGCCGCCGGGTCTCCTCAGGCAGAAATATCGGCACAGTGAAGCTTCTGCCGATTAGCGACTAAGCACTGGCAAAAGGCATAATAAACAATACTCTCAAGAACTAGGCAAGCCCGAGAGCCAATAGACCACAGCTACTACCGGTATAACGACGATCGCAATAGCAGCCATGGCATCAACTGCTCCGTCTTCTTCTTGCGGATGATTTTCTTCACTCATATTTTATCTCTCTACCTATTCGGCTGCTTCAGAGATGGGGATTATAAGGTTTAGCTCGCGTGAATTCATGCATAAGCATATGCCAATATCTTCGTTCAGTACTTAAGACATTCTGAGTATATTGGCCACCTCTGATGATTTCCGATAGCGGCCCATGTATCACTACGACGAATATGATCAAACGATGGTTGACGAGCGTGTCGCTCAATTTCGCGACCAGACCGAACGATTTCTCGCGGGGAAGCTAGGCGAAGAGGAATTTCAACAACTTCGACTGAGAAACGGTCTTTACATCCAAAGGCTCGCGCCAATGCTTCGAATAGCTGTTCCCTACGGGATGTTATCGTCAACGCAATTGCGCAAACTTGCCCACATTACACGAACCTATGATCGAGGATACTGTCACTTCACCACGCGCCAAAACGTGCAATTGAACTGGCCAATGCTCGAAGAAGTGCCTGACATTCTTCAGGAGCTAGCCTCGGTACAAATGCATGCGATCCAAACTAGTGGAAGTTGCATTCGGAACGTGACGAGCGATCAATTTGCTGGTGTGTCTCCTGATGAGGTATCCGACCCTAGACCATGGTGTGAACTCATCAGGCAATGGTCTACATTCCACCCAGAATTCAACTGGTTACCCCGGAAGTTTAAGATTGCAGTCACTGGCGCTGACCGAGACAGGGCAGCGATCCAGGTTCATGATATCGGCATTCGACTGTTTAAGAAGGACGATGAGCTGCGTTTCGAGATTCTTGCAGGCGGAGGACTGGGCCGGACTCCTGTCCTAGCAACGACCATACGTGAAGATTTAGAAGCATCTCATTTGCTTACATATCTCGAGGCTATTCTAAGGGTTTACAACCGCTATGGTCGCCGTGACAACAAGTACAAAGCCAGAATTAAGATACTTGTTAGAGCTATGAGCCCAGAGATTTTCACAGAGAAAGTCGAGGAAGAATGGGCATCGTTAAAAGATGGCCCAGGCACTATCACCGAAGCCGAAATCGCTCGTGTTAGCGGTTTTTTCTCCTCTCCCAACTACGATTCAATCGCAGACACGCTGCCTACAATCAATCAACTTGCTGACTCCAGTTCCGCATACGGAAGCTGGCTGGCTCAAAATGTCTCCAGCCATAAGCAACCAGGCTATTGCATTGTAACTCTTGCAATAAAGGGCACAGGCCACGCCCCAGGAGATGTGACTGACGAGCAACTGGAACTCATTGCTGAATTGGCAGACCGATACAGCTTTGGCGAAGTTCGAGTCACGCATGAGCAAAATGTTACGCTTGCGGATGTTCCTCAGCATAAATTAAAGGCTCTTTGGAATGAGTTACAACAAGCTAGACTAGCTTCACCTAATCTAGGTCTATTAACGGATATTATTTGCTGCCCAGGGGGCGATTACTGCAGTCTCGCCAATGCAAAATCAATTCCAGTTGCTAATGCTATTCAGCGTGAGTTTAGTGAACTAAAAGAACTTCGTGATATTGGACCATTAGACGTCAATATATCCGGTTGCATGAATGCCTGTGGCCACCACCATGTAGGGAACATAGGAATCCTTGGTGTCGACAAGAAAGGAGAGGAATTTTATCAGGTGTCGATTGGCGGCTCCGGCTACGAGGACGCATCGTTGGGCAAAATTCTAGGCCCATCCTTTGCGCGCAGTGAAATACCGCATGTCATCAGAAAAATAGCTGACCTACACATTTCTGAGAGAAAAAATGATGAAAATTTCATAGACACCTATCGAAGAATAGGAATAGAGCCCTATAAAAAGGTCGTGTATGCAAATGAATAATCTAATTCGAGGCAGTAAGACAACCCAAGATCAGAATGGGATAATGAGAGCTGAGCTTCAGGACGTGAGACTCCTGCCGCTTAAAGAGTTCCTTGAACTTGGAAATAAAGAAGGCACTGGAGTCTGGCTGGATGCAGAGGAAGCGGTTGAAACATTAGCCCCGCACCTCGATTCCACTCCTGTAGTGGCTTTAAATTTCTCTTCCTTCTCGGATGGTCGCTCTTATTCAAGCGCAGTTATCTTGAGGCGGCGTTATTCATACCAGGGTGAAATCCGTGCTGTAGGCGACGTTCGTCTTGACCAACTGGAGCAAATGTCACGGTGTGGTTTTGACAGTTACGAATTGGCGGGCGATCAGGACAGGGATAAAGCCATAAAATTTCTTGAAAAAAACTTCAGCTATAGTTACCCAGCTACTGTTACAGAAATGCCGTTATTTGCTGATAGATAGAAAAATAAATAGTTGTGATTTAATCTAAATGCAAGTCAAGTAACGTTCCAATGGGATGGACTCAGAGCCACTTTTTTTCTCCATTTTTCTAATATTCGCTACCGCGGCGATGTTAGCGACTGTAGCTCTCTTTAGCCGCCAGCCTTTAATTATCGTCTACATCGTAACGGGCATGATTCTAGGGCCGTCAGGTCTAGCATTCATTGATAACCACCAGCTAATTAGTGATATAGCTAAGTTCGGCATTGTCTTTTTGCTCTTTCTTCTCGGCCTTGACATGCAGCCGGCAAAGCTAATGAAAACGTTTAAAAGCGCTGCTTGGGTATGCCTCTGTAGTTCAGTCATCTTCTTTGTGGTGGGCCTCGCCGCCGCGACTTTATTTGGTTTTGCTCTGATCGAGGCTTTGATCATCGGTGTTGCCATGGTATTTTCCAGCACTATTATCGGTATCAAATTACTTCCGACGACTGTTCTGCATCATCGTCATACGGGAGAACTTATGATTAGCCTGCTTCTCGTCCAAGATCTAATCGCTATCGTCGTTCTATTGGTGTTGACCGGAGGTTTCCTAGAAGCCCCTGATATGTCAAAGGTNATCCGAATCATAATAGGGTTTCCCCTCCTTATAGGATTGGCATGGCTGTTCGTAAAGTTTGTTCTTCTAAAACTACTTGAACGCTTCGATGCTTTTCACGAGTACATCTTTCTAGCGGCCATAGGCTGGTGTCTGGCACTTGCCGAAATGTCAGAAACGATGGGATTATCGCTAGAAATCGGCGCCTTTGTTGCGGGCATAACAATCGCTACCAGTCCTGTCGCACTTTATATNGTCGACCACCTGAAGCCACTTAGAGATTTTTTTCTGATTCTCTTTTTTTTCTCCATCGGTGCCGGTTTCCACATGGAGTTACTCTCTCAAGTAGCACTGGCCGCAATTGCACTGGCAGTAACGATATTAATCGTGAAGCCAGTTGTTTTTAAGTTTCTCTTAAGGACAGTGAGTGAAACACATTCATTAGGCTGGGAAGCAGGATTCCGTTTAGGGCAAATCAGCGAGTTCTCGCTGCTAATTGCATTCCTTGCCACCGCCGAGGGAATGATTAGCCAGCAAGCCTCCCACTTGATTCAAGCGACCGCTATCATCACTTTCCTTGTGTCCACCTACATTGTAGTTTTTAACTACCCTACCCCCATCGCTACTTCAGCAAGATTACGTCGCGACTAGCCGATATGCTGTTCAGGTATCGAATGGCTGATGTTTCGTGAGATGAACAACTTACTGACCCTCTCTAAAAATCGGTCAAACTTGTGTTTGTGCAGAACATAGCGGACTTGAAAAACATCCCGGGTTTCACACTTCTCAACCAAGTACTCATCGCTCGTCTTCAATTCATCAACAAGCTTTCGCTCGAGGGCACGTCGACCGAACCATGCTTCGCCTGTTGAAACCTCTTCAATGCTCACTGACGGCCTGTTCTCGGAGACAAAATCCTTGAACAAGGTATGCACATCCTCGAGGTCGTCGATAAACTTTTCCCTGGCTTTGTCAGTATTTTCCCCAAATACTGTCAACGTGCGCTTGAATTCACCTGCAGTAAGAACCTCAAAGTCGATCTCGTTCTTCTGAAGAAATCGATGGAAATTCGGCAACTGCGCTACAACACCAATTGATCCCAGCAAAGCAAATGGTGCGGCGATAATGCGGTNAGCTATGCAGGCNATCATATAACCGCCACTGGCGGCCACCTTATCAACAGCCACAACNAAAGCCACACCACTGTTTCGGATTCTTTGCAATTGTGAAGCNGCTAGACCATAGCCGTGGACTACACCACCAGGGCTTTCCAACCGCACCATGACCTCATCATTCTCGGTCGCCACTGACAATATTGCCGTAATCTCCTCTCTCAGAGACGTAACTTCGCTAGCTTGCACATCCCCCTTAAAGTCGATCACAAAAAGCCGATGACGACCTTCAACGCCAGTCTTGGCGTCTTTCTTTTGACTTTTTTGAAGTTCTTTCTGCCTCTTCTTTTCCTGTTTACTATCATGCTTCATCGCTTCGGCGTTGAGCACAACATTTTTAAGACTCTGCGTGACGGCCTTAAGGGAATCATTAAGATCCTTTACTTCGATATGGCCCGTATCGTCTGTTTTCTGACGTTGGCTAGAGCCAACAACGAAGGCGATCGTTATCAGAATGGCAACGAGAACGGTCACCGATTTAGCCAGAAATAATCCGTATTCAACGAGGAACTCCAAAATTTACTCCAATACAATGACGAGGCACATGCTATCACAACAAAAATCGTTACAATGCGTTTGTATGTCAACATCTCTCGAAATTTGGCTCGCGGGCCTCCGCGACCAACTCATAACTCACTTTAAGCCAGAGTTACTCGGGCGGCCCAGCGCTGTTTTCAATTTTGAGTTTGATGATGGNCCACCATTTTACCTCTCTGTTGAAGGGGACGACTTCTTTTTCAAAGAGGGGAAGGCATCAGACTTTACGATAAAGCTATTTATCAGCGACCATCAAATATTAAGAGATCTTTTGACTGGTGAAGCTGACGGTATGCAAGCCTTCATGGACAATCAATATCGATCAGACGGTAATATCGTGCTAAGTCAGTTATTGCTTTATCTGTTTAAGCCCGATAGACCGACCATCGCGTATGAAGTAAGAGATTGATCAGACTGGATAACCGCGCTCAGTCAGGTAATCGTCTATCAGCCAGCGTGAAATTGCGAANTTACCCGGTATCGNNGGCAGTTGATCTAAAGTGAACCAATCTGCTTCGGCGATTTCATCTTCCTGAAGAACTATATCACCATCTGTGTACTCGGCATGGAATCCAAGCATGAGCGAATTAGGGAAAGGCCAGGGCTGACTTCCACGATAATTTATCCGGCCTACATTCACACCCACCTCCTCTGCCACCTCCCTACGAACTGTCTCCTCGATTGATTCTCCAGGATCCACGAAGCCGGCAAGAGTACTGAACAGGTTTGGAGGGAATAAATGATTTCTCCCCAAGAGAACTTCGTCATCACGATGNACTAGGACGATAATAGAAGGCGATAATCGCGGATAAAATTGGAGCCCACATGATGGACAAACCATGGCCCGGTCCACNGCATGCGCTTGGTTTTTGGCACCACAATTCCCACAAAACTGATGACTTTTAAACCAGTCACAGATTTGTAACGCCCGCCCAATCAGATTGAACATCGCCCGATCAAAACTATCTAGATGAATTCGCAGTTCCTCGAACTTTTGGTCGTAAGGTTCACTCACCTCCAATGCGTAGCAACCTGAACCAGCTAACGAACCCATAAAATGTCGCTGCACTACTTGAAAACTAGCGATTTCATCTGGGGAAACCGGGCGCCATCTTCTTTTTTCGTTAAAGGACATCAGCACTTTGTTTCGATAACAGACAAAAAAAAGACTGTCCTCCGTTTGTCCAGGATCGACAACTGCGGAAGTAAAATCATTGCTAGGCTCAGGCCAAAAGAAAGCACTCATTGTAAATCCGAATTTAACCGCCAAAGGCTCCCAGCTTCTGAGACACGGTCTAACTCGTCGAGTTTAGCNTCGTGTTCTCGTAATTCCTCTTCGTTCGCCCTTATAACCTTCAAGGCNGATCTATCAATTGCNANCTNAANGGAAGAATNANCANTANTGGCTNTCTCNANTTCNTCNCCCAGACCAAGCGTTACCTGACCACCNGTCATAAGCAAATANACATCTGCCAGTATCTCAGCNTCAAGTANAGCNCCGTGNAGNTCTCNCTGCGANTTGTCAACGTCATANCGTTTACATAGAGCATCGAGATTATTTTTCTGACCAGGGTGCTTATGNCTAGCCAGTTCAAGNCTNTCTGTAACTTGACAATAGCCGGTGAGCGAGCCCAGAGACGGATCAAACAAACTAATCTCGTGATCAAGAAAACCTATATCAAACGCCGCGTTATGGATCACGAGCTCACTGCCTTCCACAAATTCCAAAAAGCTTTGCCAAACCTCAGCAAACTTAGGTTTGTCTTCCAGAAATTGACGGGTGATGCCATGAACCTCCAAAGCGCCATCATCTATATCCCTTTCCGGATTTATATACTGGTGATAGTGGCGGCGAGTTAATTTTCGACCAACGATCTCAACACAGCCTATTTCAATTATTCGGTGACCTTCTTGGATTTCCAGCCCGGTAGTTTCAGTATCTAAAACTATCTGCCTCATAATTCGTCAATGCCTCTGTTCGCCAAAGCGTCAACCCTATCGTTTTCCGCATGCCCACTGTGGCCTTTAACCCAACACCATTCAATCTCGTGGGTAAGCGCCAAAGTATCCAACTGTAGCCAAAGATCCTGGTTTTTTACCGGGGCTTTGCTTGCCGTTTTCCAGCCTCGCTTCTTCCAACTTCTAATCCATTCGGTAATACCCTTCCTAACATATTGGGAGTCGGTTGTTAGAAGAACTGAAGATGGCTTCTTAAGAGCTCGGAGTCCTTCAATCGCCGCTTGCAATTCCATTCGGTTATTCGTTGTTTCAGGCTCTCCACCCCAAAGCTCTTTTTCCCGATCGGAAGACTTTAGTAGAACTCCCCAACCGCCAGGTCCTGGATTCCCTCGACAGGCCCCATCTGTATAGACGTATATCTTTTCCTTACTCAGAGTGCTTTTCCATATATATTATTCAACATTAATCATGTCTTACAGACTGAACAGCCGTCAATCTCCCAAGGGAGGGTCGATTGCGCCAAATTGGCTTTACCGCTCGCATCGAGGCCACGTGCTTCTGAGCGACAATAAGGTAGACCGATCCAATGGGCAGGTTCAGTCGTCGACTGACACCCTTAGAGTAATCATTAACCCTCCGGGACCAGCGAGCAACCGGCGGACCGTAGATAGCATACTGCGCTCGATCAATTTTAAAATCTAAAAGGTTCAAATAATCCATCAAAAGTCCCGGTCTGCTGAACCTGCCATTCCAAGGGGCATGGCCTGAGTGTCGAGCTATGGCTTTCCAAAATCCCCACATGCTAATTGGATTAAAGCCCATCAAGACAACATGCCCCATAGGCATAACAACGCGACTGACCTCACGAAGAATTTCTTGGATTGAATCGCTAAAGTCGAGCAAATGATGAATTAACATGACGTCAATGCTGTCATCTGTCAGAGGAAGATTCACAGGACTTGCAATTACCTTGTTTTGAGACGAGCTATCTAACGAGAAGCAAAACTTGTTCCGAATGTTGCTGGATGAGAACAATGGACGCTCTTGAACGCTAAATTGAGCAAGATGGTAGCCGAACATTGCAGGTAACAACTGATCAAGTAAAGCAGCTTCTGTATCGAGTACGTGAAGTCCCAGCTCTGTATCAAACCATTGACGAATTGCATGAAGATTCGACCATGAGTCCTTGCTGAGCGGAGTCGCACTTTGCATACAAATAATCTGAAATTTCCTATATAACCTACTAATTATAATCAAGCTTGGCGTGCTTAACAGTTCCGTTATACTAAACTCACAACAAGTTTTCCTTATTTGCTATGCGCGTCTCAGGCAATATTTTTCTGTGCTTCATTCTTTTCATACTCTCAGCTTGTCAGAACGCATCTAACATAGAAAACAAATCAACCAACTCAGAAGATGAATTAATCAATCACACAGCGGAAACTACCGTCGTCTCTGAAATAGTCACGGTCGCTGAGCCTGAGCACCAAATAACCGTTCCCGTTAACAAAGTAGAACCTATTTATGACAACATTTGGGATCGATTACGAGCAGGATTTTCGCTAGAAAGGGAGCTATCACGAGAGCGAGTTAATCGAGAAGTCGAGTGGTTTAAAAGGAACCCAGAATACGTTGAAAGGGTGTCTAGACGTGCGGCGCCTCATTTACATTACATTACAGAAGAACTCGAAAAAAACGAGCTACCAATGGAGTTTGCACTTTTGCCTATCGTGGAAAGTGCTTTCGACCCTTTTGCTTATTCACACAGTCGCGCAGCAGGCCTGTGGCAATTCATTCCTGGTACAGCTCGACTTTACGGAATAGACATTGATTGGTGGTATGACGGCAGGAGGGATGTCAGAGCATCAACTCGAGCAGCGGTTTCCTATCTTAAGTATCTTCACAAACTCTTTGATGGAGATTGGATATTGGCGTTGGCGGCCTACAATTCAGGGCAAGGCAATATCCTTTCAGCAATCAGGAAAAGTTCTCTGCCACGTGACCAAATTAATTTTTGGAGACTGGATCTCCTGCGAGAAACTCAGAGCTACGTCCCTCGCCTCCTAGCGATAAGCGAGATCATTGCAAATCCTAAACAATACAACATGGAGTTACCTCCTGTTCCTAATAAGCCATATTGGGAGGAAGTGGATATTAACGGACAGTTGGACCTTAATGTCGCCGCATCNCTTGCGGGGATTAGNAGCANGGAACTGTACACCCTCAATNCCGGTTTNAATCAATGGGCCACCCACCCTGAAGGNCCTCATGATCTTCTTATACCGATCGCATCCGTTGAGAATTTCAAGCTAGCACTTAAGGATTTACCGGCCGCCCAACGCGTCACCTGGCATCGTCATAAAGTAAGCGACGGCGAATCCTTGGGTATCTTAGCCCAAAGATTTAATACAACAGTGGAAACAATCAGGAACATCAACAAAATAAAAGGAACGATGATCCGAGTTGGAGATTCACTTCTTATACCAACTCCTAACCACGGATCTAGTTATAACATGACTAGCTCCGCACGGCTNGAGAGGAAGCAGATTGCCATTGAAAGGANCCATGGCTCAGCTCCAATTATTCACACCATNGCGCCCGGCGATTCACTTTGGGAGATTTCGCGCGATTATGGNGTTGACATGAGGGAGTTNGCTAANTGGAATGGCATGGGTACGCGTTCNAAGCTATATATTGGNAANGANCTTAAAATCTTTGTGCCAAGACCTGCTGTTGGAGAGCCAATCACTCTCACCTCGCAAAAGCCAAATACACGGCGACTGCGGAAACTCAACTACCGAGTCAGGAATGGGGAGTCCCTCTCACTTATTGCCAGCAAATTCAATGTAAGCNTAGCGGACATTGAAAGCTGGAATGATAACCTTTCGACCCGAAAATACATACACCCAGGTGAACGGCTAGTACTGTATATCGATGTGACNTCACAGATCAATTGACGCGTTCCAAATTAGATTCTAGGCGGAGACTTTTTTGAAATTCATCGAAATCGTTGATGCCCGACTGCCTAGCAAGACTTTCATTTATCCCAGCCAACTCTGCTTGCTGAACTTCTCTTTCCTCACTGGTGGAAACACTAGAAACTCGTAAAACGAGGGCGTCACCATTCGGGAACCTTGATCTGCCTACTGACTCTTTATTCTCTTCGGGCCTGGCCAAATTAAAAGCTTCTGAAAGCACAAAAGGGTCAACATCTTCTTCAAAACGTGATGAGGCTGGCGCTAACTCCCAAACGTAGCCGAGTTCGTCAGCGACAAACTGCGCAAGCGAACCGCTTTCGATTGCATCTACAACTTGTTGAGCTTTTCTTTCTGCTAACTGCGCAGCACCCTGGCGTTTCAAGATATAGGCCACATCTGAACTAACCTCGTCCAAAGATCGNGTTTTACTCGGCATGTGATCGATCACCCTCAGGCCAATATGCAGATCATCTGATACCTCAAGGACATCGCTGTTATTACCATCAAGNAGAACGTCGGGCCCGAACGCGGCGTCGGTAACACCAGGCAAAGATAAGAGAGGATGCTCCGAATCTCTGTTTACTTGTCCCGTGCTCTTAACTTCAAGTTCGAGCGAACTAGCTGTTGTTTCGAGTTCCGAGAAATTTTCAAAAAGCATCTCGGCCATGCGAGACGATTTGGAGACGAATTCATCCTCTGTTACCTCGTAGCGATAGCTCTCTTCAACTTCATTTCGAACCTCTGAGAGGTAAGGTGTGTTAGCTGCTTCCACGTCAAGGATTTTGATAATGTGAAAACCGAAATCTGTTTCCACAGGTTCAGATACTTCATTTAACGCTAAACTAAAAGCGACGGTTTCGAATTCTGGCGCAAATACCCCGCGCGGATTCAGGCCTAAGTCACCCCCACTTTCGCTAGAACCTAAGTCGTCAGAAACCTCGCGCGCGACACTCGCAAAATCCTCACCAGCAGCGAGCCTCTGATAAGTCGTATCNGCCTTCGCGAGCGCNACTTCGTAATCTGTNTCTTCCGAAGTCTCAACCAAAATATGAGCAATTTGACGACGCTCATCAGTCGAGTAGCTGGCCTTATTATCATNGAAGTACTCCTGTAGTTCTTGCTCATCAANGTCATAGGCCATTGCTAGCGATCGCCGATCAAGCTCGATGTATTGGATATCGATGGTTTCTTTGGTAACAAAATCAGACAAATTAGCGTTGTAGTAATCGTTAACTTCCTCGTCACTAATGATCACCTCTTCAAGTAGGTCTGACGTGGGGATCTTTATAAAGGCGATATCTCTTCGTTGAGCAAGTAAATCTTCGAACCGCTCAGCTTCTCTACCAGTAATAAAAGCAGACTGAGCGATACCAGTTACCATTTGATCAAATAACCTATCAGTTCGAATTTCTGCTCGATAGCTCATAGGGGTAAAACCTGCGCCCGCGATGACCTGCTGGAACTGCTGCCCATTGAATTGACCGTCAACCATGAAAGCCTGGCTAGCAACGATCTCTGCGTCCAGCTCAGCGTCACTGAAGTAAAGTTCCAAGTCTTCCGCCATCTGAGACAAAACAGTACGTGTTACCAAAGACTCAAGAACATCTTCGCGAAGCCGATCTTCATCAAACGGTGTTTCCTGGGCCATCAACATCCTTCGTCTGCGCTCCACAGACATTTCCATATCTTGCTGGGTAATATCTTCGCCATTGACAGTCGCGACTTTTGCTACCGGGTTAAGGAATGTGCCGATCGACCCGAAACCGAATAGACCAAAAACAATACATATCAAGCCAATAATGATCTTGGCCATGATACCCTNAGTACCGTCTCTCATACGCTGAATCATCATGCGTATAACCNCTAAANTCCGAAGNGCAATATTTTAGACCAAATTGACCTTGAGCGTAATTGACAAGTANCNNGTTTGCAGACACCGTTGGAAGGCTTGGTTCTTGAGTCGAACGTTAGCTGTGAACGCATATCGATTATTGGAAGGGTATCTCAAACCGACTAGATAACAGGACGTATAGTTTTAGAAATGAAAAGTTATCGTCTCGCCATAAATAATTATGTACTCTGCTCACCGACCTGATCCGATTCTGCTTAGACGCACCGGACCATGAGACATTACTAAAGAACAAAAAAACGGCGCAATTGGCGCCGTTTTTTGAAATTCCTCGGATAACTAGTTGACAGCGTCTTTCAAAGCCTTGCCAGCCTTAAAAGCTGGAACCTTAGCTGCCGCTATCTGAATTTCTTCTCCAGTCTGTGGGTTCCTGCCAGTGCGCGCTGCACGATCTCTGACACTAAACGTACCGAAACCAACAAGGACGACAGAATCGCCTTTTTTTAGTGAGTCAGCGATCGAGTCGATCATCGAATCCAGTGCTCGGCCTGCGGCTGCCTTGGTGATATCGGCGGATGTTGCAATGTTTTCAATCAGCTCTTGTTTATTCACACTCTACCCCTTTTTTGTAGTAGTTAACGATGGTTTACATATCCCTATGCGATAGCCCTGTGCCAACTGTAGTTATAGCCGACGAAAAGAGCTTATTCAAGCCAAAAGTCGCTAATGAGTGCTAATTCTGGGGCTTTGGTCGTTTTCGCTATTCTTTTCCAGCTCCTCTTTTCCGTCATCTTCCAGCTCTTCGACTAACGGCTCAGGAGATCTCTGCAAAGCGATTTCCAACACCTCGTCGATCCATTTAACCGGAATGATTTCGAGGTCTGCTTTTATGTTGTCAGGAACTTCCTTTAAGCTTCGCTGATTTTCATCGGGAATCAGCACTCTTTTGACACCGCCACGATGAGCCGCCAGCAACTTTTCTTTCAACCCACCAATTGCTAAGACCTGCCCCCTAAGAGTAATCTCTCCCGTCATAGCAACATCAGAGCGAGCGGGTATACCTGTTAGCACTGATGCCATAGCTGTACATAGAGCAATGCCAGCACTTGGCCCATCTTTGGGAGTTGCTCCCTCTGGCATATGAATGTGAAGATCGTATTTTTCGTGATAATTATTGGGAATTCCAAGCACCTTCGACCTACTGCGGACAACTGTCGTAGCCGCTTGGATAGATTCTTGCATTACGTCGCCAAGAGAACCGGTACGAATGTATTGCCCTTTTCCAGGAACAGCAGCCGCCTCAATGGATAGAAGTTCACCTCCAACGCTAGTTACCGCAAGACCAGTCACCTGCCCGATCTGATCCTCCTCTTCGGCCCTACCAAAATTATATTTTTTAACACCCGAGTATTCTTCAAGCATTTCTGTAGTTATAACGCTGGGGACCTCCTCTTTTTCAGGAGAGAGCGCGGTTTTCTTTACAACCTTCCGACAGATTTTCGCGATCTCTCTTTCCAAGCCGCGGACGCCCGCCTCCTTTGTATAATAACGAATCAGATCGGTAACGGACCGATCAGGAATTTCAATCTCTCCCTTTTTGAGGCCACTGTTGTCCATCTGTTTCGGTACTAGATAGCGAGACGCGATGTTTAGCTTCTCTTCTTCCGTATAGCCTGGGATTCGAATAATTTCCATTCGGTCAAGTAGAGGGGCAGGCACATTCATCGTATTCGATGTGCAGATAAACATTACTTCAGACAGATCATAATCCACTTCCATGTAATGATCATTGAAGGAATTATTTTGCTCAGGATCCAATACCTCCAGCAAAGCAGAAGCAGGGTCACCCCTATGATCCTGACCCATTTTATCGATTTCATCTAACAGGAACAGCGGATTCTTAACGCCAGCCTTCGAAAGTTTCTGAATAATTTTGCCAGGCATCGACCCGATATACGTTCTGCGATGGCCTCGAATTTCAGCTTCGTCTCGTACACC